>CALMPB010000367.1 GCA_937871985.1 uncultured Burkholderiaceae bacterium
CCTCGGCGGGCCTTACCGCCTTCGCCCTCGAGGCCGCGCCGCGCATCACGCGCGCTCAAAGCCTGGATGTCCTGTCTTCACAGGCCAACCTAAGCGGCTACAAGGCCGTGTTGCTGGCCGCCAACCAGTATGGCCGCCTCTTTCCCATGATGATGACGGCGGCCGGTACGCTGAAGGCCGCCAGGGTGGTCGTGCTGGGCGCGGGCGTGGCCGGCCTGCAGGCCATTGCCACGGCCAAGCGCCTGGGCGCCGTGGTCGAGGCGTCCGACGTGCGCCCGGCGGCCAAGGAACAAATCGAATCCCTGGGCGCCAAGTTCATCGACGTGCCCTTCGAAACCGACGAAGAACGCGAAATCGCCCAAGGCGTGGGCGGCTACGCGCGCCCCATGCCCGCGGCCTGGATGGCGCGCCAGGCCGCCCTGGTCTCCGAACGCTGCAAGCAGGCCGACATCATCATCAGTACCGCCCTGATTCCCGGACGTCCAGCTCCCACGCTGATTTCCGAGGAAACCGTGCAAAGCATGAAGCCCGGCTCGGTCATTGTGGACCTGGCCGTCGAGCGCGGCGGCAATTGCCCGCTTTCCGAAAAAGACCAGGTGGTGCAAAAACACGGCGTAACCCTCATCGGCTACAGCAATCTGCCCGCCATGGTGGCCACCGATGCATCGGCCCTGTACGCCCGCAACATCCTGGATTTTCTGAAACTCATTACCGGCGCCGAAGGCCAGTTGGCCATTCAGCGCGAAGACGAAATCGTCGCGGCCTGCCTGATGTGCAGCGACGGCAACCTGCTAAGGAGCGCCTGATGGAAGCGGTCAACCCAACCTTGCTCAACCTCATCATCTTCATTCTGGCCATCTACGTGGGCTTCCACGTGGTGTGGAACGTCACCCCCGCCCTGCATACGCCGCTCATGGCCGTTACCAATGCCATCTCGGCCATCATCATCGTGGGCGCCATGCTGGCCGCCGGGCTGACCGAAGGCGGGCTGGCCCGCTTCATGGGCGTGTTCGCCGTGGCCCTGGCCGCGGTCAACGTCTTCGGGGGCTTCCTGGTCACGCGCCGCATGCTGGAAATGTTCAAGAAAAAAGAGAAAAAGCCGGCCCAGGGAGGCAAAGCATGATCTCCATCAACCTCGTCACCTTTCTCTACCTTGTTGCGTCCGTCTGCTTCATCCAGGCGCTCAAGGGCCTGTCGCATCCCACCTCCTCGCGGCGCGGCAACACCTTCGGCATGGTCGGCATGGCCATCGCCGTACTGACCACGGCGGCGCTCATCGTCGGCGTCGCCAAGGAAGGCATGGCCGTGGCCGGCCTGGGCTGGATCGTGCTGGGCCTGGTCATCGGCGGCGCCATCGGCACCACCATGGCCAAGCGCGTCGAAATGACCAAGATGCCCGAGCTCGTGGCCTTCATGCACAGCATGATCGGCCTGGCGGCCGTGGCCATCGCCGTGGCCATCGTGGCCGAACCCCACGCCTTCAACCTTGCCGCCGAAGGCCAGCCCCTGCCCGTGGGCAACCGGCTGGAGCTCTTCATCGGCACATTCGTCGGCGCCATCACCTTCTCGGGCTCGGTCATCGCCTTCGGCAAGCTCTCGGGCAAATACAAGTTCCGCCTGTTCCAGGGCGCGCCGGTGTCGTTCGGCGGGCAGCACTTGCTGAACCTGGCCCTGGCCGTGGTCATGGTGGCTTGCGGCCTGTGGTTCATGGGCACGCAGCAATGGCTGCCCTTCATCATCATGACGGTGCTCGCCTTCATCCTCGGCGTGCTCATCATCATCCCCATCGGCGGCGCCGACATGCCGGTGGTGGTGTCCATGCTGAACAGCTATTCGGGATGGGCCGCAGCCGGCATCGGCTTCTCGCTGAACAACCCCATGCTCATCATCGCGGGCTCGCTGGTGGGCTCGTCGGGCGCCATCCTGTCGTACATCATGTGCAAGGCCATGAACCGCTCGTTCTTCAACGTGATTCTGGGCGGCTTCGGCACCGAGGCCTCGGCCTCGCAAGGCGGCGCCCAGGCCCAGCGCAACGTCAAGTCGGGCAGCCCGGACGACGCGGCCTTCCTCATGAGCAACGCCGAATCGGTCACCATCGTGCCCGGCTACGGCCTGGCGGTGGCGCGCGCCCAGCACGCCCTCAAGGAACTGGCCGAGAAGCTCACCGAGAAGGGCGTGACCGTGAAGTACGCCATCCACCCGGTGGCCGGCCGCATGCCGGGCCACATGAACGTGCTGCTGGCCGAAGCCGAAGTGCCCTACGACCAGGTCTTCGAAATGGAGGACATCAACGGCGAGTTCGCGCAGACCGACGTGGTGCTGGTGCTGGGCGCCAACGACGTGGTCAACCCAGCCGCCAAGAACGACCCGCAATCGCCGATTGCCGGCATGCCCATCCTGGAGGCCTACAAGGCGCGCACGGTCATCGTGAACAAGCGCTCCATGGCGGCGGGCTACGCGGGCCTGGACAACGAACTGTTCTACATGGACAAGACCATGATGGTGTTCGGCGACGCCAAAAAAGTCATCGAGGACATGGTCAAGGCCGTGGACTGAGCCGCCGCGCCCCGACATGAAAACACCCCGCCTGGAAATATCCGGCGGGGTGTTTTTTTGTGATGCGCCAACAGCCGCAACAGCCTATGGCCTATAGCGAACCGCCCTCGAGCCACTTCTTGCCGCGCGCGTACAAGGCCTCGACTTCAGCGCCTGTGAGCTGGGGCATATCCATTTTCACCTTGTAGCCGATCTGGGTTTGAATATAGGCCAGATGCTGGTAGCCGTATGGGAATGTCGCCAGCGCCTTGGCGTCGATTTCCAGCTTCGCTGAAGGATCGAGGGGATCGACACGGTCTTTTTCATAAATGGGCTGGCGCAGCACCATGCCCCAGCGGCCATTGCGCTTTTCAAGAAAATCGTAAAAACGGCCGGTGCAGACCACGTCGCACAAAACACCCTGGACGTCGCCGCGCTGCGAGATCGTCATCTTGGTTTGAATGATGGCGCGATCGCCGGCCAGGTCGATGGACGAGCCGCCAAGAAAATGCAGAATGCTGACGCCCTTTTTCCACCCTTCCTGGGTGACGCGGATGAAGTCGGCCGCCGAGCCCTGGAACCAGGTCGCCATCATGACGCCATCGTCATGCCAAACCGTTGCAAACCGCTCCCAGTCGCCGGCGTCGCGCCATATCGCCCAGTTCTCGACCAGGTCCCGAATCGCCAGGCGATCTTTCAATTCTTGATCCACTCTCAACTCCTTTCATTATCCATAGCAAGGACGCGGCCGCGCCACGCTCCGCCAATAGTACAACCGAATCGCAATCGGAAACGGCATGGGCCCTGCTTCGGCCATGCAGCCGGAGCCATTGAGCCGCGCCGCCTAGAGATGCACCAGCGCCTTGCTCCGGCGGGCCAGGTAGGCCGGGGCCACGGATTCAAGCGGCATGGGAACGCTGCCCAATTCGAGCGCCATGGGCACTTCGCAAACGTTGTCCACCGCGAGCGAATCCAGATTGTCGCGCGACAAAAGAGGTTCGCCCGGCAGGCACTCGAAGGCAAAAGCCTGCAAGCGCCCCAGGAACACGGGGATGGGCAGCACATGCCGCGGATGGCCCGACCAGCGGGCAGCCAGTTCCACCAGCTCGCCCAGCGAGTAATCGGCAAAGCCCGCCAAGGCATACGTTCGCCCGTAAGTGCGCGAATTGCTCAGGGCGCCCACGATGGCGTTGGCCACGTCGCCCACGTACACCGGCTGCAGACGGGCCTGCGAGCGGGCCAAGGGAATGACCGGCAGCCAGCGCGCCAGGCATGCGAACATATTCATGAAATTGTCTTCCGGCCCGAACACCACCGACGGCCGGAACAGGGTGCAGGCCCCTTCCGGGTAGGAGGCGAACTCGGCCAGCACGGCCGCCTCGCCCGCCGCTTTGGAGCGCAGATAGCCGCTGGGGCCTTCGGCGCTGGCCCCAAGCGCGCTGACATGCAGCAAGCGCTTCACACCCAGCCTGCGACAGGCCGCCGCAACGCGCCGGGGAAGATCGACGTGGACGAGCTTGAAGTCGGGCCCGTAGGGCGAACCGGAACGGCTGTGCAGGATTCCCGCGAGGTTGATGACCGCATCGGCCTCGCCAAGCAGCGCCTCGAGCGCCTGGTCGTCATGGACGTCGGCGCTGATGAGGTTCAAGCCGGGGTAGACCAGCAGGTCGCGGCCATGCTGATAGCGGCGCGTGGGCACAATGACCGCATGATCCGCTTTGCTGAGACGAGCCACCACATGCCGCCCGATAAAACCCGTACCGCCAATAACCAGGACTCGCATGCAGTCCTCCAACGCTCTTCAGACGTCTCAATTCTCGGACGAGTCGGAGTTTGATGCAAGCTGCGCTGCGGTAAACGGGCCGGCCAAACGGCGGTCGGCCGTCTGCCGGATCAGCGCTTGAGGCCTGACGCCGCTACCTGGATTCGGGCGCGTTCGTCTGGTTCAGGCATGTTCTTCTTCGTGGCTGCTGCCGTGCACCTTGAAGACCGTGGACCGCTCTATCTTTTGCCCAATGGCCTGTTCATAGGCCTGCCGCACCGATTCCGGCTGGCCGGCCTGGCCGAAAAACTCCCCAAAATATGGGCCGAGCAGAGGATGCGCCGCCAACTGTTCGCGGGGCAGGCCGTACTTGAGCTCTTCCCAGCAGGCCGATGGCAGCTTGATGTCGTGGTTCTGTTCCGGATCCAGGATCAGCCCTTTTGGAATGAAATCCGGATTCGTGCGCATTTCCTCGAATTCGCGGAAGAAACGCTGGCGCATCATGACGATGCCCTTGTCGCTTTGCCCCAGCCGCTCTTGCGTGCGGTCGGTGATGGCGCCCTGCCCCGCCCAGACGACGAAATCCTGGTTGGCTACATGGCTGGTGATCCACCGCCCCGTTTCAGGGTCTTTGACCGGGCCGTGCCACGAGGGAATGCGCTCTTGCACATAGGGCTCTTGCTCTTTGGGCACCTTGCAGAACACCCAAAGTACGCTCAAGGTGTTTTCGTCGTCGATGGGAACCCGCCATTCGAAATGGTGGCCCAGGTAGAACCCGTTGGGCCATAGCGTGACGCGCCCGACGGTCCACATGATGTTGCTTTCGGCTTCCGTGCCACGCAGGCGGCGGTAGATGAGACCGTAATCGAACTCGTCAAAGTCGAGCTTGGTGTGGGTGGGCACGTAAGGCCCCAGGGCGCCCGACATCCGGGTCATCCAGTTATTGTGCGTCCACTCGAAATGCACCGGGTCGATGGAGTTTTCCTGGCATTGGAACCAGTTGCAGGGCAGCTCGGCGAAAATCGCCTGGGCGAACCCGTTTTCGAAATTGAACAGATCCCAGTCGGGCAGTTCCGGCGCGGGCGCCGGGCCCATGTACGCCCACAGCATGCCGGCCTTGGCCTTTACGGGATAGGCCTTGATGCGGGTTTGCTTGCGCATGCGGGCCTGCGGATCCATCATTTCTTCGAACGGCTGATGCGTACACTGGCCGGCGGCATCGTACTGCCAGCCATGGTAGCTGCAGCGTATGCCTTCTTTTTCCACGTAGCCGTAGGACATATCGGCCCGGCGGTGCGGGCAATGGCGATCGACCAGCCCGTAGTTGCCGCCAAGGTCGCGGTACAGCACCAGGTCTTCGCCCATGATGCGCACCGGCTTGGTGTCGCGGTCTTCAAACTCGCTGACCCCGGCAATGGGATGCCAATACCGGCGCAGGTAATCCCCCATGGGCGTACCCGGTCCCACCTGCGTCAACAGCTTGTTTTTCTCTTCGCTCAACATGATTTATCTCCTGCACGCAATTCGTCCACGGAACTCCAGCCGCGGACGCGTTTTCTTTCATGATATGCCGCTATGATAAATCTATGAATTGATAAATCAAATAAGTAGTTTCCCGATGCGAGTGAAAACCTTATAAATATAAAATAATATCCTTTAAAAATATATAGTTGAATAATATTCAGATTTAACATCACGAATATTATTTATTTTGAATTATCAATCATATAGAACCGGCATGTATAAACCCACGTCACGGGCGGGCGCCCGCCCGTCCATACCGACGTACCGGACACAGCCGGACGAGTGCAACAGGAATAGCGCATTAATTGGCTTGGTTTACCCCTTTTATTTATACCCGGGTGTTATTGACTATTAATTTTTATCCGGGTAATATTTGACCAAGCACTCCACACATTCCATAACCATCCACCGATGAGCGCGTCTGTCCATGAATGAACCACTCCCCAAGTCCTACACAAGTTTCGACGGTCATCGACTCATCGCTACAGGATCCCTGCAAGCGAATGCCTTGGCGGTCAAGCGGGCGCATGAAAACGGCACGACCGGCCCCGTTCTAGTCTTCGAAGACGCGACCGGCCGTTCAGTCGATATTGATATCCGAGGCCCGGATGAGGCGGTTGTTGCCCGACTGACTGCCGCAGCACTCGCCGAGGCGGAGCGCTCCAGCCGACGCGACACCTCGGAGCCCACCGGCCCCAGAGGCCGTGGGCGCCCGAAACTAGGCGTGGTTCCACGCGAAGTGACGCTGCTTCCCCGCCACTGGGAGTGGCTTGCCAAACAACCCGGCGGAGCCTCTGTAGCCTTGAGAAAACTGGTCGAGGAAGCACGGCGAGCCAACAGCGGGAAGGACCGAATTCGCATGGCGCACGAGCGGGCCTTTCACTTCATGCAGGCCATTGCGGGTGATCTGCCTGGCTTCGAGGAGGCGACACGAGCGCTTTTCGCCAATGAGCTGCCCAGGGTTCGGGATCTCATCGCCGCCTGGCCCCGCGATGTGCGCGACCACGCCATGCGGCTTGCTTCACCGCCGGAGCTTGCCGCTGGCGGATTTGACGAGCAGTAACAGGTCTTCGCCGCCTGGGAATCAAACGTTGAACAGGAAGTTCAACACGTCTCCGTCCTTGACCACGTACTCCTTGCCTTCGGCGCGCATCTTGCCGGCTTCCTTGGCGCCCTGTTCGCCCTTGCAGGCGATGAAGTCGTCGTAGCCTATGGTTTGGGCGCGGATGAAGCCGCGTTCGAAGTCGGTGTGGATGACGCCGGCGGCCTTGGGGGCCGTGTCGCCGATGTGGATGGTCCAGGCGCGGACTTCCTTGACGCCGGCCGTGAAGTAGGTTTGCAGGCCCAGCAGCGTGTAGGCGGCGCGGATTACGCGGTTCAGGCCGGGCTCGTCCATGCCCATGTCGGCCAAGAACACGCTTTTGTCTTCATCGTCGAGCTCGGCGATTTCCGCCTCGACCGCGGCGCATACGGCCACGACCGGCGAGTTCTCAGCCTGCGCGTAGTTCTGCACGGCTTCCAGATGCGGGTTGTTGCTGAAGCCGTCTTCCTTCACGTTGGCCACGTACATGCAGCGCTTGGCGGTAATGAAGCAGAACTGCTTGATGAGGGCGAGCTCGTCGTCGTCCAGCTTCAGCGAACGGATGGGGCGGGCCTCGTTCAGGACGGGAATGATTTTTTCCAGCACGGCTACCAGCTTGATGCCTTCCTTGTCGCCGGCGCGCGCCGTCTTCTGGTTGCGCTGCAGGGCTTTCTCGGCCGAGGCCAGGTCGGCCAGCGCCAGCTCGGTGTTGATGACTTCGATATCCGAGATGGGATCGATGCGGCCCGCGACGTGAATGACGTTGTCGTCCTCGAAGCAGCGCACCACGTGCACGATGGCGTCGGTTTCGCGGATGTTGGCCAGGAACTGGTTGCCCAGCCCTTCGCCCTTGGAGGCGCCGGCCACCAGGCCGGCGATGTCGACGAACTCGACCACGGCCGGCAGAATGCGCTCGGGCCTGGCGATTTCAGCCAGGGCGGCCAGGCGCTGGTCGGGCACTTCCACCACGCCCACATTGGGTTCGATCGTGCAGAAGGGGTAGTTTTCCGCCGCAATGCCTGCCTTGGTCAACGCATTGAATAGAGTAGATTTTCCTACGTTGGGTAAACCAACAATGCCACATTGCAGAGCCATGAATATCCTGTTTTTAATTGAAGCGGTATTGGATCGGCGCGGAGCCCGCCCGCAGGCCTGGCCGCATGCCATATCGGAAAAGCGGCAAAGCCCTCCGAGCCATCCATGAAAGAAAGCTATTTTAACGTGTTGCCGCCCTGGCGGCCCGCGCCAATGAAAACGCAAGCCTATCAAAAGCGCCGCCTCGCGCTCCTTGCTCCGGCAAACCAAAACCTCGCAAACACCCGCTCAAGTCGCCAACTGCGGCACCGTATGCAGCACGATCCATACGATCAGCAACGGGCCGCTATTGAACAAGCCATGCAGCAGCATGGAAGCGCCGATTCCCCGGCGCACGCGCATCCAGCCCAGCGCCAGTCCGGTCAGCCACTGCGGAAGCACCAGCAAGGGCATCAACCAGTAGGGGGTGCCGTGCAGCGAAAAATTATGCAGGTGTATCGCCGCGAAAAGCAGGCACGACGCGTGGAACACCCAGGGAAACCAGGCCTGGTAGGCGCGGCGCTGATGCCAGGACAGCTGGCGAACGGCCCTGCCCAGCGAGAATGGGCGGCTTTCTATGTGCCAGCACAGCAGCACGACAGCCGCGACCAGCGCCACCGTGCTCCATCTTGGCCCGGCAAGCATGGCCACGGCGGCCACGGGAAGCAGCCACAGCGCCCGGCCGGGCCGGCGCAAGCCATAGCGAAAGACCAGCTCTTCCACGACAGGCGCCCACAATACGGCCTGCAGCCACGGGATATTGGTGAGATCCAGCCGGTGCTGCGCGCCTCCGGCGCCCGCCGCCATGAAGGCGATGGGCCCCAGGAACACCATGTTCACGAACCAAAGAAACGCGGCCCATTGCAGCAGCCGGCGCCAGGGCACGGCAGGCATCCAGTCGGCCTGCCAGCTATTGCTGTGCGCCGCGCAGCGGCCCGGCGCCCTGGGCGCCAGGCGCGGCCGCGCCAGAAAGCGCGCGAACAGCCGGAACTCGTCGCGAAACCGGCTGCCCGAAGGACCCGCCTTACGCACCGTTTCCTTCGTGCAATTGATTCATGGCCTTGGTGAAGTCGCCCTTCAGCATCAACGGAACCACAGCCCGGCAACGGTCGATCACGCCTTCAATGGCCTGAAGCTCTTCGCGCTTGGGCGGATTGAGCACGAATCCCACGACCTGCTGCGCCAGCCCCAGCGACCGGGGATGACCGATGCCGATGCGCATGCGCCAGAAGTCCGGGCTGGAAAACGCCGACTGGATGTCGCGCAGGCCGTTGTGCCCGGCATGCCCGCCGCCCTGCTTCATCTTGACCTGTCCCGGCAATAAATCCAGCTCGTCGTGCAGCACCAGCACCTCTTCAGGCGCAAGCTTGTAGAAGCGCATGAGCGCGCCGGCCGCCTGGCCGGAACGGTTCATGAACGTGGAGGGCTTGGCCAGCACCACGGGCTCGCCTTCGAAGCGTCCTTTGGCCACCCAGGCGGAAAACCCTTTTTCCAGCGCAAAGCTGGCCTTGAAGTCGTTGGCCAGGTGATCGGCCAGCCAGAAGCCCGCATTATGGCGCGTGGTTTCGTATTCGGGGCCGGGGTTGCCCAGCCCGATGATCAGGCGGATAGGAGGCTTCATAGATAGTTATAAAAAAGGGCGGCGTCCGGATCGATGCCGGCGGCATGCCGGCCCGGATGGTGGACATGGTAAAACAAAACCCCTGATGGCAACCGCCAGCAGGGGTTCTTGCCTTGCCCCGCCGCCCGTTCGGACAGCGCGGGCACGGCCACGAAACACGATGATTATTCGGCTTCGGGAGCGGCGGGCGCGTCGGGAGCCGCTTCGTCGTCCGAGGCGCCACCGGCCTTGACGGGAGCCGAAGCCAGCGCGGGGTTGCCGTCGCCGCCGTGGGCCGCGAAGGTCACGCCCTTGGGCAGCGAAACCTGGTTCAGGTGGAACGTGGAACCCGCTTCAAGAGTGGCCAGGTCGACCGTGATGGAGGCAGGCAGATCCGCCGGCAGGCAGGAGATTTCGAGCTCGGTCAGCAGGTGGCTGATGATGGCTTTGCCGACCTTCACCGCGGGCGAGTTCTCGCCGTTGATGAAATGCAGCGGCACCTTGGTGGTGATGGCGTGCGTTGCATCGACGCGCTGGAAATCGACATGCAGGACTTGCTGCTTGTAGGGGTGCCATTGAACCGAGCGCAGCAGGACCTGTTCGGTCTTGCCTTCGAGCTCCATGCCCAGGATGGACGCGTGGAATTCTTCCTTGCGCAGGGCATGGTAGATTTCGTTGTGATCGAGTTCGATGTTCAGCGGCTGTGCCTTGCCGCCGTAGACGATGGCGGGGACACGACCAGCGCGGCGCAGGCGGCGGCTCGCACTCGTACCCTGAACGCTACGCAAAGTGGCATTGAATTTCATGGAAAAGCTCCAAAAACAATGGGCTTGAAGGCCCTGTGGTAAATCGCGGCGCTTATGCGCCGCGCTGTGTCGTTGCCTGCCGCGACCAGCAGGCAACGGAAAACGGTTTTCAATCGACGAACAACGAGCTGACCGATTCGGCGTTGGAGATGCGCAGCATGGTCTCGCCCAGCAGCGATGCGCACGACAACTGGCGGATCTTGCCGCAGCCTCGCGACTCGTCGGACAACGGAATGGTGTCGGTGACGACCAGTTCGTCGAGATCGGATTCGGCAATCCGCTGCACCGCGCCGCCCGACAGCACGGCATGGGTACAGTAGGCGTAAACGCCCAGGGCGCCGCGTTCTTTCAGGGCCTGGGCCGCCTTGCACAGCGTGCCGGCCGTGTCCACCATGTCGTCCATGATGATGCAGGTTCGGCCGTCGATTTCGCCGATGATGTTCATGACTTCGGACACATTGGCCCGGGGACGGCGCTTGTCGATGATGGCCAGGTCGGCCTCGAGCTGCTTGGCCAGCGCCCGGGCGCGCACCACGCCGCCGATGTCGGGCGACACCACCACGACGTTCTGGTAATTGCGGCGCCAGATATCGCCCAGCAGCACGGGGCTTGCGTAGACGTTATCGACGGGAATGTCGAAAAAGCCCTGAATCTGGTCGGCGTGCAGGTCCATGGTCATGACGCGGTCGACGCCGGCGACCTGCAGCATGTTGGCCACGACCTTGGCCGAAATGGCCACGCGCGCCGAGCGCGGGCGGCGGTCCTGGCGGGCATAGCCGAAATAAGGCATGGCGGCGGTGATGCGGCCCGCCGAAGCCCGGCGCAAGGCATCGACCATGACCATGACTTCCATGAGATTGTCGTTGGTCGGCGCGCAAGTGGGCTGCAGCACGAAAACGTCTTTGCCGCGGACGTTCTCGTTGATTTCGACCATGACCTCGCCATCGGAGAAACGACCCACGGTCATTTTGCCCAACGACATATCCAGGTGATTGACAACATCGACCGCCAGGCGGGGATTGGCGGTACCGGTAAAAATCATGAATCTGTCGTTGGTCATGATGGAAGGTATATGTTCCGAGTCGTTAAACGACAAAGCTGTTGACCAGCACACCCGTTCGGGGCCGACTCAACAGCTCGTTTAACTGCAAAGCCTGGGATAGGCTTAGAAAGTTGGCTGGGGAAGAAGGATTCGAACCTTCGCATGCTGGAATCAAAATCCAGTGCCTTAACCAGCTTGGCGATTCCCCAATTAATCTTGCAACCAGTGCCTTAGCGGATGATCGACAAGGCCCGGGCAAGCCCACGCGTTATCGACGACTGCGTCGTCACCGGTACTGCTGCTACTGCTGCTTTTATCACTTTTGCAGCGTATTTTACCGATAATTTCCTGCTGACATCCAGCCGCTTGTTCCATGCTTACAAATTCGGCAAAAAGACAAGCGCCCGATCCTGTCATTCTTGGCTGGATTCCTTGTTCGAGCAGCCATTCGGCTGCGCGGCGAACCGCAGGATACCTGCCAAAAACAACCGGCTCCAAATCGTTGCGGCCAAAAAAAGGAACCTGGCCTTCGAATCTGCGAGTATCTCGTCGATTCAAGCTACCGCTTTTTTCCGCTTCAATTTTTTGCCAATCAGCAAAGACCGACATTTTGATGCATGGAGAATCTCTTGTCAAATCGGGGGCGGAAAACACCCCTGCGGTCGGCACCTTCTGATGCGGCTGCACCACGACGTAGGCGCGCTCGGGCACGCCGACCGGACTCAGTATTTCGCCTATGCCTTCGGCGAAGGCCGGCTGGCCGAACACGAAGACCGGCACATCCGCCCCCAGGGGCAGGGCCAGCCGCATCAGCGCCTGCCGATCCAGGCCCGTCTTCCATAAGCGATCGAGGGCGATGAGCGTGCTGGCGGCATCGCTGGATCCCCCGCCCAGGCCGGCGCCGGCGGGAATCCGCTTTACGTAATGAATGTGGGCGCCCTGTCTCGTGCCGGTGGCCTGTTGCAAGGCCCGGGCCGCCCGCGCGACCAGATCCTGGGCGGGATCCATGCCCTCGACGGCGCTGTCGCACACAATGCGGCCATCCGCGCGCAAATCGAAATTCAGCGTGTCGTACAGGCCGATGAAGCGGAACACCGACTGCAGGAGGTGGTAGCCGTCGGGCCGGCGGCCCACGACGTGCAGGAAAAGATTGATCTTGGCCGGCGCCGGAACATCGTACAGTGCCATGCCCGCTTATTCGCCGTCGACGACCAGGCGCACGCTGATGTCGCGATCCGCTTCGTCGCGGCTCAGCCTGAGCAGGCGGGGGCCCTGGGTGTCGTAGTTCGACAAGGCTACCTGCCAGCCCGCCTGCTCGAACCCCATGGGCTGCCCTGCCGGGTTCTTTTTCAATCCGCTGACCGGCGCCGCGCCGGTCTGCCCGCGCAGCCAGTCGCGCAAACCGGCAACGGGAATCGGGCTGCCCAGCACCTTGGCCACCAGCGCATCGGGATCAGCGGCGCTTTCGACGTCGCCGTTGCTGCGTGTCATGACTGCCATGCGGGTCGAAACCTTGACCCGCGCCAGCGTGCTGCCCAAGGGATTGGCCAGGTCGAGCACCAACTGGCTGCCCGCATCGTGCCAGGCGAAACCGCCCTGCACCGCATCTTGATGGCCATCGCGATACGCCACGGTGACGGCAAAGCGGCCTGTACGATCAAAGGCCTGCCCACCGCTTTCGCCGACAATCTTGTTCGGGGTGGCGCACGCCGCCAGCAGCAGCCCGCAAAAGCCGGCCAGCGCGACCACCCGCCAGCGCCTTGCCCAGGCTGCCATCATGGCAGCTTCACCTTGAAGCGCTCCAGCGTCTTCAGCAGGGTTTCGTTGTCGGGATCCTTGGCCATGCCAGCCGCCCAGACCTTGCGGGCCTCGTCATGCCGCTTCAGCTTCCAGAGCACCTCGCCCAAATGGGCGGACACTTCGGCAATCGGCATGATGTTGTACGAGCGCTGCAGATACCCCAGCGCCGCCTGCAGGTCGTTGACCCGATAAAAATACCAGCCGACGCTGTCCAGGATGAAGGGGCTGTCGGGCTGCAGGTCCAGGGCGCGCTCGAGCAAGTCCTGGGCTTCGTCCAGCCGTGTGTTCTGGTCGGCCAGGGTATAGCCCAGCGCGTTGTAGGCATCGGCGTCGTTGGGCTCCAGCTCGATGACGCGCCTCATCAGTTTCTCGAACTCGTCCAGCTTGCCCTGCCTTTCGTACAGCATGCCCAGGTCGAACTTGATTTCGGCGCTGTTGGGCAGGCTTTTATCGGCCTTGACCAGTACGTCGACGGCCTGGTCTGTGCGCCCGGCATCGCGATAGATGGCGCTCATGGTCAGGGCCTTCACCGCCCGCTCGTGGCGGCTTTGCGCCTTGGCCGAGTCTATGGTCTTGCGCGCCTGCGGAATATTGCCCAGGCGGCCCTGCAGCACGGCCTGGTGAATGCGGGCCTGGAACACCAGCGCGGGGTCGTCGATAAGCTCCAGCTGCTTGATCGCCTCGTCCAGCTGGTTTTGTTTTTCAGCGATCTTGACCAGCAGAAGGCGAGCGTCCGAGGCGTCCGACATGGCATTGCTGGCCCGGTCGTCGATGGACTGGCGGCGCTGCGTCTGGACGTTGATGTACTCGTTCAGCAAGGCCTTGGCCTGGTCGTAGCGCCCGGCCTGGAAATTGACCTCGGCCTCGGTATAGAGCAGGTCGAAGTCCTCGGGCGCGGCCTGGCGCATGCGATGCACCAGCTCCAGCGCGCCCTCGAAATCCTTGCGGTCGACCAGCCGGCCGGCCAGCAGCAGTTGCAGCCGGCGCGCCTGGGGGTGCTTGTCGATGAAATCGTAGGCGGACTGTATGGCCTGGCCCGGATCGTCCTTCAGGCCGTATTCAAGCAAGCGCTGCGCCGCCGGTTCGGAATTGGGATCCATGGCCAGCACCCGGCGCGCCTCGTCCAGGGCCCGGGTAACATCGCCGGCCGCCCAGGCCGCATCGGACAGCGCCAGGTGGGCGACGGGCAGCTTGCGCGCCGAATCATCCAGCGCTTGATCCAGGATTTCCAGCGCCACCTTTTTGTCGTTCAGCTTACTGACGATGACCAGCGCCTGGCCGATGGCCATGCTTTTATCGCTGGCCTTGGCAATGCGTTCGCGCAGCGCCAGGGCCATGCCCGCGGTCTGGCCGTTCGAGGCCGCCAGCGCCAGGGAGCTGGCTACCGCTTCCTGGTCGCCGGGTGCAAGAAACGCCCACTCCTGCGCGGCCTCCTGGGCGCGGCGCATATTGTGGTCGACAATGGATAATTGAAACGCCTTTTTCGCCAGGCGCGGATCCGATGTGTCTTTGGCCAGATCCAGATACCCCTGGCTGGCCGTATCGTAGTCGCCGCGCTGGGCCGCGATTTCGGAAGCCAATATACGATAGAGGAGATCACCGGTCAGGTTGACGACGGGCGGTTCGCCGGCCCGCAGCCGGATCTGCTCGACGTGCTGGCCCGGGCCTGCTTCCGGGGCGGCAAAGGCCGCGACGGGAATCTGCAGGAACAAGCTGGAAAAAACAGCCAAAAAAACAGAGTTTGAAGGTTTCATTCATCAGAACCATTGCCGCCGAGGCCGAATGGCCCGACATGGCAAAATAACATAACGTTTTAGTTTTATTAGGATGTTAGCACCCCGACATGCCAGAACTGCCAGAAGTTGAAACCACTCGTCGCGGAATAGCGACGATTATGCCCGGACATGTGCTCAAACGGCTTATTGTGCATGAATCACGCATGCGCTGGCCCGTTCCGCCGGGCCTTTCGGGCCTGGTTCAGGGCCAGAAAGTGCGAAGCTGCGAGCGCCGGGGCAAATACCTGCTGATCAATTTTGCGGCCGGCACGATGATTGTCCATCTTGGCATGTCGGGATCGCTGCGCCGCGTGGCGCTGGACGAAGAGCGGCGCAAGCACGACCATGTCGAATGGGTGTTCGAGCATGCGCGGTTCCTGCTGCACGACCCGCGCCGCTTCGGCGCCGTGCTGTGGCACCCGGCGGCCGACGGCTCCGTCCTGCAACACCCGCTGCTTGCCAAGCTGGGGCTGGAGCCCTTCGACCCCTTGTTCACCCCCGAATGGCTGCACCGGCATCTGCAAGGCAAGAACCTGGCCATCAAGCAGGCCTTGCTGGCCGGCCAGATCGTGGTGGGCGTGGGCAATATCTATGCGTCGGAAGCCCTGTTCCGCGCGCGCATCCACCCCGAGACCGCCTCGGGGAAGCTCTCGCTGAAACGCTGCGCGCTGCTGTGCGACGCGGTGCGGGCGACCTTGGCCGACGCCCTGGAGTCGGGCGGCAGCACCTTGCGGGATTATGTGAACGCCAGCGGACAGGCCGGCGCCTATTTCGAAATCCACGCGGCCGTCTACGACCGCGAAAAACAAGCCTGCCGCCAATGCGCGACGCCCATACGCAAAATCGTGCAGGGCCAGCGCGCCACGTACTTCTGCCCGAAATGCCAGCGCAAATAAGCCAACGCCCATAAAGCCCGAACCGGAACCGCCGGCTCATGGCCTTGCCGGCCGGGCGGCGGCCCCGGCCGCGACTATGGGAATATCAGGGCAAGTGCAGCAGCACGGGCAGCCACCCGCAGCCCTGGGCGTATTCGATGAACTCGAAAACGGGCACGGCCAGGAAATACGGCAGCGCGTCGCGCACCGTATTCCATAACCCGCCGATATCGATCAGCAGGTCTTTATCGGACTGCCACCGCGAAAGCCTGGGCCAGAAGCGCGGCACTCGCGCGCAATAGCCGTCGAACTGCGGCCCGAAGACCTTGCGCAGCAAGACCTCTTCCTGGCCGATCACATAATTGAAAACGCCATAGACGCACAAGGCCAGGAGCAGGCCGAAGACGATGCTGCCGGTCTGGGCGCCAATTCCCACAACCGCCAGAACCGAAAAGAAATAAAGCGGATTGCGGCTGATGGAATAAGGCCCTTGCTGGATCAGCGTCGCGCCCTTATGGCCGCCCAAATACAAAATGCACCAGCTACGTCCCAGGAAGGCCGTGAAAATAAGCGCCAGGCCCAGCCATTCTATGCCGCGATGCATGGACGACCCGCTTGCCCAGGTCGAAGCCAGGAAGGGTGAAATGAATACGGCAAGAATTCCCAGCGCGGTCAGCGTATGGCGCCGCCGCACCTGGACAACGGACAGCCGCCTCCAGATTTCATCAATGCTGCTTTCGGAAAGCGCGGACGGACGGCGGTGGGCGGTAGAAGAAAAAAACATGCAATCGTTCCTTCGCAAAACAAGCCGGTGCACACACATGCACAACTCAGCCGCCTGCCAGAATACGAAACACGGCATGAAAAAAACGTTGATTATTTCTGAATGAAAGCTGAATCGCCCCGCGGGCGCCTGCCCGTCAAGACCTTCGCATGCGTCGAAGGCAGGCCTGCCGCGAAAACCGGCTTTCAACGCTGAACGAAGCAAAGGGTGAAAGTCGTGCCCGTGGACGGCCCTTGATGGACGGATTCGACGCTCAAGCGCCATCGGTGCAAGTCGCACACCCGCTTGGCGATCGCCAGCCCCAGGCCGCGCCGCGCATCCTGCCGGCCGCCCCCGATGGAATCCGGATCGTCGACGTCGCTGCGCCGATGGCTGTAGTAACGCTCGAAGACCAAAGGCAGAATCTGCGCAGGAATGCCCCGCCCATCGTCGGCAAACCGCAAGCAGCCTTCCTGCCCGACACCGACTGCGAGCGTCGCGGGCGCGGCATGCTCGATGGCATTGCGCACAAGGTTGCGCATGACGATCAACACGGCATACGGATCCAGCACCAGGCGCATCGTCTCCGGAATCTCGTTGCGCAGCACCAGGCCCGTTTTCTCGGCTTCGGGCTGCAGCGCCATCCAGGCCTCGTCCAGGCTTTGCCGCAAGGACAGGCTTACGGGATGGCTGAGTTCGGGGCGCGTCAATGCCAGCGCGCTGGCCAGGCTGCTGGTTGCCGCATCGATGCTGGCAATGATCCGCTTCAGGCGCATGGCGGTATCCGCGGACAGCGCCGGGTCGAACAACGCCATTTCTCCGTCGCTGCGGATCGCGGCCAGCGGCGTGCGGATTTCGTGGCTGAGATTCGAGGTGAATTCGCGCTCGAAGGCAATGGACTCTTCCACCCGGTTCTGCACGCGATTGAACACCTCCACCAGCCGCCCCATTTCGTCGTCCCTGGCCACCCTCAGGTTTGGCGCGCCGGGCGCCCAGGTGGACAGGCGGTCGGTCAGATCCTGCATGGGACCCACCACCAGCCGTCCCAGCCAGCGGGCCAGAAACAGCGCCCCCAGGACGCAGAAAAGCCCAAGCGCGGCCATGATCAGTCCGAATTCGGTGACGCGGTCTTCATGCGCCGTTGCGTCGTAGCGCAAATAAAGCATTCCCTCGGGGGTGTTCCGAACCAGAACGTGCCAGGTCTGCTTTTCGGGAGACAGCAAGTGCAGGCCCGCGCCCAAGGGCTTCAAGAGTTCGGGCAGCATCCGGGCATCGTCGCGATCGGCGACTATCCAGCCCTGGATCGAGGCGCCCAGCTCCGCAGGATTCAACTGTTTGGGAATGGTCTCGCCCTTGTCCATCTGTTCTTGAATCTGCTGCGCCTGCGTTGCCAGCACCGCATCCACCAGATCGTCTTCCATCTGGTCGAAAATAAGATAGGCCGCCAGGCAGAACGCCGCCACGAACGAAGCCACCAGGCCGGTCAACGCCCATATCACGCGAGAGGTCAGCGACGATCCGATTTTCATGGCTGCTCCTCCGGGTCTCGCCTATGGCCGCGAAGGCCGAACCAGCTTCCAGCCCAGGCCATGCACGGTTTCCATGCCGTCGAAACCCGCTTCGAGCAATTTTTTTCTTAGCAGGTGCACCTGGCTGCGAAGGGCATCGGCCGACGGAGGGCCATCGGGCCAAAGCGCCTGTTCAAGCGCCCGATGGCCAACCACCTTTTCCGGGCTGCGCAGCAGCAGGCCCAGGATGAGCAAGGTCTTGCGCGCCAGCGCGACCGGCTTGCCGTCCACCGTTACGGACTGGCTGGCCGGATCGTACGCCAGGCCTTCGAACTCGAGCACCAGCTCGCTGTCTTTGCCGGATTGCCGGCGCAGCATGACCAACAGCCTGGCCTCGACCTCGGCCAATGCAAACGGCTTGGTCAGGTAGTCGTCGGCGCCAAGGCCGAATGCGGCGAGCTTGTCGTCCAGTTGATCCCGCGCAGTCAGCATCAGCACCGGGATCGACGCTTTGCGCTCTTGCCGCAAGGTTCGCAAGACACCGTAGCCGTCCAGCCCGGGCAGGCCGATATCCAGGATCGCCGCATCGAAGCGGTGGGCCTCGAGCAAGGCCAGCGCTTCGTGGCCTTCGTAGGCGACGTCCGGCAGGAACCCCCGCATCTCGAGAAAATCGTAGAGATTCGCCGCGATCGTGAAATCGTTTTCCACGATGAGGATGCGGGCTTTCGCGGCGGACATATTACTTCGGACTGGCCAGGACTTTGCCGGGGTTCATGATGCCTTGCGGGTCGAGCGCCTTTTTAATGCGCCGCATCAGGTCCATTTCCACCGGATCCTTGTAGCGCGGCAGAACGTCGCGCTTGAGCTGGCCCACGCCATGCTCGGCGCTGATGGAGCCGCTGAACTTGTGCACGCTTTCGTGCACGACTTCGTAGACGGCGTCCTGCTTGGCCAGCAGCTGCTCTTCGGAATACTGGCCGCGCGCCACGTTGTAGTGCAGGTTGCCGTCGCCCAGGTGGCCGAAGATAATGTGCTGGATGCCGGGGAATTTCGCCTGCAGCGCCGCGTTGGTGGCCTCGACGAACTCGGCCATGTGCGAAACGGGAATCGAAACGTCGTGCTTGATGCTTTTGCCCAAGTCCTTTTCGGCCAGCGGTATGCTTTCGCGCAAATGCCACAGCGCCTTGCTTTGCGCAATGTTCTCGGCGATGACCGCATCGGCCACCAGCCCCGCCTCGATGGCATCGCCCACAATGGCTTCGAAGCGCTCGCGCGCATGCTCGGCGCTTTCGCTGTCGGAAAGCTCCAGCAAGGCGTACCACGGCAGTTGGGCCGATTCGCCCTCGAAAGGAATGCGCTGCTGCGGATAGCATTGAACGACGCTATGCAGGCAGTTGCCGGCGATGAGCTCGAAGCCCGTCAGCGCGGGGCCGAACCCCTTGCGCGCCGCCGACAGCAGCGAAACCGCGTCGTTGACCGAAGCAAGGCCGAGCAAGGCCGTGCACTGCGCCACCGGCTGGGGATAAAGCTTGATGGTGGCGGCGGTGATGATGCCCAGCGTGCCTTCGCTGCCAATGAAAATGTCGCGCAGATCGTAGCCCGTATTGTCCTTGCGCAGCCCGCGCAGGCCATGCATGATGTCGCCCTCGGCGGTCACCACCTCCAGGCCCAGCACCAGTTCGCGCGCATTGCCGTATCGCAGCACCTGGGTGCCGCCCGCATTGGTCGCCAGGTTGCCGCCTATGGTGCAGCTGCCCTCGGCGGCCAGGCTCAATGGAAACAGGCGGTCGGCATCGCGCGCGGCCTGCTGCACGTTTTGCAGAATGCAGCCCGCCTCGACCACCATGGTGTCGTTGTCGGTATCGATGCCGCGCACACGATTCAAACGGCCCAGGGATACGACCAGCGCCGTGCCGCTGGAATCGGGGGTGGCCGCGCCGCACAGCCCCGTGTTGCCGCCCTGCGGCACAATGGGCACCTTGTTGGCCGCGCACCATTTCACGACGCCGGCCACTTCCTGAACGGAGCCGGGCCGAACCACCGCAACGGCCTTGCCGCTATAGCGGCCGCGCCAATCGGCCAGATAGGACTCGGCGTCCTCGCCGGTCAAGACATACTGCTGGCCCAATACTCGCACCAGCTCGTTCAAAAGCTCCATTGCCAACCCTCATCAATGCTGCCAAAGCGCAACGTCCTCCATTTTAGTCGCGCTTTGCGCGGCGGCGAAACCGGCCGCCCGGCGTGCGCCGCAAGCCACGGCCCCTATACAATAGCCAAAACCGAACAATCCAGAAAGGAAGCACCGTGACATCGCCCAGCCCGCTACCCGACGCCGTTTTCAAAGCCTACGACATACGCGGCACCGTTCCTGAACAGCTCAACCCGGCATTCGCCCGCAAGCTGGGGCTGGCCCTGGCCCAACTGGCTCGCCAGGAAGGCGTTGCCGCTCTGGCCGTCGGCTACGACGGGCGCCTCAGCAGCCCCGAGCTGGCGCAAGCCCTGCAGGAAGGCATCCTGGCGGGGGGAATCGACACCATCGACCTGGGCATGGTGCCCACCCCGCTGGTGTATTTTGCCGCCTACACGCAAAAAACCGGCTCCGGCGTGGCCATTACCGGCAGCCACAACCCGCCTCAATACAACGGCTTCAAAATGATGATGGCCGGCAAGACCCTGCATGGACAGGGTGTGCAGGCCTTGAAGGAAATCATGCGCACGGTCAGCCCGCCCGCCGGCATCGCACCGGGCACCCGTCGCAAACTCGACCTGATCGACAGCTATATCCAGCGCATCGTCTCCGACGTCAAGCTCGCCCGCCCCCTCAAAATCGCCATCGACTGCGGCAACGGCGTGGGCGGGGCCGTGGCGCCGGAACTCTTCAAGGCCCTGGGCTGCCAGGTCGACGAGCTGTACTGCGACGTGGACGGCAGTTTTCCCAACCACCATCCCGATCCCGCCGACCCTCACAATCTGCAGGATCTCATCCGCCACGTAGCAAACAGCGACTGCGACCTGGGCCTGGCGTTCGACGGCGACGCCGATCGCCTGGGCGTCGTGACCAAATCGGGCGAAATCATCTGGCCCGACCGCCAGTTGATTCTGTATGCGCAGGATGTCCTGCAGCGTGTGCCCGGCGGCACCATTATTTTCGACGTGAAATGCAGCCGCTACGTGGCGCAGTCCGTTGCCGCGGCCGGCGGCAAGCCGCTGATGTGGCAAACCGGGCACTCCATGATCAAGGCCAAGCTGGCCGAAACCGGCGCGCCCCTGGCCGGCGAAATGAGCGGCCACACCTTCTTCAACGAACGCTGGTACGGCTTCGACGACGGCCTGTACACCGGCGCGCGCCTGCTGGAGATCGTATCGCGCAGCATGGATCCTTCGGCGCTGCTGGAAGCCTTGCCGCAAGGCGTCTCCACCCCCGAAATGAAGCTGCAGATGCGCGAGGGCGAACCGCACGCGCTTATCCAGCGGCTGCAGAACGAAGGCAAGTTTCCTCAGGCGGAAAGCCTGATCACCATCGACGGCGTGCGGGCCGAATACAGCGACGGCTTCGGCCTGGCGCGGGCCTCGAACACGACGCCGGTTGTGGTGCTGCGCTTCGAAGCCGACACGCCCCAGGCGCTGGAGCGCATACAGGCCGAGTTCCGCTCGGCCCTGAAGGCGCTGGCGCCCGAGGCGGAATTACCGTTCTAACGAAGCGTCCGCCAGCAATTCGCCGTAGATTTCCAGATGCCTGGCCACCACCAGGCGAACGTCGAACTCGCGTTCGGCCAGTTCGCGTCCGGCGGCTCCCAATTTGTGGCGCAGCGGTGCGTCGTCGGCCAGCTCCTGCACCGCCCGCGCCAGCGCGCGGGCATCTTGCGCCGGCACCAGGACGCCCGTCCTGCCGGGCTCGATAGCGTCCCGGCATCCCGGCACATCGGTGGTGACGACGGCTCGCCCGCAAGCGGCCGCTTCGATCAGCGATTTGGGCAGGCCTTCACGGTAGGAAGGCAAAACGACGATATGCGAGCATTGATACAACGTAGCAACGTCGGCTTGTTCTCCCAGGCATTCCACCACACCTTCGGATTTCCATGACGCCACCTCGTCGTCCGAAACACTGGCCGGATTGCCCGCATCGGTGCTGCCCGCCAGCACCCAGCGCAAACCGTCGCCACGCCTCGCCGACAATCGGGCCGCCTCCACGAATTCGCGCACACCCTTGTCCCGCAACAGCCTTGCCGCCATGATTGCAACCGGCGTCCCCGCCGGTTCCGGCGCCACGCTGAACTGCTCCAGATCCACACCCGACCCGCGTATCATCACGATCTGCGCCGCGCGCACCGCGCCCGCCTGCATCAGCACGTCGCGGTCATTGGCATTCTGGAAAATAACGCGGCTGTTCGAATGGCCCAGGGCCAAACGGTACAGGGCGATGCTTGCCCAACGCAAAAAATCGAGGCCCTGCTTGCGCCGCATGAACACGAACCCCAGGCCCGACACCGCCGCCACATAGGCGGGCACCCGCGCCAACCGGGCGGCAATGCCGCCATACAGCACGGGCTTGATGGTGACGGCATGCACCGCATCGGGACCGACGCGGCGATACAACCGCCACAAGGCGAACAGGCTGTGCAGCTCCTGCAGCGGGTTCTTGCCGCTGCGCGTCATGGGAATGGCATGATGCGTGAAACCGTGCTCTTGTATCGTGCGCGCGGCCGGGCCGTCCATGGTCGCCACATGCACTTCGTAGCCCGCGGCCGCGGCGCCCAGGGCGACGGGCAGGCGGTGCGACAGAAAGAACGCCGGATTGTTCACGACGAACAGCAGGATTTTTTTCCGTTCCGGCGTGCTGCTGGGTGCGGGAACCGGAACGGATGCGGATGCCGCCGAGCCAGGCGACGATGGCTGCCCGGCGGCCGCCAGCCCGGACGCGCCCGCACCGCTCCGCGGGAATCGGCCCGCCAGCTTGCGCCACACGGTATCGTAGGCGTCCACCATGGTTTGCAGGCCGTACAAGCGCCCCACCCGCTCGCGGCCCTGCTGCAGGCGCGCCTGCATCGCCGGCGTTCCCAGCTCGGCAACCGCCGCATCCAGGGCCTGGGCCAGAAGCCGGGCGTTTTGCGGCGGCGCGATCCAGCCGTCTTCGCCGACGATGAGCGCCGCATCGCCGACGTCCGTCACCACGCAGGCCACGCCCGAGGCCATGGCCTCGGCCACCACGTTGGGAAAACCTTCGGCGCAACTGGACAGCACGTGAATGTCCAGCGCGCTCATGATGTCGGGCACGTCTTCGCGCATGCCCATCAGCACGACCTTGTCGCGCACGCCGCAGCGCTCCAGCAAGACCATCAATTCGCGATTGTCGGCCGTCATGCCCGGGCCCACCAGCACGCAGCGCATGTCCGGGCGCAAGGCGACGCTTTGCGCGAAAGCGCCCAGCAAATTGGCATGATCCTTCAAGGGGTTCCAGCGGGCGACGCTGCCGATGACGGGCGCGGATGGCGGCACGCCCCACTGCCGGCGCCATTTTTCCCTGGCCTCATCGCTGCGCTGCCAGCGCACAAGGTCGTAGCCGTTGGGAATCACCACCATGCGATCCGCCTTGTAGCCCCAGGCCTGGTGGTTCCGGGCCGCATCCGCGGCGCAAGCCACCACGGTGGCCGGCACGAAGCCCGACAGCCGGGCGCAGGCCCAGGCCACGATCCGGGCGACCCGGCTGCTTTTGCCCAGATTGGCGCCGGAATTGCGGATTCCCCACGACACGGCCCGCACCCCCGCCAGACGCGCCACCAGGCCGCCGATCAGGTCGGCATGGTACATCCAGGTTTGAACCACGTCGGGGGCCGCGGTGCGCATCAGGCGATACAGGCGCCACAGCCCCGAAACCGACAGGCGGCCCGACGACATGTTCAGCGTCTGCACGGTAACCCCGGCCGCGCGCAGGCGGGGACCGAACACGCCTTCGTCCGTCATGGACACGACGGTGTGGCGATTGTTCTGCCCGGGCGACGTGACAAGGCGATACAGCACGGTTTCGGCGCCGCCCTGGCCCAGCCCGGAAATGACATGCACGATATGCAGGGAAGAAGTGTTGGTCATGGCTGAGGTAGGCATTGATCCAGAATGAGAATGTCGTGGGTGGCTGACAAAAAAAAGAAAAGGTTGATTCGCATCGGTTCAAAACGCCGGCCGCGGTCAAACGGACTTGCGCCGGCTGGAAACAGTGGGCCCTACTCCGGCCTTGGCCATCAGGCTGTCCCATTGGGCCAGAACTTCCGGCAAGGCGTAGCGCCGGCGCACCGACTCGGCCGCCCGCCGGGCCAGGCCGGCCCGCAAGCCCTCGTCGCCCAGCAGGTTCGCCAATCCTTCGTACAAGGCGGTTTCATCGCCGGCGGGAATCAGCAAGGCGTCGTTGCCATCGCGCGTCATTTCGCGCGGGCCGCTGGGGCAATCGAAGGTGATGCAAGGCAGGCCCAGGGCCATGGCCTCCAGCAATACGTTGGGAAAACCTTCCACGGCGGAAGTCAGGGCAAAGGCATGCGCCCGCGACAGCTCCTCCCAAGGCGCCTCGGTGCGCCCCGGCAAGGCAATGCGCGAAGACAGGCCGGCGTCGGCCACCTGCTTTTCCAGCACGGGACGCAGCGGGCCTTCGCCCCAGACGACCAGGTCCCAATCGGGATGCTGGGGAGCAAGCCGGGCAAAGGCGCGGATCAGGATGTCGAACTGTTTATCGGGCACGAGACGCCCCATGGCCACCAGCTTGCGCCGCCCGCGCTCATCGGGCCGGCCCGACGCCACGGGCGCATCCAGCAGCGCCGGCGGCAACGGATTGGGGATGACCTCCAGGCGGCGAATGCGCGGCACCATTTTGCGAAACGCGGCGACGCTGGCTTGCGCCTGCACCGTCACGACGTCGGCCCAGGGATATGTCCAGCGCCGCAACGCTTTCAGCACCGTGCCGCAGCTTGCGCTGGCCGCCGGGTTGGTGCGCTCGCAGGCGATGAAAGGCACGTTCATGCCCTTCAAGCCAAGCAAGGCCATCACGTTGACGTTGGTCAGGAATGCAACGACCAGGTCGGGCCTGACCTCGCGCACTAGGCGGCGCAAGGCCAGCAGCTTGTTCAGGCCAAGCAGCAAACGATTGCGCGACGCCCCCATTTTGTCGGCCAGCCACACAAAATCGACGCCTTCCGCCAGGGGATAGAAACTGGCCCCCTTATGGGGGAAAGTCGCCACCAGCGTCACGGAATCGCCGCGCTGCGCCCAGGCATTGGCCAACGTGGCCGCCACGCGCTCGGCGCCTCCAGCGTTCATGGAGCTGACCAGGAAAACGATTTTCACGGCGCCTCCGAGGTTCCGCTCGACGCCAGCGTCCGGGTGTAGTCCAGCCAGGCCTGCGTCATCAATATGCCCCACAAGTGCGTGCTCCAGTCGCGCCGGCCCGAACTGTGTTCGCGCCATTTGCGCAATACCGGTTCGGCATGGAATACGCCTTCGCCGCGCAGGCGGCGCTCGTCCAGCAAGGCCGCGGCCCAGTCCTTGAGCGGACCACGCAGCCACGCGGCCAACGGCACACCGAATCCTTTTTTGGGACGGTCGACGAGCGCCCTGGGCACATGTTTGTACAGCAACTGGCGCAGCAGCCACTTGCCCTGCCCATCGCGCACCTTGTAGTCGAACGGCAGGCGCTGGGCGAACTCGAACACGCGATGATCGAGCAGCGGTACGCGGGTTTCCAGGCTCACGGCCATGGCCGCCCTGTCCACCTTGACCAGGATGTCGTCCGGCAGATAGCTTTGCGCGTCCAGCAGCATCATATTCTCGAAAAACGGCAGCTCCGATTCCTGGTCGAATACCGTGGGCGGCACTTGAGCGCCGATCACCACCTGCGCCGGGTCTTTCCAGTACGACACGAACTGCTGATAGAACTGGCTTGCCGTGTCCGCCGACGCGACTTCGGCGAGCTTGGTGAACTGGTCTTTCTTATAGCCGGCCGGCAGCAGGCCGGCAGCAAAGCGGCCGAACATCGCCATCGGGCCGCGCAGGCCCGGCGGCAGCGATTGCCGCCGATGCCACCAGTCCGCCGCCCGGAAATAGCGTGAATAGCCGCCCAGCAGTTCGTCGCCGCCGTCGCCCGAAAGCGCCACCGTGACATGACGGCGCGCCATGCGCATGACCAGGGCCGTGGGAATCTGCGAAGCATCGGCGAACGGCTCGTCGTACATGGCGGCCAGTTGCGGCACCACGTCCAGCGCGTCGTCGGGCGTGACATAAAGCTCGGTGTGCCGGGTGCCCAGATGCCCGGCCACCGCCTTGGCGTGCTCGGCCTCGTTGAAGGCCTCTTCGTGAAAACCGATGGAAAACGTATTCACCGCCGGCGAGCTTTGGGCCTGCATCAGCGCCACGATGACGGACGAATCCACGCCTCCCGACAAAAACGCGCCCAGCGGCACGTCGGCCATCATCTGGCCCTTGACCGACAAAGACAGAACCTTTTCCAGCGCCTCCACGGCCTGCTTGTCCGAGCTGAAGGACAATCGATTCTGGCCGGCCTGCAAGGCGGTTTCGTGCGCCGACCAATACACATGAGCCTGGGGAATGCTGCGCCGCTGCCGGTCGGCTTCGTTCAGAACCACCCAGGTCCCCGGCAACAGCTTGCGCACCGCCTTGTAGATGCTGAACGGAGCGGGAATGTAGTTGTGCCGCATCAGCAGCGCCAGCGCGCCGCGATCCAGATCGGTATCCAGCCCCGGCACCTGCACCAGGGACTTGAGTTCCGAGCCGAACACGAACACGTTGCCGGCATACCCAGCGTACAGCGGCTTTTCGCCTAGCCGGTCGCGCGCCAGCGCCAGGCTGCGCTCCTGGCGATCCCACAATGCAAAGGCGAACATGCCCACCGCGGATCGCAGGCTGCGCTCCAGGCCCCAGGCGGCCAGCGCGGCCAGCAGGGTTTCGGTGTCGGAATGCCCGCGCCACGACGGCGCCTTGCTCTGAGCCTGCAACTGCTCGCGCAGTTCGAGGTGATTGTAGATTTCGCCGTTCAGCACCAGGACGTAGCGCCCGCATTCGGACACCATGGGCTGGTGGCCGGCCGGACTCAGGTCGACGATGGCCAGGCGCACATGCCCCAGCGCCAGCCCCGCATCCGCGTCCTCCCAATACCCGTCGCTGTCCGGCCCGCGATGCCGCATAGTGCGGCAACCTCGCTCGATGACAGCCCGCCGATCCGCCAGGGGGCCCCACGTCCCCATGATTCCACACATAGCTTACGCCTCTTTTTTCAGTACATCGCCGCTGCGCCGGCCGCGGCGTTCAGCGCTCTTCAAACACCTGCCGCCACAACGCCATGACCCGCGCCGTGGAAAACCTGTCCAGTACATCGACGGCACGCTTGGCAAACGCCTGGCGCTTGGCGTCGTGCGCCATGAGGTCGGACAAATGCGCCGCCAAGGCTTCCGCATCTTCCGCCGGGCGAACCAGCACCCCGTCTATGCCATTGCGGATGATTTCCCTGGGCCCGGTCTCGCAATCGAACGCCACCGGCGCCAGGCCGCTGGCCATGGCTTCCAGCAATGAATTCGACAAGCCCTCGACCCGCGAGCTCAGGACGTACAGATCGGACTCTTCATACCATTGCCCGACATTGCCGACCCGGCCCGCCAGGATGATTCTGTCGCTCAGGCCCGCGCCGTCGATTCGGGCCTGCAGGACCTCGCGATCGTCGCCTTCTCCCAATATAACCAGATCCCAGTCGGGAAAGTAGCCGGCAATGCTGCCGAAGGCCTCGATCAGCAGATCGAAGCCTTTGTGCGGATGCAGGCGCCCCACGGCCAGCAGACGCAGGCGCCCGTTTCTTTGCGGCGGCTCCAGCACGGGCTCGCCGGCCTGCAAGGGCCAGCAAACGGCATTGGGAATGACGGCAAGCTTCGAACCCGGCACATGCCGCTCCAGCCATGCCGCCGTTCCCGACGTCAGCGCCACCACCTTGTCGGCCTGGGGGTACGCCCAGCGCCGCAAACGCAGCCACAGGCTGGACAGCTCCTGGGAAGGCGGGTGCGTATGCTCGGTGGCAATGACCCGGCAGCCGCGGCCGCGGGCCGCCACGATCGCCAGGATGGAGGCCGTCGTCATCATCCCCAGCACCACGCTGGGCCGCTGCTTGCGGATGACGCGGCGCAATTTCCAGACCCGGCGCAGATTGGCGAGCAGCCCCGACAAGCGCCCCGAACTAGCGGCGGCCGTGCCCAGCACGACGCGCTGCACCGAGGGATCCAGGGTATAGGCATCGGTGTCGGCCCCGGTTTGGGTCACCACCGAAACGCGATAGCCGCGCCGGACCCAATAGGCGCTCAGGTCGACCGCCACACGCTCGGCGCCGCCCCCGCTAAGCGAATGGATGACGATCAGCAGATGAGGCGCGGACGGCATGGATGACGAAACTTTACTCATGATCATGAAGCAATGACGGGTTGACGCTTTAGCTGGCAGTATGCCCGCCGGGCGCCGATTTCAGCGCAACCACAACGTAACAGGTGTAAGACAAGGCATACATCAAGCTGGTGGCCAGCATGATGCCGGCCGTGCCCATGATGGGCGCCAGCACGTAATTCATGATCGCCTTCAGCCCGAAATTGGCAATGGCGATCACGGCCATGAGGCGGTAGCGGTTCTGGCTGGCCAGCAATTGCACCAGCACCAGAACGCCAAAATAGAACGGCAGTTGCAGCAGCCCCCAGCGCAGCACATGCGCCACCGACTGCGTATCCTGGGCGGTAAAGGCGCCCCGCTCGAACAGCAGCGCCACGCCCCACGGCGCCAGAATCCAGCCGACCAGGGTCGCCGCCGCCCCCGCGGCCAGCATCAGCACCGACCACTTCAGGGCCATCGAACGCGCCCGCACCGAGTCGCCGCGGCTTTGTATGTCGGCCAGCACCGGCAAGGCGGCGCGGCCGACCGAGGCCGCCCCGATTCCCAGCACCAGCGACAGCAGGCGGCTGGCATAGCCAAGGGTCGCGTTGGCATTGGAGCCCAGATTGGCCGCCGTGTACTGGTCGATGGGCCCTACGAAGCTCATGGCAACCTGGCCCAGCAGCATGACGCCGGCCGCCTTGACCAGATCCGGCCACTGATGGGCGCTCAAGGCGAACCTTGGCCTGCCCCACATGCCGTCGGCCTTGGCCGCCAGCCACAGCAGCCAGACCGACTGGATGAAATAGCCGACCAGGGTGCCCCACATCAATGGCCCCACGTCGGTCACGACCCCGGCCAGCATGACCCACACCAGGATGACCACCGCCGGAACGCTGTCGAGCAGCGTATTGATATGCCGCTCGTGAGCGCGCAGGCGCGCCGCGCTGATGCCTATCATCAGCGTCAGCAAGGCGGCCGGCGCAAACGCCAGGTTCAGCTCCAGGCTCATCTTGCGGGCCTCGGGCGTCAGGCCCACGCCCGCCCACTCCAGCACGAACGGCCACAGCAAATAGGTAAGCACCGCCAGAACGACGCCGCCGCCTATGGTCCAGCCTTGCAGCTCGCCCAGGAAACGGGCGCGCGCCGCGCGGTCTTCGTAGCGGGTATGCACCAGCACCGGGATCAGGACGACCGACAGCGCCCCGACTATGGTCAGGGGCAGCCAGCTTGCCATCGTCAGCGTGAATTGGTAGGCATCGACGGCGTTGCTGACGCCGTAGCGATACGCCACCGCCATCTCCTTGACGGCGCCGGCGGCCTTGCCCAGCAGAAGAAAAAAGGCGACTCGCGCCGCCCCCATGGCTATACGCCGATGATCGGAGTGCAGGCGCGACAGCCTTTGCGAAAAGCTCTTCAAGTTAACGCAGGAACTGCGTGTACCACGGCATGGCGACTTCCAGGCCCTGGACGATGTTGTACAAGGGCTTGTACCCCAGCAGGTGCTGGGCCTTGCTGATGTCGGCCTGCGAGTGGCGCACGTCGCCCGCGCGGAAATCGCCGTACAAAGGCTGCTTGTCGTAGACGACGCCGTTATTGCCCAAGGCCTTGGCCAGGTACTGGAAGAGTTCGTTCAGCGAGGTGCGCGCATTGACCGCCACGTTGTACACCTGGTTGACGCCTTCAGGCTGGGCCAGGGCCGCAAGAATATTGGCCTGCACCGCGTTTTCCACGTAGCAGAAGTCGCGGCTGGTTTCGCCGTCGCCGTTCACCACGACGTCCTCGTTGCGGATCATGGCCGACACCCACTTCGGGATGACCGCCGCGTAGGCGCCGTTGGGATCCTGGCGCTTGCCGAATACGTTGAAGTAGCGCAGGCCTATGCTGCCGAAGCCGTAGGAACGCGCAAAGACGTCGGCGTAAAGTTCATTGACGAACTTGGTCACCGCGTACGGCGACAACGGCCGCCCGATACGGTCTTCGACCTTGGGCAGCGCCTCGTGATCGCCGTAAGTGGAACTTGAAGCCGCGTACACGAAGGACTTGACCTTGGCGTCCCGCGCCGCCACCAGCACGTTGAGAAATCCCGAGACATTGACGTCGTTGGTGGTGACGGGGTCTTTCAGCGAACGAGGCACCGAGCCCAGCGCGGCCTGGTGCAAAACGTAGTCCACGTCCTGCACCGCTTGCTCGCAAGCGGCCGGATCGCGGATGTCGCCCTTGATGAAGGTGAAGTTCGCCCATTTTTCGGGCCCCACCGTTTTCTGGACTTCGTCCAGATTGTATTGATGGCCGGTTGCGAAGTTGTCCAGGCCGACGACCGTCTGGCCCAGTTGCAGCAGGGTTTCGAGCAAGTTGGAGCCGATGAAGCCGGCGCAGCCGGTGACCAGCCAGCGCTTGGGCTCGGTGCGCAGGTTGTCCAGGACTTCTTGATAGCGAGTACTCATGTCTACTAAACCTTATCGATGGCCGACTTACAGACGTAGATCCGATTCGTCGGCCGTGAGGACGTACTTGAGATCGTAAAGCACATGCTCGGGCTTGCCCAAGGCGCGGATGCCCTTGGCGCCGAGTTCGACGAACTGATGGTGCGAAACCGCAACAATGACGCCGTCGTAGGCGCCCTGAGCCAGCGCCTTGACCGGCGTGATGCCGTATTCGTGCTCGGCTTCGGCCGTATCGACCCACGGGTCGTACACATCGACATGGATGTTGTATTCGCCCAGTTCGCGCACGATGTCCACGACGCGCGTATTGCGCAGGTCGGGGCAGTTTTCCTTGAAGGTCAGGCCCATGACCAGAACCTTGGAACCCTGCACCTGGATGCGCCGCTTGGTCATGGCCTTGACCAACTGCGACACCACGTAGCCGCCCATGGAATCGTTGAGCCGGCGGCCGGCCAGGATGATTTCGGGGTGGTAGCCGATGGACTGCGCTTTATGGGTGAGGTAGTAGGGGTCGACGCCGATGCAATGGCCGCCCACCAGGCCCGGACGGAACGGCAGGAAATTCCATTTCGTGCCGGCGGCTTCCAGCACGGCCTGGGTGTCGATGCCCATTTTGTTGAAGATGAGCGCCAGTTCGTTGATGAGCGCGATGTTGACGTCGCGCTGCGTGTTTTCGATGACCTTGGCCGCCTCGGCGACACGGATGGACTGCGCCTTGTGCGTGCCGGCCACGATGATCTGGCGGTACAGCGTATCGACGAGTTCCGCCACTTCGGGCGTGGAGCCGGAGGTTACCTTCTTGATGGTGGAAACGCGATGCGATTTGTCGCCCGGATTGATGCGTTCGGGGCTGTAGCCCGCGTAGAAGTCTTCGTTGTAGCGCAGGCCCGATATGCGTTCCAGCACCGGCACGCAGACTTCCTCGGTGGCGCCCGGGTACACCGTGGATTCATAAATGACGATGTCGCCGCGCTTGAGCACCTTGCCCAGGGTTTCGCTGGCCCGCACCAGCGGGGTCAGGTCGGGCTGCTTGTATTCGTCGATGGGCGTGGGCACGGTGACGATGAAGACATTGGCCTCGGCCAGTTGCGCCGCTTCGTGGGTGAAGCGCAGATTCTTGGCCTGCGCCAGTTCCTGCGAGTCGACCTCCAGCGTGTGATCCTTGCCTTCCTTGAGTTCGGCGATACGGCGCGCGTTGATGTCGAACCCCAGCACCGAACGCTTTTTGCCGAACTCAACCGCCAACGGCAGGCCTACATAGCCCAAACCGACTATCGCTAATTTCACGTCTTGAATTTGCAACTTGAATCTCCCACGCTGCTTGCTGATATATGAAGAATCCGAAAAACACCTTGCCCGGAGGGCGCGTCAGGTTCCGATTTATTTCTTGTTCCGGTGCTGACGCCCCTGCGAAGGCAGAAGCAGCCAGGACGGCCCACGCCACGACACCAGCCTAGAATATATCCAGATATAGACCGACGCAAACACGACGAGGCTGACGCACAAGGCCCAGGCGTTGTCCCACCAGATGGTGGCGGGAACCAGCCCGATGAGCGTCAACAGCCACAGGTAGGGCGACGCCATGGCATTGCAAAGAGCCGGCACGCTATGGCGCCGGTCGCGGCTGAAGGTGACGCGCACCAGGCGCCTGAACACCAACTGGTGCAGATGCAGGGCGTCGGGCTGATCCACCGGCGTGCCGCGCTTGAAACGCCGGCGCCAGATGGAAAACATGGTTTCGAACACCGGGTAGAACAGCACGGCCAGCGCATAGAACGGCGAAACGCTTGGGTTGCGTATGACCAGCAGCACGGCCAGCTCGGCCAGCATGAACCCCAAAAAGTAGGCCCCGCCGTCGCCCAGAAAGACGCGCCCGAACGGAAAGTTCCAGACGAGGAAGCCCAGAGTGGCGGCAGCCAGGGCCGTGGCGATGATGAAGATGGGAAAGTCCTGCACTTGCAGGGCCACCAGCGCGATGGATGCGCCCATGAGGGTGGCCACCATCCCCGCCAGGCCGTTCATGCCGTCGATGATGTTGAGCGCGTGCGTACAGCCGCCCACCGCCACGACGGTAAACACCAGGGACACCGGCCAGAACGACAAAGCCCAATCGAAGCCTGCGAAGCCCACGCGCGACACGCCGCCCAGCAGCCACCACGCGATGGCGGCGGATATGAACGCGGCCACCAGCCGCTTGCCGGATCCGACGTCCTTGGTGATGTCTTCGAGCAGTCCCGCCACGAACACCGGCATGACGGCAATGAACAGCACGGGCCACAGCCAGGTCAGCGTCATGTTGCTGGGGCCCAGAACCAGCAGCCCCGCCAGACTGCCGGCAACGACCGCCAGCCCGCCCACCCGGGGCGTGGCGCGCGAATGCGAGGCCTGTGGCTTGTTGAGATCCGAATCGCCCGTGAACGCGCCGTGCCAACGCTCCGACGCCACGATCAGGCCGCCGACGGTGAACGCCACGATACAAATATAAATCCAGGTTAACGAGTCCCAGGTTTGAGGCGAAGCCACACAACCCCCTGCGCAATTGATTAAGTATTCATTATCGGCCGGATTTGTAACATCGCGGCCCAACACCGGGAAAAAGATGCAACCAAAGATGTTACGTGAAATTGGGCAAAAAAAAACCCGAGATCAAAAGATCTCGGGTTAAATCCACCAAAGGAGGAGGGTGGAGGAGACAACCGTGGCATGTCGGGCTGCTAAAGCATTTGCTTGAGACCGCGTGATTGGGGTTTTCCCTCTGCAATCACGTTTCGACATCCGATAACTAAATTGTATAGAAGTTGATGCTGCAACGCAAGAAATTTTTGAAAATCAACCGGGAAAACCCGATTTGTTGCTTTTTTACAGCTCTTCCCTATGAAAATAATACTTCGCAACTAGTAAAAACCCGCGTTTTGAATTGATTTATCTCAATTGTTTCATTTACTTTCAATTAGATTCGATAGGCGGTCGTCGTCATGACCTTGGACATCAGGCGCATGGCCAGCCTGGCCGGGGCCGGCAGCGTTCGCCCTCCCTGATCCTCGGCCGTCTTGCGGTGGCGCGCCTCGTCGTCGCGCATCTGCTCGACAATGCGGCGCGACCGCGTGTCGGCGGCGGGCAGTTCCTTCAGGTGGGATTCCAGATGGCGTTCGACCTGGGCCTCGGTTTCGGCCATGAAGCCCAGGTTGCGGGCCGAACCGCCCAGGCCGGCCAGCATGCCCAGCGCGAAAGATCCCGAGTACCAAAGCGGGTTCAGATAGCTGGGACGGCTTTGCAATTCTGCCAGGCGCTGGCCGCACCACACCAGATGGTCGACTTCTTCGGCCGCCGCCCGCCGAAACACGCCGCGCGCCCTGTCGTCGCGGCTAAGCACGGCCTGCCCCCGGTACAAGGCCTGCGCGCACACCTCGCCCACGTGATTGACCCGCATCAGCCCGGCCGCGCGCTTTTGGTCAGCCGCCGACAACGGCTCGGCATCCGGGCCGGGCTTGCCGGCCGGATTCGGGCGGCTGGCATGCGCAAAGCCGCCCAGCACCTCGAGCGCCCGGCCCACCTCGGACAACAGCGCATCGACGCCATTCATGCGCCGGACCAAGCCAGCATTGTTCGAGCCCATATCGTGTTCGTGTTCGCGCATGAATGTCCTGTGTAAAGCGGCAAGATAAAATCCGGAAGCGGCTAAAAACGGAATCAAGTCCGTGTTAACCCCGATTCAATAATACAAAAAAACTAGTGTCCTGTTTGGTTGGTTTGCTGACTTATATTCGGATGCATGGATCCGCCTGCTCTATACTCTTCAAACCCTATACTCTTTCAGATTCACGCAACGAGGCTCACCAAATGGAATGCATTATCGACTGGGGCGGACCCGACGGCATGTTGTTCACGGCCCGCACGGGCAGCGGACACGTCACCGCCATGGACGGCGCCCCGGACGGCGGCGGCAACAATCTTGCCCCGCGCCCGATGGAAATGATGCTTGCCGGGGCCGGCGGCTGCGCCGCCTACGACGTGGTGCTTATCCTCAAGCGCGGCCGGCACAAAATAAGCGGCTGCCAGGTCAAGCTGACCAGCGAGCGCGCCGCCGAAGATCCAAAGGTGTTCACGAAAATCCATTTCGCGTTCGCCGTCACGGGTTCCGCCCTGCCGCAAGCCGCGGTGGAGCGCGCCGTGCAGCTTTCGCACGACAAATACTGCTCGGCCACCGCCATGCTAAGCAAAACCGCCGAGATCACACATTCCGTCGTTATTGTGGACACCTCGGCCCCCGCGAATTAATCGCCAACACCCACACTACCCTTATCGACTATCGTTATCTCATGCACCAATACGAAGACTTCATGCGCCATGTCTTTGAACACGGCCAAGCCAAGACAGACCGCACCGGCACCGGCACCCGTTCGGTATTCGGCTACCAAATGCGCTTCAACCTGGCCGAAGGCTTTCCGTTGGTAACCACCAAGAAGCTGCACACCAAAAGCATCTTCATCGAGCTGCTCTGGTTCCTGCGCGGCGACTCCAATGTAAGGTGGCTGCAGGAGCGCGGCGTCAGCATCTGGAACGAATGGGCCGACGAACAGGGCAATCTGGGGCCGGTGTACGGCGTGCAATGGCGTTCGTGGCCCACGCCGTCGGGCGGCCACATCGACCAGATAACGCAGGTCGTCGAACAAATCCGCAACAACCCCGATTCGCGCCGCCTGATCGTCTCGGCCTGGAACGTCAGCGACATCCCCAATATGGCGCTGCCTCCATGCCATGCCTTCTTTCAGTTCTATGTGGCCGACGGCAAACTGTCGTGCCAGCTGTACCAGCGCAGCGCCGACATCTTCCTGGGCGTGCCGTTCAACATAGCCAGCTACGCCCTGCTCACGCACATGGTGGCGCAGCAGTGCGATCTTGACGCGGGCGACTTCATCTGGACGGGCGGCGACTGCCATCTGTACAGCAACCACTTCGACCAGGTGCAGTTGCAGCTTTCGCGCGAACCGCGGCCCTATCCCAGGCTGAACATCCGGCGCAAGCCGGCCAGCCTGTTCGACTACGACTACGAAGACTTCGAGATCCTCGACTACAACCCCCACCCGCACATCAAGGCTCCCGTGGCGGTTTAGGACGGGTTCCACCTCCAGCCGTCAACGCCCCCTCCTTGAAAAGCGCCAACAGCTTCCAAGCAAGACCAGCCATGAGCAAACCCCGCATCAAGTTCGTCGTCGCCTACTCCGACAACCGCGCCATAGGCCGCGACAACGAGCTGCCCTGGCGCCTTCCGGGCGACCTGGCCCACTTCAAGCGCAGCACCATGGGCCAGCCCATCATCATGGGACGCAAAACCTGGGAGTCGCTGGGCCGCCCGCTGCCCGGCCGCCCCAACCTCGTCGTCAGCCGCGACGCGGGCTATGCGGCGGCGGGCGCCCAGGTGTTTACCTCGGTCGAACAAGCCCTGCAAAGCTGCGCCGGGCAAGCCTCGGCGTGCATCATCGGCGGCGCGCAAATCTTCGAGCAGGCCCTGCCCTTGGCCGACGAAATCATCGCCACCGAGGTTCACGCTCAGGTCGACGGCGACGTGTTTTTCCCGCCGCTGCCGGAATCCGAATGGGAAGAAGCTGAACGCCTCGCCCAGCCCGAGGAAAACGGCTACCGCTACGACTTCGTTGTGTACACGCGCCGTAAAGAGCCATAATGATCATGAGTTCTGTAGCGCGGAGGCCATCATGAAAGACAAAGCCAGCAATATTCCCGATCTCTCCAGTTTGTGGATGCCGTTCACGGCCAACCGCAAGTTCAAGCAGCATCCGCGCCTGCTGGCCAGCGCCAAGGGCATGTACTACACCGACATCGACGGCAAGCAAATTCTCGACAGTACGTCGGGGCTATGGTGCGTCAACGCGGGGCACGGCCGCCAGGAAATCATCGAAGCCATCAGCCGCCAGACCAGCACGCTGGACTACGCGCCGGGCTTTCAAATGGGCCACGCCGGCGCGTTCCAGGCCGCGGCCGCCGTCGCCGCCATCATGCCCAAAGGCCTGGATCGCATCTTCTTCACGAACTCGGGTTCGGAATCCGTGGACACCGCGCTGAAAATCGCGCTGGCCTACCATAGGTCGCGCGGCGAAGGCCAGCGCACGCGCTTCATCGGCCGCGAACGCGGCTACCACGGCGTGGGGTTCGGCGGCATATCGGTGGGCGGCATCACCCCCAACCGCAAGGCCTTTTCGGGCGCCCTGCTGCCGTCGGTCGACCACCTCTCCCATACCCACAATCTGGAACACAATGCGTTCAGCCACGGTCAGCCGGCCTGGGGCGAACACCTTGCGGATCAACTCGAAGAACTGATCGACCTGCACGACGCCTCGACCATCGCCGCCGTCATCGTCGAACCCATGGCCGGATCGGCGGGCGTGCTGCTGCCGCCCAAGGGCTATCTGGAAAAGTTGCGGGCCATCACGGAAAAGCACGGCATCCTGCTGATCTTCGACGAAGTCATCACAGCTTTCGGGCGCCTGGGCGCGGCAACCGCCAGCGAGTTCTTCGGCGTCACGCCCGACCTCATCACCCTGGCCAAGGGCATCAGCAATGCCAGCGTGCCTTGCGGCGCCGTCGCCATACGGCGCGAAATCCACGACAGCATCATCGGCTCGGCCGCCGACGGCATCGAGCTGTTCCACGGCTACACCTACTCGGGCCACCCGCTCGCCATGGCCGCCGTACTGGCCACGCTGGGCATCTACGAGCGCGACAAGCTGTTCGCCCGCGCTCATGGCCTGGCCCCCAGATTCGAGGCCGCCGCGCATAAGCTGCAAGGCACCCGCCATATCGTCGACATCCGCAACCTGGGTATGGTGGCCGGCATCGAGCTGGCCTCGCGGCCCGGCGCTCCCGGAGCCCGCACCGCCGAGGCCTTCCAGGCCTGCTTCGACCAGGGCGTGCTGCTGCGCTACACCGGCGACACCATCGCCGTTTCGCCGCCGCTCATCATCGAAGAAGAACAAATCGACCAGCTCTTCGGCACGATAAAGCAGGTGCTGGAAAAGCTGGATTGATTCCAGCAGCCAGGCTTACACGTTCAGCGCGTCGGCCGCATAGGCTTCCATGGGAGGGCAGGAACACACCAGGTTCCGGTCGCCATAGGCGTTGTCGACGCGGGCCACGGGCGGCCAGTACTTGTTGGCCCGCAGGCCGGCCAGCGGATACGCAGCCTCTTCGCGCTCGTAGTCGTGATGCCATGGCGAAACCAGGAGCATCTGCGCGGTGTGCGGAGCGTTCTTCAGCAGATTGTCCTGGGCATCGCGCGCGCCGCTTTCTATTTGGGCGATCTCGGCGCGAATGGCGATCATGGCGTCGATGAAACGATCGAGCTCGGCCAGGCCTTCGGATTCGGTCGGCTCGACCATCAGCGTTCCCGCCACCGGAAAGCTCATGGTCGGGGCATGGAAGCCGTAATCCATCAAGCGCTTGGCAATGTCCTCGGCCGTGATGCCGCTGCTGTCCTTGATGGGGCGGGTATCCAGGATGCATTCATGCGCCACGCGGCCACTGGCCGTTGCGTACAGGATGGGGTAGTGCTTGCCAAGACGGGATGCGATGTAGTTGGCATTGAGTATGGCCACCTCGGAAGCCTGGCGCAGGCCTTGCGCGCCCATCAGGGCAATGTACACATATGAAATGGGCAGGATGCCGGCCGACCCGAAGGGCGCGGCCGACACAGGCCCGCAGGCGCCGGCCGGCAGCTCGCCCCGGTCGTTCAGCACGCCGGGCAGGAACGGCGCCAGATGCTCGCGCACCGCAACCGGCCCCACGCCCGGGCCGCCGCCGCCATGCGGAATGCAAAACGTCTTATGCAGATTCAGGTGCGAGACGTCCGACCCGAACAGCCCCGGCTGCGCCAGCCCCACCATGGCGTTCATGTTGGCGCCATCCAGGTAGACCTGCCCGCCCGCCGCATGCACCATGGCGCAGATCTCGGTAATGGCCGCCTCGAACACGCCATGGGTGGAAGGGTAGGTGATCATCAGGGCCGCCAGGCGGTCGCCCACCTGGGCGATCCTGGCCTCGAGGTCGGCCACGTCGACGTTGCCGTGATCGTCCGACGCCACCACCACGACCTCCATGCCCGCCATCTGGGCCGAGGCCGGATTCGTGCCGTGCGCCGACGCCGGTATCAGGCAGACATTGCGCTGCGCCTGTCCAGACGCCTGGTGATAGGCGCGGATGGCCAGCAAGCCGGCAAATTCGCCCTGCGCGCCCGAATTGGGCTGCAGGCTTACGGCCGAATAGCCGGTGATTTCGCACAAGGCGCTGGACAAGCGCTGGATCAGGTCTTGATAGCCCAGGCTTTGATCGGCCGGCGCATAAGGATGCAGATTGGCGAACTCGGGCCAGGTAATGGGTATCATCTCGGCCGTGGCGTTCAGCTTCATGGTGCACGAGCCCAGCGGGATCATGGTGCGATCCAGAGCCAGGTCTTTGTCGGCCAGGCTGCGCAGATAGCGCAGCATATCGGTTTCGGACTGGATCCGCGAAAACACGGGATGGGCCAGAATGGCCGACTGCCTTCGCAGGCCGGCGGGAATGCCCATTGGCGCAAGGCCGGGATGATCGGCGCTGCGCGCCGTCCACGGCTTGCCCAGCGCTTGCGCAAAAACCTTCAGCAAGCCGTCCAGATCGCCGGTATCGACGGTTTCGTCCAGGGAAACCGCCAGTCGGCCCTCGCCCGCCTGGCGCAGATTGATGGACGCCGCCTGGGCCGCCTTTACCATGGCGGCGGTGTGCGCGCCGCTGTCGATCAAGAGCGTATCGAAGAAGCTGTCGTTGACGACCCCAAGCCCCAGGGCCGACAAGGACTCGCGCAAGTAAGCTGTGTAATGCGCCACCCGTCGGGCGATGCGCAGAATGCCGGCCGGCCCGTGCCAAACCGCATACATGCCCGCCATGACCGCCAACAGCACTTGCGCGGTGCAGATATTGGACGTGGCCTTTTCGCGGCGGATGTGCTGCTCGCGCGTCTGCAGTGCCAGCCGCAAGGCGGGCGCCCCCTGGGCGTCCTTGGAAACGCCGGCGAGGCGGCCGGGCATATTGCGCTTGAAAGCATCCTTGCAGGCCATGAAGCCCGCATGCGGCCCGCCAAACCCCATGGGCACGCCGAAGCGCTGCGCCGAACCGATGGCGATATCGGCGCCCCACTCGCCCGGCGCGGCCAGCAATGCCAAGGCCAGCAGGTCGGTTGCCACGGCAACCACGGCGCCCTGTGCATGGGCGTGTTCTACAAGTTCGCGGTAGTCGGCAATGCCGCCCAGGCTGTGCGGATACTGCAGCAAGACGCCGAAGCAATCCGGCAGCCCCTGGGCTTCGTCGCCCACCTCGACCTTGATATCCAGGCCCGCCGCGCGCGTATGCAGCAAGGCCAGCGTTTGCGGATGACAATGCACGGAAGCAAAGAAAACCTTGCTTTTGGAACTGGACGCGCGCCGCGCAAGCCCCATGGCCTCGGCCGCGGCCGTCGCCTCGTCCAGCAGCGAAGCATTGGCGATATCCAGTCCCGTCAGGTCGGCGACCATGGTCTGGAAATTGAGCAGGGCTTCGAGCCGGCCCTGCGAGATCTCGGGCTGGTACGGCGTGTAGGCCGTGTACCAGGCGGGATTTTCAAGAATGTTGCGAAGAATGACGTTCGGCACGTGCGTGCCGTAATAGCCTTGGCCGATATAGTTGCGGAATACTCGGTTGCGTCCCGCGATCCGCTTCAGCTCGGCCAGCACATCGGCTTCGCTGCGCGGCCCCGGCAGATTCAGCGCCTCCGTCTTGAGAATGCTGGCCGGCACGACCTCGCGGACGAGGCCGTCCAGGCTTGCGGCGCCGATGGCCTCCAGCATTTTTGCCTGGTCGGCGGCATTGGGCCCGATATGACGGGGCACGAAATCAAGGCTGGGGTCTAGTTCACGCATAGTTGAAAAAGCTCATACAAAGAGGAAGCGCGCACGGGCGCGCCGTTTGCCGCGGGCCAGGCCGGACCAGCCAAGGCTCAACCGGCGTCGACCAGCGACTGGTAGCCTTCACCATCCAGCAGGCCATCGACGTCGGCCGCGTTGGCGGGCTTGATCTTGAAGATCCAGGTGTCGAAGGCCGACTGGTTGATGAGATCGGGCTGACCGTCCAGGGCCTGGTTGAATTCGACGATTTCGCCGGCCACGGGCGCATAGATGTCGCTGGCGGCCTTCACCGATTCGACCACGCCCGCGACGTCGCCGGCGGCAAGCTGGGCTCCCACCTTGAAATCGCCGACAAAGACCAGATCGCCCAGTTGATCCTGGGCATTGTCGGTAATGCCGACCAGGAATGCATCGCCTTCGGGCTTGACCCATTCGTGAGAGGACGTGTACTTGCGATCGCTGGGGAGACTCATGATTAACCTCGTGAAATGGATTTGGTTTCAATAACTGGAAGATTCGCAACGCCTCAGGCAAGCACCTTGCCATGGCGCACAAACGGCATTGTCGCAATTTCGGCGGCCATCCACTTGTCGCGGATCCGCACCTGGACTTTGTCGCCGGGCGCCGCGCCCTGCGGAACCCGCGCCATCGCTATCGACACGCCCATGGTCGGCGACATGGTGCCGCTGGTGGTTTCCCCTTCGCCCTGTTCGGTGCGGACAGCCATATGGGCCCGCATGACGCCGCGCTCGAGCAGCTTCAGCCCGACCATGACGCGCTCGCTGCGCGCGCCCTCCAGCGCATCGCGGCCGACGAACCGCCGCTCGGCATCCTTGAGCGACACCGTCCAGCCCAGGCCGGACTCGGCCGGCAGCACGGACTCGTCCATGTCCTGGCCATACAGGTTCATGCCGGCCTCCAGGCGCAGGGTATCGCGCGCGCCCAGGCCGCAAGGGCGCACGCCCAGGCCGAGCAGGTCGTCCCACAAGCGCTGCACCTGCGACGCCGGCAGCAGGATTTCGAAGCCGTCCTCGCCGGTATAGCCGGTGCGGGCCACCATGGCCAGCTCATCGACCAAGGTGCCCGAAAACGGGCCCAGGGTTTGAGTGGCCGCCTGCCAGGACGGCCGCGCATCCCACACTTTCTGGCGCGCGTTCGGCCCCTGAACGGCCAGCATGGCCAGGTCGCGGCGCGGTTCGAGGCGGACGGCGAAATTTTCACTGTCGGCCACCCGCTGCATCCTGGCCAGGTCGGCCTGGGCCGTGGCCGCGTTGACGACCGCGCGCCAGGATTCGTTGCTGAAAAAATAGACGATGAGATCGTCGACGACGCCGCCTTCGGGATTGAGCATGCACGAGTACAGGGCCTTGCCCGGCGCCGTCAGGCGGGCCACGTCATTGGCCAGAAGACGCCGCAAATAATCCTTGGAACCGGGCCCGGCGATATCGATGGCCAGCATGTGCGAGACGTCGAACATGCCGGCGTCGCGCCGCACGGCGTGGTGTTCTTCGATTTGCGAACCGTACGAGACAGGCATTTCCCAACCGCCGAAATCGACCATTCTGGCGCCGGCGCGGATGTGGGCATCGAACAAAGGGGTGCGTGCAAGCGCAGCGGACATGGAGGCTCCTGGGTGGCGGACGAAGACGGAATGCAACGATATAAGCAGCTGAAACCGCCCTTCTGTCCTTTGTGCCTGAGAGTTGCCCCTTTGTAGGGGGATTCACCTTCGGCGTCCGCCGCCTTGCAATGTGCATGTAGGCGCGGATCTCTCCAGAACGCTGTCTTGCCACGAGGATGGGCAACGCAAGATGGTACGGTTTGCCTGAGCGATTCTGGGCGAATTGCGCCTTCGGCGGCCATGACTGGCTCTCTCCCACCTTGCGGGAACAGCAGCGTGAAAGCATACATCGAAAACCGGCAAATACAAAATGCGATTCGCCACCGGTCACACCGCTTTTTGCAGGCTCCGGCCGCAGGCCGCGCCCGAGGCCCAGGCCCACTGGAAGTTGTAGCCGCCCAGCCAGCCGGTAACGTCCAGCGCCTCGCCGATGAAATACAAGCCCGGCACGTTTTTGGCCTGCATGGTCTTCTGGTCGATGCCGCGCGTGTCCACGCCGCCGCGCATGACCTCGGCCTTTTTATAGCCCACGGTGCCCGTAGGATGCAGGACCCAGGCATGGATCCTCTCGGCCAGCCGGCGCAGCGTCTTGTCGGGCATGTCGGCCATGCGCATGGCGCCAAACTGCGCCGGGTCATTGCCTTCGCCGGCCAGCCACTGTTCGGCCAACCGCCGGGGCCACAACGCGGCCAGCGCCGAGATCAAGGTCTGGCGATTGCCGGATTTGCCGGCAATCCATTCCTCGGCAAGCTGGCGGCCCGGCGCCAGATCCAGGGTAATGGGCTCGCCCGGATTCCAATAGCTCGATATCTGCAATATGCCGGGGCCGGACAGGCCCCGGTGCGTGAACAGCAAATCCTCCAGGAAGCTCGTGCGGCTCTTGCCCGCGCCGCAACCGACGGCCGCCTCCAGCGCCACGCCGCTCAGCGCGCCGAACGGCTGCCATTGCTGCGCATCGAAGGTCAGCGGCACGAGCGCGGGGCGCGGCTCCACCACCTTCAACCCGAACTGGCGCGCCGCGCCCAGGGCGAAATCGGTGGCGCCCAATTGCGGAACGGCCATGCCGCCCGTGGCCAGCACCAGTTGCCGCGCGCGCACCGGACCCTGCGACGTGCGCAGCGCGAAACCGGCCGGGCTTTGCTCTATGCTCTGCACCGAGCAGGACATGCGCCACGCCACGTCGCCGGCGTCGCACTCGCGCTTGAGCATGGCAATGATGGATTCGCTGGAGTCATCGCAAAAGAGCTGGCCGCGATGCTTTTCGTGCCAGCTTATGCCGTGCCGTTCGACCAGGTCGATGAAATGGCGCGGTGTGTACGCCGCCAGCGCGGAACGGCAGAAATTGGGATTCTGCGACAGGAAATTGGCGGGCGACGCGCCGACATTGGTGAAGTTGCAGCGCCCCCCGCCCGATATGCGGATCTTCTCGGCCAGCTTTTCGGCATGATCCAGCAACAGCACGCGCAAGCCGCGCTGGCCCGCCACCGAAGCCGCCATCATGCCGGCGGCCCCGGCGCCGACGATTACCGCGTCGAAGCTATCGGCCACGCCGGAGCCCGGTTTGCCCGGCCCCGGCGCCCAGGCCGGGGAACCCAGGCTTGCCGCGGCAGGCATGGACCGGTTCGCCGCGCCCAGCCTCAGTCTTCGTGAATGCAGTCGACATAGTAGCGCGGGTTGCCGTCGGGCCCGATGTCTTCGGCCAGGCCGTGCACGTCGGTTTCAAAACCCGGGAACCGCGCATTGAAGCCGCGCGCGAAGCGCAGGTAATTGATGATGCGCTGGTTGAAGCGCTCGCCCGGAATCAGCAGAGGAATGCCCGGCGGATAGGGCGTAAGCAGAACCCCCGTAACCCGCCCTTCCAGGTCGTCGATGGCCACGCGCTCGACCTCGCGGTGCGCCATCTTGGCATAGGCGTCGGACGGCTTCATGGCCGGCACCATTTCGCTCAGATACATTTCGGTGGTCAGCCGCGCCACGTCGTGCGCGCGATACGCTTCGTGGATTTCCTGGCACAGATCGCGCAAACCCATTTTTTCGTAGCGACGGTGCTCTTTGCAGAAGTCGGGCAGGATGCGCCACATGGGGTGGTTGCGGTCGTAGTCGTCCTTGAACTGCTGAAGCGCGGTCAGCAGCGTGTTCCAGCGGCCCTTGGTAATGCCGATGGTGAACATGATGAAAAAGGAATACAGCCCCGTTTTTTCAATGACCACGCCGTGTTCGGTCAGGTATTTGGACACCAGGGCCGCCGGGATGCCGGTTTCGGCGAACGTGCCCGAGATGTCCAGGCCCGGCGTGACGATGGTGGCCTTGATGGGATCCAGCATGTTGAAGCCGGGCGCCAGCTCGCCAAAGCCGTGCCATTCGTCGTTGGCCTCGAGCAGCCAGTCGTCGCGGTTGCCGATGCCCTCGGAAGCCAGGCGGTTGGGGCCCCACACCTTGAACCACCAATCGTTCTTGCCGTATTCGGACTCCACCTTGCGCATGGCGCGGCGAAAATCCATGGCCTCGCTGATGCTTTCCTCGACCAGCGCCGTGCCCCCCGGCGGCTCCATCATGGCCGCCGCCACGTCGCAGGACGCAATAATGGCGTACTGCGGCGACGTGGAGGTGTGCATGAGGTAGGCTTCGTTGAACACATTGCGGTCGAGCTTGCGGCTTTGCGAGTCCTGCACCGTAATCTGCGACGCCTGCGACAAGCCGGCCAGCAGCTTGTGGATGGAATGCGTGACGAACACCAGCGCCTCTTCGCTGCGCGGGCGGTTCTTGCCGATGGCATGCATCTGTTCGTAGAACTGGTGGAACGGCGCGTGCGGTATCCAGGCTTCGTCGAAATGCAGGGTGTCGATTTCCGAGCCCAGTCTTTCCTTGATCATCTCGACGTTGTAGCTGACGCCATCGTAGGTGCTCTGGGTAAGCGTAAGAATGCGCGGCTTCTTGTTCTTGAGCTTGCTGGCGAAAGGGTTGGCCTCGATCTTCCGGCGGATGTTCTCGGGCTCGAATTCTTCGTAGGGGATGGGCCCGATGATGCCCAGGTGATTGCGCGTGGGGCGCAAGAACACCGGAATCGCGCCCGTCATGGTAATGGCGTGCAGAATGGACTTGTGGCAGTTGCGGTCGACCACCACCACGTCGTCCATGGCCACGTTGGCATGCCAGACGATTTTATTGGAGGTGGACGTGCCGTTGGTCACGAAGAAGCAGTGATCCGCATTGAAGATGCGGGCGGCGTTGAGCTCGGACTCCGCCACGGGACCGGTGTGATCCAGCAACTGGCCAAGTTCGTCGACGGCGTTGCAGACGTCGGCGCGCAGCATGTTTTCGCCGAAGAACTGATGGAACATCTGCCCCACCGGGCTCTTCAGGAACGCCACGCCGCCCGAGTGCCCGGGGCAGTGCCAGGAATACGAACCGTCCGAGGCATACTTGACCAGCTCGCGGAAAAACGGCGGCGCCAGGCCGTCGAGGTAGGCCCGCGCCTCGCGGATGATGTGGCGCGCCACGAACTCGGGCGTGTCTTCGAACATGTGGATGAAACCGTGCAGCTCGCGCAGGATATCGTTGGGAATATGCTGGGAGGTGCGGGTTTCGCCATGCAGGTAAATGGGAATGTCTTCGTTGCGGAAACGCAGTTCGCCGATGAAGGAACGCAGGTTCTTGATGGCGTTGGCCACGTCTTCGGGCGAGGCGACGTCGAATTCCTCATCGTCGATCGACAAGATAAAGGCGCTGGCGCGGCTTTGCTGCTGCGCGAACGAGCTCAGGTCGCCGTAGCTGGTGACGCCCAGCACCTCGACGCCCTCGGCCTCGATCGCCTCGGCCAGGGCGCGAATGCCCAGACCCGACGCGTTTTCAGACCGGTAGTCTTCGTCGATGATGACGATGGGAAAGCGGAATTTCATGCAAATGGCTCCTGCTGCCGAACTGGTTCGGCTAAGTGCGGGGCAGGGTCACGCCCTGCTGGCCTTGATACTTGCCGCCCCGATCGCGATACGACGTTTCGCAAACCTCGTCGCTTTCAAAAAACAGCATCTGGGCGCAGCCTTCGCCAGCGTATATCTTGGCGGGCAGCGGCGTGGTGTTGGAGAATTCCAGCGTGACGTGGCCTTCCCATTCAGGCTCCAGCGGGGTCACGTTGACGATGATTCCGCAGCGCGCATACGTGCTTTTGCCCAGGCAAATGGTCAAGACGCTGCGCGGAATGCGAAAGTACTCCACCGTGCGCGCCAGCGCAAACGAGTTGGGCGGAATGATGCAGACGTCGCCCTTGAAGTCGACGAACGATTTTTCGTCGAAATCCTTGGGATCCACAATGGTGGAGTTGATATTGGTGAATATCTTGAATTCGTCGGCGCAGCGCACGTCGTAGCCGTAGCTGCTGGTGCCGTAGCTGACTATGCGTCCTTTTTCGGTGCTGCGCACCTGACCGGACTCGAAGGGCTCGATCATGCCTTCGGCCGTCGCGACGCGCCGAATCCAGCGATCACTTTTAATGCTCATAACTCAACCTTATTTCGTGGGCGCCTATTTTATCGCTTACACAGGATGAATGGGCGCCAAACTCGCCCAGCCCGGGCACACCGCCCTCAATCACGGAAAAAAGTTCGGTAAATCAAGGCTATGCCATTGACTGTGCCGATGCTCAAGTCGGCCGACAAACCCTTGGCCAACTGGTAGCTGATGCGCCCCACCGTCCCGACCTCGGAAAGCGCCTGCTCCACGCTTATGGTAAAGCCTTTGGAGAGGTTTTTGCTGGCCACGACGAATTTGCGCTCAATGTCGCTGTCGCTGTCGTCCAGGCCCCGCACCACGGTTTCCACAGGCAAGATGCTGCCGGTGCTGCCCAGCGTGCCCGAGCGCATGCTGACTTCGTCCAGCCCGAACTTGCGATAGAAGGGTTCATCGCCGCTGATGAGCGACGTTCCCACCGAGAACAGCAGGGCCGCATCGCCGCCCGAGTCGTCGGGGCCGCGGCCCAATAAAAGCCAGGACAGCTTCTGCACGTCGCTGACATCCGGATACGACACCAGGTCGATGCGTGGCCGCCTGGCGGTGCCGGCCACGCGAACCCCCGCCTCCACCGACAGCCCCGTGCGCAGCGCCTCGATATTCAGCACCGGATTCGCCACATCGCCCTGGAACGTGATGGTGCCGCGCCGCAACTGCAAATGCTGGCCATAGACGTTGATGGCGCCGCCACGGGTGCGCAGCGCGCCCAGCGCCGTCAGCCTGCCGTCCTGCATGGTGATGCGCATGCTGCCGACCAGGCCGGAATCCACGCCGTAGCCGGTGATATAGAAACGCGGGCCCAGGTCGACCTCCATATCCATGCTGACGGCCGTCGGCGCGCTGGCCTTCCGGGTTTCGCCTTTATGCAGCACGACCACGTCGCTGTCCAGGGTCGGCACACTGCTGAGCATGTCCAGATCCACCCAGCCGGCATCGGCGGTGATCTTGCCCGACAGCGACAGGGCCGAGGGCGGCAGATCCACGTGCAGCTTGCCCGTTACCATGGCATAACGATCCGAGCGCTGCAAAATGGGGTAACGGTACAGCTCGACGTCGGCCGCGCCGGTCATGTCCGCAAGACTCCAGGAGCCTTTCAGCGTCAAGCTGCCGTCGCGGGCATCCGGGTTGCTGGATACCCACTCGGCCGTGCGCCACTCCTTGGGCGTGACGCGCAGGCGAGCCGGAAAGCGCAGGCTGTCGAGAATGAAGCGGTCGCCGTCGAAATGCGCCGCCAGCGTGCCGTCGAGCAGGCGCACCCCGTCATCGACGCGCACGATCCGGATATTCTGTCCCTGCACGGTGCCGCCCGCGGCCCAACTGCCGTCGGGACGGCTTTGCGCGGTCAGCCTGGCCTGCACCGCTCCGCCGATATCCATGGCATCGCCGGTAAACAGGCTCAACCAGCCCAGGTCCTTGACTTCCGCGTCCACGGCGACCTTCTTCACATCCTTGGGATCCATGAAGAAGCCGCCGCCCGGCGGGCTGCGCAGCAAAGCGCTGGCGGTGGCCTTGGCCTGGCCCATCTTGGCCGTCACGACATTCACATCCGCCGTCAGCATGCTCAGCCCTTCGCCGGCCGGCTTGGCGGTCAGGGCCGCGGTCAAGGTTTGCAAGCCCAGGGGGAAATCCGGACTGCCTGGCACGATCAGGTCGCCCGACAGCCGTTTGACATGCGCCTGCCCCTCCAGGGCGCCGGCGAACTTCATGTTCCAATCGGCGGCATAAACAATCTGCTGGTTGTCGTTGGCCTTGTCCGTACGCACGACGACAGCCCCGCGTCCGTCCTGGTTGCTGGACAACGCCATGGTTTTTTGCAGCTCGGCCAGCAGGCGCCGCGACATGGCGAGATGGTCAATGGCCCCCCGCGTTTCCCATACACCCGCCCGCCCCTGCGAGCCCAAGTGGCGTATTGTCGCCGTCTGGTTCAAAGGCAGCTTCACGCCCAGCGCGGCCGCGCCCACCTGCCATTGCCAGGCCGGAGCGACGGCCTGCGGCACATATGACAGCGTTACCGGCGACTGCAGCCGCGCGCCTAGGCCGGCGTGCTCGATGCTCAGTACCGACACCCGCCCCCGCCAACCCTCCAGCGGCGGCTGGACGGACGGTGGCTGTGTTGCCTCCGTTGCTGGACTCCGTGCACCGCCCGCTTGCGGCGCCCGCGCCGACTCCGGCCGCTGCGATGGCAACTGTCCGCCCCAGCCTCCGTCGGCTTCGACGTTGACGGCGACGGGCGCCTTCCCAATCCCTTGCGCCTTGCCGGGCTGCGGTGAATACACCGCCTTGAGCCTGGCCTGATGCCTGGCCAGCGTTCCGGCCAGATGCGCCTGGGCTTGCAAGCCGCCGGGCAAGCCCGGCCAGAAGTCGGCCAGGCGGGCCGCGGCGACCGTCAATGCCAGTTGGCTGCCGGGCGCACCCAACGCCCCCTTGCCTTCGAGGCGGCTGGCGCCCAACCGCACGTTCATGTCCAGACCGGCCAATTGCAGCCCACGCCACATATCGCCCGGAGCCGGGCCTGCCGGTACGGCGGCGCCATCGGAAGACGGGAGGCCTGCCGGCGCGGCGCCGGCTTGGGCCCGCCCGCCATCATCGGCAGGCGAAACCGCCGGGCCGGACTCCGTCCGGCCTTGCGTATTGACGATCTCCGCCTTGATGCGGCCCAATGCCGGCAGCCCGTTCCAACGCGATCCCTCGGCAATATTCAAGCCTATCGTCGCGGACAACAGATCCTTGTAATCCCGCAACTGCGCGTCCAGATCGAGCGTGCTGGTCAACAGGGCTCCCGGGATCGCCGGGCCCGCCAGTTTGCCGAGATTCAACTTATCGGCCGCGACCGAGCCGACGACATGCTGGAGGCTGGCTTCGCCGCTGCCGGTGGAATCCACGTTCAGCACGGTCTTGAGCGACGACCCGTCCACCAGATGCAGATCCAGTTTCGCCTTGCTCACCGGCAAAGCCTTGCGCGGCTGCAAGTCGGCGTTCAGATTGAAGCGCACATCCTGGCCGTCGCCATCCACGTTCAAGCTCATGGCATCCAGCGAACCCGCCAGGTCGGCGGTCACATCCATGGCGCAGAGATCGGCGTGTGTTCCGGATTGTTCCTGCCTGGATGCCGGCACCGCCTGCTTGCCGCCCGCCGGCAAGGCCGGCAGGAAATTGCGCAGGCACAGCGGCGATTCGGCCCGGGAGGTTTGCGCGCGGGTTTTCAGGTGCACCGACAAAGGCCAGGGATCGGCCAGCTTGAAGACGTTCAGCTCGCCTTCGATCTTGGCCTGGATGGCGTCCCGGCCCAGTTCCAGGCTTTTGAACACCAGCGTCGCGTTTTCCTCGGACAGCTTGAGGCCGGCCTGCAGATTCTGGACATCCAGCAAGACCGGCTCGCCGCCGACGCTCAGGTTGAGCGCGCCCAGCGCCACGCGATCCAGTTGCACCCGCACGGGCAGGGCCGGCATGGAAAACGGCGCGTCGGACGGCGGCTCGCTGGATTGCAGCAGGTTGATGTCCAGCTTGCCTGCGGAGATGTCCTGGGCATGCAGGCGGCGCTGCGCCAACTCGCGCCAATCCACCTTGAGATGCAAGGCTTCGAGGTGGATTTCGACCACCGGCACCTTGACCGACAAGCTCTGCACCGTCAGGCCATGCCATATGGTGCCCTGTATGCCGCGCACCTCGCCCTGCACCTGCCGCATGGCCGTATGCAGCGCCCAGCGCGTTCCGGGCTCGGTGCCGACGCACCAAACCACAAAGCCGCTGACCACGACGAGCAGCAGGACCAATGTGGGCCCCAGCCACAGCAGCAGGCTGCGCAGGCAACGCGCGGCGCGGTTCAAAACGCGATCCCCATGGAAAAGTGAATGCGCAACTTGCGGTCGCGCTGCGCATACGCCACGTCCACTTCGAACGGACCGGCCGGCGTGCGCATGACCGCGCCCACGCCATAGCCCACCGCGATTTTCATGGCATTGAAGGATTCGGCGGCGTCGCCGGCATCCACGAATACGCTCATGCCGAACTGCTTGGTGAAATAATGCATGTACTCGATGCTGGCCACCGCCAGGGCCGGCGCCCCCACCACCGCACTGCCGCGGCTCAGGCCGATGCTGTCGTAGCGGTAGCCCCGTACGGTGCGCGCTCCGCCGGTGCGATAGCCGAAATCGTCCGGCAGCCGAGAGGTCTTGGACCACACCTTGCCAACCTCGCCGCGCAGCGTCAGCACGTCCCATTTGCCGACGGGCCACCACTGCTGCGCGCGCAGGCCGGCCTTGTAGAAGCCCTCGCCGCGGTCCAGGGTAACGCCCGACCCCAGGCCGAGATCCAGCAGATTGCCCTCGCGCGGATCGTACTTGTCGTTGACGTCGCGCCGCAGCCACTGCCAGGTTCCCACCAGCGAAGGCACCTCGTAAGTCTCGGCGCCGTCGATGGCGGTCTTGTCGTAGGCGGCGACCAGGCCCCAGCGCGTTTCGTATTCCACCCGGCTGCGGCCCTCGGCCTTGCGTTCCCGCGTGCGCGTCCAGCCCAGCCCCGCTCGCCGGTTGTCCACGCCTTCGATATCGGAATGATCCAGAAGCACGCCCACACTGTCTTTATAGCCGCTGAGCGTGGGCGCAAAGTTGACGTCGTAGAAAGCGCGCTGCCGGTTCTTGTCGACGCCGATGCCGGTTTCTATCCAGACCGGCTGGCCGAACACCACGTTCTGCCTGTACAGCCCCTCGACCCGGACGCCGTTGTCGCTGTCCACGCCCAACGAGGCGGAAAACCGCCGGGCGGGCGCTTCCGACACCCGCACCTGCAAAGGCATCTGGACTTCGCCGTCGGGCAGCGTCACGCGATGCTCGGGCGCGCTGTCCAGAGCAACGAAAGCGCCCCGGAAAAACGACGTGGACTGCAAGGCCTGCTGCCACTCATCGAGCTTGTCCTGGTCGTAGGAGTCGCCGGGCTCGTACCGCACGTAGCGGTCGATGAGCTCGCGCGGCACGCGCTTCAGGCCGATGACCTCGACTTCGCCCATGCGCACCCTGGGCCCGCTATCGACGGCCACGTGCAGGTCGGCCTTGGCATCGTCGGCCATGACCGTGGCCTGGGACTGCGTAATATGGGCGAGGTAGAAATCCTTGCGGCTCACGCTGTCGATGAGTTCGGTCTTGGCATCGCGCCACTGTTCATTGATGAAGGGCATGCCCTGGGTCAGCGGCCAGGATTTCTTCAGGATATCGACGCGCGCGCGAAACTTCGGGCTTGCGATCTGCCCGGAAAAGTCCAGATCCACCGCATCGACCTTGGTGCGCTCGCCGGGCTTTATCGTAATGTCCCAGGTCTCGCCCAAGGCATCCTCGCCGACGTCGAGCATGACCGTGGGCGAAAAATACCCCTGGGTTTCAAGGGCCGACAGCGTGGCTTCGCGGGCGCGGCGCCGCAGCCGCGAAAGCTCGCCGCCGTCCTGGTCTTCGGCAAGCCGGGTAATGACATTCACCGCCCCCACGATGGCCTGCAGGGCCTGGGGCGATACCCCGCCCGGATCGATGGTGACCTCGGGCGCGGCCGCGTGAACGCCTTGCACCCATCCGAACGCAAGCAGAACAAGGCAAGGAACGGCGCCCCTCATGTACGGCTTACTTGCGCGCGACGACTTTGGGCCCATCGCCCGATGTATCGGGCGGCAGCATGGCGATCTGGACGGCGAGGTTCCACGCGATGTCGTGGTAAAGGCCGGCAATGCGCCCGCCGCGGTCGGCCACCACGCTGGGCGAGCCCGAATCGGTCTGGGTGCGGATATCCATGGCCAGCGGCAAAGAACCCAGCCAGGGAGTATTGAACTGGGCGGCCATGTCGCGCCCGCCATTCTGGCCGAAAATGGGCTCGGCATGCCCGCAATTGGAACAAATGTGCATGGACATATTCTCGACAATTCCCAATACGGGAACTTCGACTTTTTGAAACATGCGTAACCCTTTGCGAGCATCGGCCAGGGCCAGGTCTTGCGGCGTGGTGACGATGACGGCGCCGGTGAGCGGCACCTTCTGGGACAGGGTAAGGGCAATATCACCGGTTCCGGGGGGCATGTCGACGATAAGATAGTCCAGGTTCTTCCAGTTGGTCTGGCGCAGCAATTGCTCGAGCGCCTGGCTGACCATGGGGCCGCGCCAGATGGCCGGCGCATCGTCGTCGAGCAGGAAACCTATGGAATTGGACTGCAGCCCATGGCCCACCAAAGGTTCCATGGTCTTGCCGTCCAGGCTGGGCGGCTTGCCCGACACGCCCAGCATGATGGGCACGCTGGGCCCGTAGATGTCGGCATCCAGCAAGCCTACCGAAGCGCCCTGCTCCTGCAGCGCCAGGGCAATGTTGACGGCGGTGGTGCTTTTTCCCACGCCGCCTTTTCCCGACGCCACGGCGATGATGTTGTGTATATTGGGCAATGGCCGGAGCCCATGCTGCACGGCATGGGTTGCCACCTTCAACGTAAAATCGAGCTTGGCAAGGGTTGCCCCCTGCCCCGCCACGGCCGTTTCAATCCGTTTCCGCAATTCGTCCTGCCCATTGTGCAATGGGTAGCCCAGCGCTAAAGTAAGGGTAAGCGCGTTGCCGTTCAGTTGCAGTTCGCTGTCTTTAAGCACGGCCCCCAGTTTGCTGCTGGTATTCGGATCGACAACTTCAGCAAGCGTCGTGCGCAATTGTTCCGGGGTAATGCTCATTTTCGTGCCTCGCGTAAAGAATTTCATGGTGCAGCCTAAAGAATAGCGGATTCGCGGAACTATTTTCGGCCACAGACGGCCTTAACATCAAGATGAATACATTCAATCAATTACTTCGCGGCGTACTCTTCATCGTGCTGGCTGTCTTCGGCATGATCATGGCGCTCGTTTTCATGGCCTCGACGGCGATCGCCGTGGCTATTTTGTACGTGGTCGCCCGCATCAAGGGCCGGCCGTTCGGCGCGCGCGCCTACTGGGAAGAGCGCCGCAAGCAGGCCTCGCCGGCCCGCAGCTTCAATAAAAAAGACGTCGTCGACGTCGAAATGCGCGAAATTCCCTGAAACCGCGCGCTATTCATTACAATAGTCTGTTTCCGTTTTCGCGCCCGGGCGGCCTGCCCGGCTCGGCGCAAGCCTTCCGTTTACCCCCAATTTCTCGCATAGCCCATGTCGCGCACGATTTTCGTCACTACCGCCCTGCCCTACGCCAACGGCTCCTTCCACATTGGCCACATCATGGAATACATCCAGGCCGATATCTGGGTTCGCGCCATGCGCATGGCGGGCCATACCGTGCACTTCGTGGGTGCGGACGACGCCCATGGCGCGCCCATCATGCTCAAGGCGCAAAGCGAAGGCATCACACCCCAGGAACTCGTGGCCCGCTACGCCAGCGAGCGCCCGCGCTACCTCAACGGTTTCCAGATCCAGTTCGACCACTGGCACTCCACCGACACGCCCGAAAACACCGAGCTGTCGCAGGACATCTACAAGCGCCTGAAAGCGGCCGGCTTCATCTCCACCCGCAACATCGAGCAGTTCTACGATCCCGTCAAGGGCATGTTCCTGGCCGACCGCTACATCAAGGGCGAATGCCCCACCTGCCACGCCAAGGACCAGTACGGCGACTCCTGCGAAGTCTGCGGCTCGGTCTATTCGCCCACCGACCTCATCAATCCGTACTCGGCGCTCACCAAAGCCACGCCGGTGCTCAAGTCGTCGGAACACTTCTTCTTCAACCTGTCGGATCCGCGCTGCGTGGAGTTCCTGCAGTCCTGGACCACGGGCAGCAACAAGCTGGGCCACAAGCGCCTGCAAAGCGAAGTGCTGGGCAAGACCCGCGAATGGCTGGGTGCGGGTGAAGACGGCAGCCAGGCCAATCTGGCCGACTGGGACATTTCACGCGATGCGCCCTATTTCGGCATCGAAATCCCCGACGCGCCGGGCAAGTACTTCTATGTCTGGCTGGACGCGCCGGTCGGCTACCTGGCGTCGTTCAAGGCCTATTGCGCCAAAACAGGCCTGGATTTCGACGCCCTGCTGGCGCCCGACAGCGACACCGAGCAATTCCACTTCATCGGCAAGGACATTGTCTATTTCCACGCCCTGTTCTGGCCCGCCATGCTGAAGTTCTCGGGCCGCAAGACGCCCGACGGCCTGCACGTGCACGGCTTCATCACGGTAAGCGGCGAAAAAATGTCCAAAAGCCGCGGCACCGGCATCTCGCCGCTGCGCTACCTGGAAATCGGCATGGATCCCGAATGGCTGCGCTACTACATCGCCGCCAAGCTCAATTCCCACGTCGAAGACCTGGACTTCAACCCCGATGACTTCGTGGCCCGCGTCAACAGCGACCTGGTCGGCAAGTACATCAACATCGCCAGCCGGGCCGCCAACTTCATCGGCAAGCATTTCGACGGCCAGTTGGGCTACCTGGGCGATACGCAGGCGCTGCTGGACGAAACCCGCAACGTCACGGAAGCCGTGCGCGCCGACTTCGAAGCGCGCGAATACGGCCGCGCCATACGGCAGATCATGGCCCGCGCCGACGGCATCAACCAGGCCTTCGACGCCGCCCAGCCCTGGGTCATGGCCAAGGGCATCGCCCAGGCCGATGCCGCCCAGAAGGCCGCGCTGCAAGACGTATGCTCCCGCGCCCTGGCGGGCTTCCGGGCTCTGACCGTCATGCTCAGCCCCGTGCTGCCCAAGCTGGCCGCCACCGTGGCGCAAAACCTGTTCGGCGAGGCCGCTCCCTACCGGTGGGCCGACGCCGGCGCGCTGCCCACGCGCATCGCCGCCTTCAAGCATCTGATGCAGCGGGTCGACCCCAAGATGCTCGACGCCCTGTTCGAAGCCCCCGCCGAATCCGCGCCCGCCCCGGAGCCCGGCGGCGAAGCCATCGCCGAAACCATCGACATCAAGGATTTCTCCAAGATCGACCTGCGCATCGCGCGCATCGTGGACTGCACCGAGGTCGACGGCTCCGACAAGCTGCTGCGCCTTTCCCTGGATGTCGGCGAAGGCCGCCTGCGCCAGGTTTTCTCGGGCATCAAGTCGGCCTACAAGCCTGGCGACCTGATCGGCAAGCTCACCGTGGTGGTGGCCAACCTGGCGCCGCGCAAGATGCGTTTCGGTATTTCCGAAGGCATGGTTCTAGCCGCCAGCCACCGCGACGAAAAAACCGACAGCGGCATCTACATACTGGAGCCCCGGCCCGGCGCGCAGCCAGGCATGCGCATCAACTGACTACACGCGGCGGGACCGTATCGGCGAACAGCATCCGGGCAATCAAGTCGCTGTCCAACGGTTCGCCGCTGAGTGTCCGCGCCAAAACCTCGCCGCCCAGCAATTGCAGGGACAACACCATATCGGGGCCGACCCGCTTGATCTTGTCCAGGTGGGTGCTGGTATTGGCCAGCGCCACCGTCCGGGTGTCGGGGCCGCCCACTTCCTTGGCCGCCAGCACGATGAACGCATTCTCGGCGTCATCGTCGCGCAAGGCCAGAATATACTGGGCCTTGCCCGCCCCCGCTTCGGCCAGCACCGACTCCTCGGAGGGATCGGCCATGATCAGGTCCGCCCCTTCGGGGTACATGTGGGCGACGTTCTGCGGCACGATCACCGTGACCTCGAAGCCCCGCTCGCGCATGGCGCTGTAAACACTCTGAGCCAGGGGCGTAGCCCCGGCAATGATGATATGGTTCTTTCTCATGACGTGTGTCAGCCGCCCCTTGACGAGGCGCTTCAGGTTGCCGCCGATGATCGGCCCGATGATCGCGCTTACCGACGTGGCAAACACGGTGATGCCCATGATGATGATGGAAACCGTGAACAGCTTGCTGGGCGCCGTCTGCGGCGTGATGTCGCCATACCCTACTGTGGACATCGACACCACCGCGAAGTAAAGCGCCGAGACGATGTCGTGGATGGCGGGATGGAATTCGTCGCCCAGGTACAAGGCGCCGAAGACCGAATAGATCAACAGCGACAAGATGCTCAGGACGGCGAACAAACTGCCGGCGGCCAGGCTGGAACGGTCGAACCGCCGCCAGTAGGCGACCAGCATCAGCGCCAGCACCAGTGTGTAGACGGCCAAGCCGGCGCGGCCATGCTCGCTCCAGAGCGCGATGGTGCCGGTAGCGATCAGAAGCAGCAGGGAAAACGCCCAGGCGATGCGGGCGCGCAGGAGCAGGCCGATAGCCATGACCTGCAAGCTGCCTCCCAGAACCAGGCGCGGCAGGCTGACCAGCCCCGCAGAGTCCAGGAGGGCGCGCAGGTTCTCGACCGAAAGCCATGACAGCCAATCGTGCTGCTGAGCCGCGCGCACGGCTGAAACCCCGGGCTGCAGAAAGAGGAAGCCGTCGATCGCCACCAGCACGGCCACGAACCAGTGCGGCTGAAAGGCCGCACACAGCCGCCGAATTTGATTGCGCAGCGTAACTGCTGTCAAGAAAACCTCGTGCAATGATGATCGCGCCATGGCGGCGGCTCGACCGCGCCCGCGAACCTGATAAAAAACGGCATGCGCCAACGGTCACAAGTTTAGCCCACGGGGCGCCGGCCGCGTCAAATAAAGTAAAATCCAGGATCAAGCCTCCCCTCCGCCGCCATGACGCCAGGATCCCAGCCCAGCCTTCCTGAAGACCATCCCTCCAACGATGAGGCGCGCCAAGCCGCCGGCCGGCGCAGCACACTCACCAGCGTGGCCGTGAACATCTGCCTTTGCATCCTGCAGGCCGCAATCGGGCTGCTGGCGCATTCTCAGGCGCTGATCGCCGACGCCATGCATTCGCTGTCCGATCTGCTGTCGGATTTCACCGTGCTCATCGCCAACAAGCACAGCCACAAAGCGCCCGACGCCGACCATCACTACGGCCACCTGCGCTTCGAAAACGCCGCTTCGCTGATTCTGGGCGTGCTGCTCGTGTCGGTGGGCGTGGGCATGCTTTGGGCCGCGCTAAGCCGGCTGCAAAGCCCGCAATCAATTCCCACCGTGCATTCGGCCGCCCTGGTCGTCGCCGTAGCGGCGCTGGTCGTCAAGGAATCCCTGTTCCGCTACCTGCGGCGCGTGGGCGAACGCGCGCGCTCTTCCATGCTCATCGCCAACGCGTGGCACGCGCGCTCGGACGCCGCGTCCTCGCTGGTGGTGGCGATAGGCATTATCGCCAACCTGGCCGGCTTTCCGCTGGCCGACCCCCTCGCGGCCATCATCGTGGGCGCCATGGTCGCACGCACGGGCGCGAAATTCTTCCTGGCTTCGTTCAACATCCTCATGGACGGGGCCGTCGACAAGCAAACCGAGAACCGCATCCGCGGCCACCTGCTGTCCACGCCGGGCGTGCAAGGCATACACGACCTGAAAACCCGCAAAATGGGCGACATGATCTGGGTGGAGGTCGATCTGGAAATGAACGCCGCCCTGACCATCGCCCAGGGCCACGCCATAGCCGTCGAGGCCCGCCGGCGCGTCATGGACAACGAGCCTGTGCTGGACGTGATGACCCATTTCGACCCGGTCGAAGCGGCAGCATAAAGCCCATCCGGGGCGCGCAACCCGCCGTTTCAAAAGAATCAAGCCGCTCTCAGGCGGCTTGATTCTTACACGGCCGATCAACGGCACACTAGTCGTGATGCTCCACCGCCTTGTGCTCGGGCACCCGGTGGAACTGGCGGCTGAAATACACCAGGCCGTCGCCGCCGTTGGCGAGCAGGCTGATGGCGTCGAGCTCGACGATCATGACCGTATGGCTGCCCAGCTCGTCGGCGCGCACGATGCGCCCCTGCAGATTGGCCAGGGCCTCCTGCAGGACCGGCAGGCTGTATTCGGATTCGACCCAGCCCGGCCGCGCAAACCTTTCTTCCATGGAAATGCCCGTCATGCCGGCGAAGTCGCGGGCCAGGTCTTCCTGCTCGGCCGACAGCACGTTGACGCACACCATGCCGTTGGCTTTGAAGACGGCATTCATGGCGCTGGAACGGTTGATGCAGACCAGCAGCGTGGGCGGGGTGTCGGTCACCGAGCACACGGCCGTGGCCGTGACGCCGCAGCGGCCGCCCTTGCCGTTGCTGCTGATGATGCTGACGGCAGAGCCCAGACGCGCCATGGCATGGCGGAAGTCGGTGCGCTTGCTATCGGTATTGGTCATGGAGGCCTCCGGACGAAACCAGGCACTATCGCTGGCGCAACTGATCCAGAACGTTGATGTCGTCGTTATTATGCAGATGCGGGACAAGCCAGCCGTTTTGATCGTAATCAGACAGGCATTGATCCACCAGCTCGGTCATTTTCTCCAGTGTACCGGAACCCTGGGCGTGCCGCAGGCACTGCATGCGCACCTCGTCCTGGTTGCCCGCGTAGTTGATTTCGTACAGCTCGTGGCGGCCGCCGAACTCGGTGCCGATGGCGTCCCACAGCAGCTTCAGGATCTTGATGCGCTCGACGTGGTCGATGCCGTTCGAGCCCCGCACATAGCGCGACAGATAGTCGTTGAGCGCGGGGTTGTTGAGGTCGCGCACGCCGGAGGGCAAATAGATGAGCCCGCTGGCGACGATTTCCTCGATGGTCTTCTTGATGGCCGGATAGACCTGCGAGGCCAGCACCCGATAGGCCTGCTGGGCCTCCTGGCCGGGCGCCCAGCTGTCGTGATGCCAGGCGTAGCCGTTGCCCACCATGGCCTCGGTCAGCGACCAGAACATATTGCGCCAGGCCAGCACTTCGCCCACCGCCGACTGCACGCCGCGAAAATCCAGGGTGCCGGTACATTTCAGGGCTTTGACGAGCAGCCCGGAGATGAAATCCAGCTTGACGGCGAACCGGGTGCAGGCCTGCAGGGGGAACAGCCGCCCGAAACCGCCTTGCGGGAACCAGCTGCGGCAGCGTTCGAGATCGCGGTAGATCAGCACGTCCTCCCAGGGGATGAAGGCATTGTCGAAGATCAGGATGGCGTCGTTTTCATCGAAGCGGCTGGACAAGGGGTAGTCGAACGGCGCGCCCATGGCGCCGGCGGCCAGCTCGTACGAAGGGCGGCACACCAGCTTGACCCCCGGGGTATTCATGCCGGCGATGAACATCAGCGCCATGTCGGTGTTGTCGCCCAGCAGGCCGGCCGAACCCTGGCCGATGAAGTTGTAGTGGGTAAGCGCCGAACCCGTGGCCACCACCTTGGCCCCGCTGACGTAGATGCCCGCTTCGGTTTCACGATCGACCGAAATGAACACGTCGCTGACCTCTTCGACGGGCCGGTTGCGGTCGATGGGGGGGTTCACGATGGCGTGGTTCAGGTACAGGCAGGCTTCCTGGATGCGGCGATACCAGGTGCGCGCATTGCCCTCGAACTTGCCGTAGTACTCGGGCACGATGCCCAGCGCGCTGCCGAACGCCGCCTTGTAGTCGGGCGTGCGCCCCATCCAGCCGTAGGTCAGCCTGGACCAGGCGGCAATGGCGTCGCGCTGTTCGCGCAGCTCTTGCGGATTGCGCGCGTAACGGAAGAACTTGTGGGTGTAGCCGCCATTGCCCGTATCGGTTTCCCAGCACAGTTCGTCTTTGTGCGCGGGGTCGTGCAGGGCGTCGTACAGGCGCGCCATGGAAGCCGCGGCGTTCCGGAACGCCGGATGCGTGGTGATGTCGTGGACGCGGTCGCCGTATATGTAGATTTCACGGCCGTCGCGCAAGGACTCGAGGTATTCGGCGCCGGTGAACGGACGGTTTTTTTCGGCGCGGACGTCTTCCGGGTAAGTGCGAGGCAAATCGGCTGGGTTCATGCCTGTCTCCTGATCATGTCATGTTTTTGGGTTATGCCAACATGATGCCGCGTTATCGCGATCCGACCAATGCACGTATGCAGGAATCATTGGTACTTTTCATGGACTGCGCACCTGGGCCTGTTCACGCCACTCGCTGGGGGCCGCGTGCGCATGCCGGCGAAAGAAGCGGCTGAAATACGAAACATCCACAAAGCCCAGGCTGTAGGCGATTTCGCTGACCGGCGCCGATGAAAAAAGCAGCAGGCGCCTGGCCTCCTGCAGGACACGGTCGTGCACCAGCCGCAGGGACGGAATATCGGCCACCCGCCGGCAGATGTCGTTGAGGCGGGTTTCGGTGACCCGCAACCGTTCCGCGTATTGCCTCAGCGGCCAGTGCTCGCGGTAATGGTCTTCGATAAGCTGATTGAACTCCTGGAACACGCGCACGTCCACCTGCCGCAGCGCCCTGTTCGGCGATTGCGAGAATGAATCGGCAAGGCGGGCCATGGTGATGAAGGCCAGGCGCGTCAAGGCCATGAGACCCAGATTGCGCCCGATCTCCTCCCCGGCGCACTCCGTGCGCAAAAGCCGGCAATAGTCGAACAGCCTGTGCGCTTCGCCTTCGTTGTCGCTGCCGCCGGCGGCCTTCAGCTCGATGCAGGAAGGCTGGTTCAGGCGCCGGCTCAACACGCCCGCAGGGTCTTCGTTGAACAGGCTCCACAGCACGTTCTGCCGCACCGAAAGCACCAGCCCCTGTGCATCGTCGCTGAGCACGAAGGCATGGGTGACCGAGGGCGGGGTCAGAAAGAACAGGGGCGCCCTGGCATGGTAATAGGATTCGTCCAGCTTCAGGCGCACCTCGCCCTGCCACAGCAAATGCACCTGATACACCCGGGCATGGCGATGCGCCACCATATTGCGCCCGAAAAAATCCGCCAGCCGGCCCAGGCCTTCGCAATGCACGTCGGCGTCTTCGTAGCGAAGGTCGTAGCTGCGGCCCAGGTCGAGATTCGGGATGGCGGCGGTCATCGGGATCAGGTATTGGTCAAAGCGTTTCCTCTGCCGCGCCGGGTTGCCACGAGCGCGGCGGAGCGTTTACGGGCGGTGGATCTGGCGGCCGCCCGCTTGCCGGATTCGGGCAGTTCCACCAGCTCGACCGGCGCCTGCTGACGGGCCAGGAACAAGTCCAGCGCCTCGTACAGGTCGCGGACGACGTCCTCTCCCATGCCCTGTTCCAGGTTAGCGTACTGCTGCTCGATAAGCGGCGCAATACTCCGGATCAGGCTGCGGCTGCGCGCGGTCAGCGCCACCAGGATGCGGCGCTGGTCGGTGTCGACCCGATTGCGGTCGACCAGCTCCATTTCTTCCATGCGGGCCATCACGCCGGCCAGGCTGGGGCTGAGAATATGGCAGGTTGCGCAGATCTGCCACTGCTCCATGGGCGCGCCGTTGTCGCTGATGGCGCGGATGACGCGCCACTGCTGCTCGGTAAGCCCATAATGGTTCAGGATGCGGCGGAAATTGCCCATGACGCATTCGCGCGCCTGCAACAGCAGCAAAGCCAGATTACGGTGTTTCAGCGAGTCGTCCATGATTTTCATCCCGCGCCGGGTTCGGCGTATTGCCCTGGGCCGGCAAGCACGCAATTTCATGCCCGCGCCCATTGACATCTAATATGTTAGCAATTAAATTATAGAATATGTTAGTTAATTTTTTCGAAGTCGTTTCAATCCTTCCCGCTGCAGCTCTTGAAACGCTTCGACCACAACGATGGAGGCCACCGGCTGAACATGCGCGCACATAATTTTCCAACGTCTGTACGGGGCACGATATACGGCGTCGTCCTGAACGACCGCGGCTCCGTCGAGGCCATGGGTTCCGCCCTGGGGGAAGCTCCCTACAAAGCCCCCCCAAAAGCTCCCGTCATGTACATCAAGCCCGGCAACACGCTAAGCGCCAGCGGCGCGGCGGTTGCCTTGCCCAAAGGCGCCGTCCAGGTTGAAATCGGCGCCACGGTCGGGCTGGTCATCGGCGCCCCGGCTTCCCGCCTCAATACCCAAAACGCCCTCGCCGCCGTGCAGGGTTGCGTCGTCGTGGCCGATCTCAGCCTGCCGCACACCAGCTACTACCGCCCCGCCATCCGCGAAAAATGCTTCGACGGCTCTTGTGTCTTCGCCGACGCCGTAACGCCGCTGGCCAGCATCCCGAACCTGGCCGGCCTGCGGGTGGAAACCTTCGTCAACGGCAAACAGGCCGGGCAATGGTCGCTGGACGAACTGGTGCGCAGCGCGCCCGAACTGCTGCAAGACGTCACCGAATTCATGACGCTTTCCCCCGGCGACGTGCTGCTGCTCGGCGTCAAGTGGCAGGCTCCCGCCGCCGCGCCCGGCGACCAGGTTGCCGTTGCCGTCCCCGGCGTGGGCAGGCTTGAATTTTCCATCGAATCCGCAACAGGGAGCGCCGCATGAAACGAGGCCGCATATTCCTTAACGGCGCCGTGCACGAAGTCCAGCCGGCGCAAGACGGCCACATCCGCCTGGCCAACGGCCAGACCCTGGCCGAAGACCAGGCGCACTGGCTGCCGCCCGTGCAGCCCGGCACGATCTTCGCCCTGGGCCTGAACTACGCCGACCACGCGCGCGAGCTGGCCTTCAAGGCGCCCGAAACGCCGCTGGTCTTCCTGAAGGGCCCCAATGCGCTGGTCGGCCACAACGCCCGCACGCCCCGCCCCGCCGGCGCCGACTACATGCACTATGAATGCGAACTGGCCGTGGTCATCGGCAAGCACGCCAAAAACGTCAAGCAGGCCGACGCCTACGAGTACGTGGCCGGCTACACCGTGGCCAACGACTATGCCATCCGCGACTACCTGGAAAACTACTATCGCCCCAATCTGCGCGTGAAGAACCGCGATGCCTGCACGCCCATCGGCCCCTGGCTGGTCGACGCCGCCGACATTCCCGATCCCATGGACCTGCGCCTTTGCACGTCGGTGAACGGTAAAATAACGCAAGAGGGCACAACGCGCGACATGGTGTTCAGCATTCCCTGGCTTATCGAATACCTGTCCGCCATCATGACCCTGTCTCCCGGAGACCTCATTCTTACCGGCACGCCCGAAGGGCTCACCAATGTCGTGGCAGGAGATGTTGTCGTTACCGAAATCGAAAACGTGGGCCGTCTGGTCAACCACCTGGCCGACGACCAGAATTATCTGAACCCCGCACTCTGACTGGCAGGCAAATCATGATCAAGCACCTCATCAACGGCAAACAAGTCGAAAGCAAGCAGGTTTTCGAAACCCTCAATCCCGCCACCAACGAAGTCCTGGCCGAAGTCGCCCGCGGCGGCGAGGCCGAAGTCAACGCCGCCGTGCAAGCCGCCAAGGAAGCCTTTCCAGGCTGGGCCGGCAAGCCGGCCGCCGAACGCGCCAAGCTCATGCGCAGGCTGGGCGAGCTCATCACCCAGAACGTGCCCGAGCTGGCCGAAATGGAAACGCGCGACACCGGCCAGGTCATCGGCCAGACCAAAAAAGCGCTCGTCCCGCGCGCCGCCGACAACTTCCACTTCTTCGCCGAAATCGCCGCCCACATGGACGGCGAAAGCTACCAGTCCGACACCGGCCACCTGAACTACACCCTGTGGCAGCCGGTCGGCGTGTGCGCGCTCATCTCGCCCTGGAACGTGCCGTTCATGACGGCCACCTGGAAAACCGCGCCCTGCCTGGCCCTGGGCAACACCGCCGTCATGAAGATGTCCGAGCTTTCGCCGCTTACCGTCACCCGCCTGGGCGAACTGGTGCTCGAAGCCGGCATCCCCGCGGGCGTCTTCAACATCGTGCACGGATTCGGCCCTGAAACCGGCGAGCCCCTTATCCGCCACCCCGACGTGCGCGCCGTGTCGTTCACCGGCAGCACCGCCACCGGCAACCGCATCGTCCAGCAGGCCGGGCTCAAGAAATTCTCGATGGAGCTGGGCGGCAAATCGCCGTTCGTGGTGTTCGACGACGCCGACTACGAACGCGCCCTGGACGCCGCCCTGTTCATGATCTTCTCCAACAACGGCGAGCGCTGCACCGCGGGCTCGCGCATCTTGGTGCAAAAAGGCATTTACGACAAGTTCGTGGCCGACTACGCCGCCCGGGCCGCCAAGCTTGCCGTGGGCGATCCGCTCGATCCCAACACCATCATCGGCCCCATGATCAGCCGCGCCCACCAGCAAAAAGTGGCGCACTACATCGAGCTGGGCAAGAAGGAAGGCGCGCGCGTGGTGTTCGGCGGCGGGTCGGCGCAAGTGCCCGACCACCTCAAGAACGGCAACTGGATCCAGCCCACGGTGTTCGCCGACGTCGACAACCGCATGCAGATCGCCCAGGACGAAATCTTCGGCCCGGTGCCCTGCCTCATCCCCTTCGACACCGAGGCGGACGCGCTGCGCATCGCCAACGACATCCAGTACGGCCTGTCGTCGTACGTCTGGACCGAGAACACCGGCCGCGCCCTGCGCATGGCGCGCGGCATCGAAGCCGGCATGGTGTTCATCAACAGCCAGAACGTGCGCGACCTGCGCCAGCCCTTCGGCGGC
>CALMPB010000368.1 GCA_937871985.1 uncultured Burkholderiaceae bacterium
CGGACTGATCGAGCTTGGTGTAGATTTCGGCCAGGATTTCGCCCTTGTAGGCGCTTTTGAACCCATGCAGGGCATCGCGGCCCGCCTGGTAGGCCGGCGCCATGATCACGATTTTCTTGACGCCCAGCTGATTGGCCGCCATGGCGGCGGTATCGCTATAGGAGTCGTTTTGCATGGCCACCGAGAAGAAATTGGGGCTGCAGGCCTTGCCGGCGAAGTTGGACGCGCCCGCGTTCAGGCTGACGTAAAAACCGCCCTCCTTCACGACGCTAGGCGCCACGGCGACCAGAACGTTCGAGAAATTGATACCCGTGAACAGGCGCACGCCGGACTGCAGCATTTTTTCAGCCGACTGCTTGCCCGAACCGGGCTTCAGGCCATCGTCCTCGATGAGGACGTCCACCGGCACGCCGTCCAGCTTGCCGCCGTCCTGCTTGACCGCCAGCATGAAGCCGTCGCGCTCGTCTTCGCCGATATAGCCGGCGGGCGTGGACAAGGTGGTGATGAAGCCGATCTTCACGGGCTCTTGCGCGGCGGCGACACCGCTGGCGCAGAGCATGGCTGCTGCGAAGCCACTCAAAGCTAGTTTACGAAGCATGTTATCTCCTTGATTTTCACCAACATTATTTATCCAGGCATGTCGATGAATGTTAAACGATCTTTCGAACTCCAGGACTTTTCATAAGGCCGGAACACCATGCATTTCGAATCCCGCATAGTGAGCAGAGGGATCGAAAGCCAATATTTTCGAAAGTTTATATGTTTTTATAAAAAGCAACAAGAAAAAGGGTAGATGGCCGCTACGGCCGAATTGCGCTTCCGGCGATGAAAGCCGATAACCAAGATCCGGAAACCCAGGGGCGCCCCTGGATCTCCGCCGAAACTTCATCCGGCCTCCTTTGCCACTGAAACCTTTCAGCGCGGCTCGAGACAGTTTTCCTTGCGCCAGCCGTACAGCCACTCCAGCCCGCTATAAAACTGCTCTTGCGACTTGCCCTTCCAGAGCAGGTTCCGCACCGTCCGCTCAACGCCCTTGGCGTGGTAGATGCGGCCCATTTCGCGGGTGGACCATACCACACGCGCAGTACGGGGAACCCGCACCGACTCGTAAAGCCGGAAGGCGGCATCCAGATCGCCCTCGCACCGGCCCACCGCCTCGCCCAGGGTCACCGCGTCTTCCAAGGCCATGCAGGCGCCTTGCGCCATGTACTGAGCCATGGGATGGGCGGCATCGCCCAACAGGGTGCACCGGCCGCTGCCCCATTCGTCCACAGGGTCGGCATCGGCCGTAGCCCAACGCCGCCAGGAAGTCGGGCGGTCGAGCATCTGGCGGGGACGCGCATGAATGCCTTCGAAGTAGGACAGCACTTCTTCCTTACTGCCATCGGTAACGCCCCATTCTTCCTGCTCGCGGCTATGGAAGGTAACGACCAGGTTGTACTGCTGGCCGCCGCGCAATGGATAATGCACCAGGTGGCATCGCGGGCCGGCCCACAGCATGGGCGCGTTCACCCGCAAGTCCTCGGGCATGTTTTCCAGATCGACCACGGCGCGGTACACGACGTGGCCGGTCACCCGGTGATGGCGGCCGATGGTCTTTTCGCGAACCACCGACTTCACGCCGTCGCAGCCCACGACGGCGTCGGCGCTATAGACATTGCCATTGGTGTCGATAACCTCGACGCCGCCAGCCTTGACCTTGACATCGGCCACGTGCGTGGACGTCTTGAACTGGATCAAGGGATCGTGCTGAACCGCTTCAAGGATCGACAAGTGGATGTCGGCCCGGTGAATGACTCCATAGGCGCCGCCGAAACGCTTGCGGAATTTTTCGTCGGTTTCGATACGCACCACCTCGGTGGCATCGACCGCGTCCATCATGATGATGTGATCGGTAAACACCGCACGCCGGCGCGTGGCTTCGCCCGCGCCCAGGGCGTCCAGCGCGTTGAAGGCGTTGGGCCCCAACTGAATGCCGGCGCCGATTTCACCGATATGCTCGGCCTGCTCGAGCAGCAGCACCTCGATGCCCTGCCGGGTCAGGGCCAGTGCGGCGGCCAAACCGCCGATGCCTCCGCCGACAACAATAATTTTCTGCTTCGATTTTTGTCCAGTCATTTTTGTCTTCCACATTCAAGTCCGGCGCGCCGCGATATCGACCACAACCAGAATGAACCCGGGCGTTATCCACGCCCGGATTTCACAACGCACTATTTCTGAAAATCAGGCTGCTGCGCCGGCGCGGCCTTCTGAAAGGCCGGCAGCGTGCTGCAATGCTCGTACACCGCCATGATGCGCGGAAACTTCTGCACGTCGCAGCCCATGCGCAAAGCATTGGCCACCTGCGGCACCAGGCAGCAGTCGGCCAGCGATACCTGGCCGCCGACGCAATACTGACCCGACCCGGTACGTTCGAGCAGGGCCTCCAACGAGGTAAAACCTTCATTGATCCAGTGGTGATACCACTCGTTCTTTTTCTCGTCGGAAACGCCCAGCTCCTTGACGAGATAGCGCAACACCCGCAAATTGTTCAGCGGATGCATATCGCACGAAACCAGATTGGCGATCTCGAGCACACGGGCGCGCGGCTGAGGTTCCTGGGGAATCAGGCGCGGCTCGGGGAACTTGTTGTCCAGGTAGTCGATGATGGCCAGCGACTGGCCCAGCTGAAAGCCGTCGTCGTCCAGCAAAGGCACACTGGCGCTGGGGTTCTTGGCAACGTAATCCGCCTCTTTTTGCTGCATGACGCGGATATTGACGGGGTGAAAGTCGTAGTCCTGGCCCTTTAGCCCCATCACGATGCGCACACGGTACGACGTCGAGCTGTTGAAGAAGCTGTACAGATCCATGTTTACACCACTTTGACGGTGATGCTGCCCAGACCCTCGACCGAACCCACCATGGTCTGGCCGGCCACGACGGGGCCGACGCCTTCGGGCGTGCCGGTGTAAATGATGTCGCCCTCTTCGAGCTTGAAGTACTTGGACAGGTAGCTGATGGTTTCGGCAACCGACCAGATGAGCTTGTCCAGGCTGCTGCCCTGCTTGCGCGCGCCGTCGACATCCAGCGTAATGGCGGCCTTCTCGACGTTCTGCACCGAGGCGGCGGGATGAATGGGGCCGATGGGGCCGCTTTGGTCGAAAGCCTTGCCCAGTTCCCAGGGACGGCCCATTTCGCGCATTTTCATTTGCAGGTCGCGGCGCGTCATGTCCAGCCCGACCGCGTAGCCCCAGACGTGGCTCAGCGCATCGTCAACGCTGATGTTCGAACCGCCCTTGCCGATGGCGGCGACCAGCTCGATTTCATAGTGGTAATTCGACGTTTCCGAAGGATAGGGGATTTCCAGCGTTTCGCCGTAGGCGACGGGAATGACCGCATCGGCCGGCTTGCAAAAGAAGAACGGCGGTTCGCGATCGGGGTCGAAGCCCATTTCGCGGGCATGAGCGGCATAGTTGCGGCCAACGCAATACACACGGCGAACGGGGAAGGTGTCGTTGCTGCCGACGACGGGCACGGCAACGGTGGCGGGAGGAGTCACAACGTATGACATAGGTGTAGACCTCTTGAAAACGGAAATGAGAAAATGCCGGTTATGTGCTCAGCGCACGAATACGACTTCGACGGCAGATTTGCCAGGCCAAAAACATTCTTGATGCAGCAAGGCTGCGGGCGGCTGGAACCATTGCAGCGGCCCCGCTCTATGCAAGCGCCCTGCTTTCTGACACACAGGCTAGCTTAGCCTGACTATACGGTTTTTGAGCGATTCTGTGTATGTTTTGGTATACGATTATTTATGAAATATAAATATGAAATATACAATAAACCACATACCAGGCCGGCACGGAATTCATTTTCCCCGCTTCAAGCCAGCCCTGCCTCGCGCAATTTCATCAATTGCTCGGGCGTCACGCCAATGGATTCCAGTACCTCTTTGGTGTGTTCGCCCAGCTTGGGCCCCAACCACGCAGTCTTGCCCGGCGTGGCGCTCAGCTTGGGAACGATGCCCGGCAGATCGATAGGCTTGCCGTCGGGCAGTTGAAACCGCTGGATCATCTCGCGCGCGCGGAAATGCGCATCGTTGTAGATGTCTTCGGCCGTATAGATGCGGCCGCACGGCACCGAAGCCGTCTCCAGCACGCCGAGTATGGTTTCCAGGTCGTGCCTGCCCGCCCATTCCTGGATGGCGCCGTCCAGCATTTCGGTATGGCGCACACGCCCGTCGTTGTGCTCCAGTTCGGGATTGTCCGCCAGATCCTGGCGCCCCATCGCCGCCATCAGGCGTTTGAAAATGCCGTCGCCATTGCCCGCGATGACGACGTAGCGCCCGTCTCCGCACAAATAGGTATTGGAAGGCACGATACCCGGCAGTGCGGCGCCCGTGCGCTCGCGCACATGGCCCGTCATGGCGTATTCGGGGATCAGGCTTTCCATGACCGCCAGGACGGCTTCGCTCAAGGCCACGTCGATGAACTGGCCCTTGCCGCCATTGGCTTTCAGGTGATGCAAGGCCATGAGCACGCCGATGACGCCGTACAAGGACGCCAGGGTATCGCCCAGGCTCACGCCCACGCGCACCGGCGCGCGATCCTGGTAGCCCGTTACATAGCGCAGGCCGCCCATGCATTCCGCAATGGCGGCAAAACCCGGCCGATGGCTGAACGGGCCTGTCTGCCCATAGCCCGAAACCCGCAGCATGATGAGCTTAGGGTTGACCGCCGAAAGCTGCTCCCAGCCCAGGCCCCATTTCTCCAGCGTGCCGGGCCGGAAGTTTTCAATGACGACATCGGCCTCGGCGGCCAGCTTGCGGACGATTTCCTGTGCTTCGGGCGACTTCAGGTCCAGGGTCACCGATTTTTTGTTGCGGCTTTGCGCATACCACCACAACGACGTGCCTTCGTGCAGCTTGCGCCAGCTGCGCAAGGGGTCGCCCCCCTTCGGGGCTTCGATCTTGACGACATCGGCGCCGAACTGGGCCAACAGGGCGCTGGCATAGGGGCCGGCAATCAAGGATCCCAGCTCAAGAACCTTGACGCCCGCCAAAGCCTGTTCCTGCTTTGCTTCCTGGTTTGATTCCTGAACCGTCTGAGTCATTGCGTGATCCTATTGAGCGAAGAGCCGGTATTTCGCCAGCCCGGGCAAATATACGTAAAGCCGCCATCCGTGCGGCATCCATTATAAATAGCGCAAACACCGAATGCCGCGGCATTCGGATTCAGGCGTCCGTCCGGCGGCGTCAGGCCCCTTCAAACAGCCAGGGCTCTTGCTGGCGGCGCACCGCTTCGTAGCTGCGGGTCAACGGCATAAAGGGCTTGCAGCCCGCTGGGCTCCGCCCTGCCCGCCGGGCAATGGATAGCGCCGGGTCGAGGGGCCCGCCTTCACCACCTGTCCGGGAATATCGTGCTTGACCATGGCGGGCAAGAGCCTTGCCAGCTCGAGCAGGCCCTCCAGGTCGACGCCTGTTGCGCAGCCCATGGCGTCGAACATGTGCACCAGGTCCTCGGTGCAGACATTGCCGCTGGCTCCCGGCGCGAACGGACAGCCGCCCAGCCCTCCGAGCGAGGCATCGAAACGGTCGATGCCCGCCCGCAAAGCGGCCAAGGCATTGGCCAGCCCCATGCCGCGCGTATTATGGAAATGCGCCGTGAACACCAGGCCAGGCCAACGATCCCGCACCACATGGCAAACCTCGTTGACCTGCCGCGGATTCGCGACACCCGTCGTATCGCATAGCGTGACGCCCTGCATGCCGATATCGGCAAACCGATCGACGATGTCCAGCACACGCGCCAGGGGCACCTCGCCTTCGAACGGACAGCCGAATGCCGTGGACAGCGAAGCGTTCAAGAACGCCTTTCCATCCACGACCCTGGCGATTTCGGCAAACTGATCCAGCGACTGCTCCGACGTCATGCGCAAGTTGGCCATGTTGTGGCTTTGGCTTGCGGACATCACCATATTGACTTCGTCCACCTTGCAGTCCAATGCGCGTTCGCACCCTCGCATATTGGGCACCAGCGCCGCATACTGAACGCCGGGAATCCGGTCGATCCGGCACATTACGGCTTCGGCGTCCGCCAGGCCCGGAATGGCTTTGGGCGACGTGAACGACGTCACCTCTATCTTGGCCACCCCGGTACGGCTCAACGCATTGATCAGCGCGATTTTCTGCTCGGTGGGGATGAACTCCGGCTCGATCTGGAATCCATCCCGAACCGACACCTCGTGAATGTAGATACGGGAACTCTCGGAGGAACTCATCGCCGGCCCATGCGCTACGCAGCCCGGACAGCAACTTCCATGCGCCCGATCCGGTCGAATTCCGCAACGATGAGGTCTCCGGCATGCACCGGCCCGACGCCCTCGGGGGTGCCGGTAAAAATGACGTCGCCCGGATGCAGGGTATAGAAGGACGACGCAAATTCGATGAGCGCCGGAATGTCCATGAGCAAGTCCCGGGTGTTCGCGCGTTGCCTGACTTCGCCGTTGACCGTAAGCTGGAAATCCAGGCTGGTCGGGTCGGGAAGCTCGTCCGCCGTGACGAACCAGGGGCCCAGCACGCTGTAGCTATCGACCGACTTGCGCAGGCTTCGTTCTTCGGGGCCGCGCACGGTCATGTCCAGGCCTATGCAATAGCCGGCAATATGGCTCCAGGCATCGGCACGGGAAATTCCAACCCCCGGCTTGCCGATGACCACCGCCAGCTCGATTTCGTGATCGTTGCGCCGTTCGGGGTGGCGTATGGCCACGCCTTCGCTGGGGCCCACCATGGAGCTGTTGGCTTTCAGGAACAGCCCGATGCGCTGGATTTCCTCGATCTTGCCGTTGTGATGAACACCGGCGTCGGCACGGGCCTCTTCCAGATGCTTGGTGTAATTGACAGGCGCCGCGACCAGCTTGCCGGGATTGGCAATGGGGCTCAGCAACTGCACGTCCTCCAGGGCCAGCCGGGCGGCCGACGGCAGAAGTTCGCCGATGCGCTGGCGCACCTGCTCAAGATTGGCGATGAATGGATCGAAGCTTGGCAGCGGATAGCGGCTGGCCGTCAAGACATCCAGTGCCGCCGTGACATCGAAAACCGATCCGCCCTCGACCACCCCAAGGCGATCCTTGTTAAACCGACATATGCGCATGATGAATCCTCGTTAGTAAAATCATTCTCGGGCATTGCTAAGGCCGCCACAATGCCCTACCCTTAATATCCTGAATTGCCTTTTTAAATACAGTCCGCAAGCTTCATGGCCAACCTCGATCTATCGGATTTCCTCATCCTGAAAGAAATCTATAAAACCCGAAGCGTTTCGGGTTCCGTCAGCCATGTCGGCCTGAGCCAACCCGCCATCAGCGTGCGCCTGGGCAATTTGCGCACGCATTTCTGCGATCCTTTGTTCGTCAAGACACCAGAGGGGATGATGCCCACCCCCCTGATGCAAAGTCTTATCGCCCCCATAGAACAGTTCCTGGACCTGCTTGGCCCGAATCGCGGGCAGCTCGTCCATTTCGACCCCGCAAGCTCGCTGCGCCGGTTCCAGCTGGGGCTGAGCCATGTTGCCCAAATGGTCATGCTGCCCGAGCTTCTGACCATCTTCGAATCGGCCGCGCCGCACATCCAGATCGACTCCACCGACCTGAACGACCAAACCGCCCTGGCCATGGCGCAAGGCGAAATCGACCTCGCCATCGGCTACGCCGCGGAAGTGAACACGGGCTTCTACCAACAGCGGCTGTTCGCGGAACATTACGCCTGCATCGCCCGAAAAGAGCATCCGCGCCTTACCGGCCATACGCTAAGCACCGAGCAGCTCCTGAAAGAAGAACACCTGTCCCTTGTGGCGCCGGGCACCGGCCACTCATTGCTGGACAAGCAACTGCATGCCAAGGGAATAAGCCGCACGATCAAACTCAGGGTTTCCTCCTTTCTAGGGCTCGAGCAAATGATCGCCGCCACCAATTTGCTGGCCATCGTTCCCGCCCGCCTGGCCAACACCCTGGCCAAGGGCGGCCGCGTAAAGGCCTTCGAAATGCCTTTCCCCACTCCCGTCTACGAAGTCCGGCAATACTGGCATGAACGCTATCACCTCGACCCGGCCAACCGCTGGTTGCGGCAAATCATTTTCAACACCTTCGTCGACTTGCCCCCGGTCGAGCCTGTGGAAGACGACGAGCCTGCAAACAACCTGCGCTAAAGTCAGTTAACCCGGCGGGCCGCCGATCAACGCGTCAGGCAGCCAACCCGCTAATGGCGGAGTCCGTGCCGCCATTCCAGATCCAGTCCAGGCATTTGTAGGAGTCCTGGGGGGTGCGCCCCTCCAGCCGCATGTTGCGGACGTCACGCTCGATGCCTTCTTCGTGATAGAACTTCCAGACATCCCGGCACTCCAGCTGCATGCGCGCCGTGCGCATGGCGCGCCGCTTCGAGAACTCGGCAAAAGCCCGTTCGTAGTCGTAGTGCTGGAGCAAGCCAGCAATGCAGCCGGCATCTTCAATAGCCATTCCCGCGCCCTGTGCATACGACTGCAGCACCGGATGCGCAGCGTCTCCCAGGAGCACGACGCGGCCGCGGTTCCATTGCCTGACGGGGTTCCGGTCCGCAATCACCCAGCGCCGCTCCAGGTCCATCAGGGAAAGAATGCCTTTCAAGGCGGGGTGGGCATTGGCATAGACGTGCTGGACGTCTTCTTCGTGGGTTACGTACTGGTCGCCGTGATTGGGCGCTGGATCCTTGAACACCGCGACGATGTTGAACAGCGTGCCGTGCCGAAGCGGATAGTGCACCACATGGTAGCCGGGCCCGCCCCACAGGACGACGTCCTTCTTGTGAGGGAAGTCGGCGGGGATGTCCTTCATGTCGACGATGGTTCGATGCGCAACGTAGCCGATGGGGTGCAGATTGTCGTTGACCAGGGACTCGCGGATCCGGCTCTTGAGCCCGTCGGCGGCAATCAGCGCCGCCCCTTCGAAAGTGCGGCCGTCGGCGCACGTGACGCGCACACGGTCGCCCAGATCCTCGTGGCTGGTCACGCAGGCGTTCACCGTGATCTCGACGCCAGGCGCCTTGAGGCACTCGTCAAGCAGGACATTATGGATATCGGCCCGGTGCACCACGACATACGGATTGCGGAAACGCTGCTTGTAATCCGGCGTCATCACCGGAATATCGACCAGCGTTTCGCCGCTGTCCGCGTCGGTCATGAGGACGGAATCCGGAAAGTCCGCGATCTCCCTGACAGCATCGCCAACGCCTAGGCGGTCGAAGACATTGAACACATTGGGGCCCAGCTGTATGCCGTAGCCGATGGCGGAAATTTCGTGGGCCTGCTCCAGCACATGGACGGAACGGCCTTGGCGGGACAGGGCGATGGCTGTCGTGAGGCCGCCCAGACCGCCTCCCGAAATCAAAATGGTGTCGCGTATGCTCAACACAGTCTCCTTTATCGTGATGGCATGAAAAGCCGCAGGCAAAGCCTTGCAGAGGTGTGACGCCATCGTCGGCGATTTGCACGCCGACCGTCAATAAAGCAGTGTTGATTGCCGCTATTGGGAATTCGAATACGCTGTGCCCACGAGCGCCGGCGGGCTAGAATTCATTGACGCTGATCCGGCGATTCGGCCTCAAAGGGCGGCCATCGCCGGCGGTTGGACGCCGGGCATATCGAGAAAGGCATTGAACAAGATCTGCCTAAGCCAGCAGTTGCCGGGCTCCCGGTGGTAGCGTTCGTGCCAATATTGGCGAACCTCGTAAGAAGGAGTCGGCACCGGAATCTTCAGCGCCTGTATCTGGCCGCTCATGGCCAGCGTCTGGGCCAGCCGCGCCGGCACGATCGCCAATAAATCGGTCATGGCGACGGTTTGCCCCACACCCAGCAGCGACGACACCCGCACCTTGATCCGACGCGACATGCCCTGCCTGTCGAGCTCTTTGTCGAGCAGCGAATAGCCGGTGGCGGGCGCAACCAGCGCGACATACTCTTCGGACAGGAACTGGGCGGTGGTCAGCCTGGAGCGCACCCGGGGATGATCGCGCCGGGCGATGCAGGCATACCGTTCGGTGAACAACCTTTGCTGATAGAACCCAGTGTGCAGCTCCGCGGCAAACCCCACCGCCACGTCCAGTTCACCCGATTCCAGCAAGCGGCCCGTCTGGTGATCCAGGTCGGCCGACTCGATGCCGAGATGAGGCGCGCAATCCTTGAACAGAACCAGCAATTGCGGCAACAGCACCATCTGCGCGACATTGGCCAGCCCCAGGCGGAACGTGCGGCGGGACGCCGCCGGATCGAAAGCCGCCTGGCGATCCTCGTTGGGAACCAGCAGCTTCAGGGCCTCGTCGATTCCGGGCAGCAGCCCTTCCAGACAGGGAGTCGGCATCATCCCTTCGGAAGTCCGCACGAACAGGGCATCGCCGAAGTGGCGCCGCAAATGGCTGAGGCGCACGCTGATGGCGGGCTGGCTAAGGCCGACCTGCTCCACCGAACTGGTAACGCTGCGCGTCCGGTGGATCTCTTTGAGGATCAGGAGATCGGAAACATCGAGATTCGCCATTGCCCGCTGGTGAAAGGAATATTTAAAAATGCGATATGCCTTATCAAGATTACCTTATTGCCTGCATAAGGACAATGGCCCAGACTGAGTTCGACATCCGCGGGAACCCGCATGCTTTCACATGCTAATCGGGGAAAACCCGCCCCCAAAGCCAAGGAAGACAAAATGGAATTGTTGTCGCAAACGGATCAAACCGCAACGTCTGAGCGCCAGGGTTTCTACGAGAAAATCGGTGGCGCAAACGTGACCCCGCTGTGGGAAGTGCTGCACGGCATCATCACCGCCAAGCCCAATACTCCCTGCCTGCCGCACCTATGGAAATGGCAGCAGATGTGGCCGTGGCTGCTGGAGGCCGGCAGCCTCATCACCGCCCAAGAGGCGGAACGGCGCGTGCTTGTACTGGAAAACCCTGGCCTGCGCGGCAAAACCCGTATCACGCACAGCCTGTACGCCGGACTGCAGTTGATCATGCCGGGCGAAATCGCCCCGGTGCACCGCCACTCCCAGTCGGCGCTGCGATTCATCCTGCAGGGGCAGGGCGCGTACACGGCCGTCAACGGCGAAAAAGTCACCATGAGCGTCGGCGATTTCGTCATTACGCCCTCGTGGGCCTTTCACGACCATGGCAATACCTCCAGCGAGCCCATGGTCTGGCTTGATGGGCTGGATCTGCCCATCGTCGAGGTTCTCGATGCGCAATTCATGGAGAAAGGCCAGGGCCTGTTCCAGCAGACCAGCCAAAGCGCCAACACCAATCTTGCCAGGTTCGGCAACACCATGAAGCCGGTCGAATACCGGGCCAGTTCCCATACTTCGCCGTTGTTCTGGTACCCCTACGACCGTACCCGCGAGGCGCTCGAAACCCTGAGGGCCCACGATGAGCCGCACGCCTGCTGGGGCCATAAGCTGCAATACACCAACCCGATCACGGGCGACTGGGCCATTCCCACCATGGGTACGTTCATGCAATTGCTGCCGGCCGGGTTCGCCGGCGCCCCGTACCGCTCCACCGACTCCACCATTTACGCCGTCGTCGAGGGACAAGGCCGGTGCCGCATCGCCGACCAGGTCCTCGAATTCGGCCCCAAGGACGTGTTCGTCTGCCCGTCATGGATGCCTTACCGGCTGGAGGCGGACAGCGACACGGTGATGTTCAGCTATTCCGATCGGCCGGTACAGCAGGCGCTGGATCTCTGGCGCGAGGCCATGGAATAGCCCAAATCGTTTTTACAAATAAAACCAAGGAGACTCTTACATGCAAAAAGCATCCCCCACGCTTCGCCGCCTGCGCGGCCTGCTTTCCCAGGACGGCGCCACGGCAACCTCGAAACAAAAGCGGTCATTCCTGCAAGCCACGGCGATCGCCGCCGCGCTGGCGCTGGGCGGCCTGCCCATCGGCAACGCCGCTGCCGCGCAGGACACCTTCAAGGTGGGCCTCATCCTGCCGATGACCGGCCCCTTCGCCTCCACCGGCCGGCAAATCGAGACCGGCGTGCAAACTTATTTGCGGCAATACGGCAATGAAGTCGCCGGACGGAAAGTCGAGGTCGTGCTGCGCGACGACGCCGGCGACCCGGCCAACACCAAACGGCTGGCCCAGGAACTGCTCGTCACCGGCAAGGTCAATGTGCTTGCCGGGTTCGGCCTGACGCCGCTGGCCCTGGCCGTGGCGCCCATGGCCACGCAAACCAAGACGCCCATGGTGCTCATGGCGGCGCAGACCCTGGTCATCATCAACGCCACGCCCTACGCGGTCCGCACCAGCGGCACCATTCCCCAGGTAACCATGGGCACCGCGGTTTGGGCCGCCAAGCACGGTATCAAGAAGGTCGTCACGCTGGTTACCGACTACGCACCCGGCTACGAGTCGGAAAAGGCCTTCAAGGAATTCTTCAGTGGGTCGGGCGGACAGATCGTCGACGAAATCCGCGTGCCCGTGGTCAATCCCGACTTCGGACCGTTCCTGCGCAAGGTTCGCGACCTGAAACCCGACGCCCTGTATGTGATGCTGCCGGCCGGCCCCGGCGCGGCCTTCCTCAAGGAATACGCATCGCGAGGGCTGGCGAAAGCGGGCATTAAATTGCTGGCTCACGGCGCCGTCACCGACGACGACTACCTGAACGAAGCGGGCGCGGAAGCCTTGGACACCATTACGTCGGACTATTACTCGGCGGCGCACCCGTCGGCCATGAACAAAAAATTCGTTGCCGACTTCGAGAAGCTCAGCAAGGGGAAACGGCCCAACTTCTTCGGCGTGGCGGGCTACGACGGCATGCACGTCATCTATAACGCCATCAAAACCGCCAAAGACGTCAACAGCGGCGATGCCCTGCTGGCCGCCATGAAAGGCCAAAGCTTCGAAAGCCCGCGCGGGCCGGTTACACTGGATCCAAAAACCCGCGACTTTATCCAGAACATCTACGTGCGCAAGGTGGAACGCGTCGACGGCCAACTGTACAACGTCGAATTCGACACCATCAAGAATGTCCTGAACACAGGCAAGACCGAATAGCGGCAAACCACGCTGCACGCCAGCTCAAGGAGCAAATCATGTTTCTCAAAAATGCCTGGTATGTCGGCTGCACGCCGGATGAAATCGACGGAAAGCCCTTGGGCCGGCGGATCTGCGGAGAAAAGGTCGCCTTTTTCCGCGGGCCGGAAAACAAGGTCGCCGCCGTCGAGGACTTCTGTCCGCACCGTGGGGCGGCCCTGTCCCTGGGCTTCGTCCAGGACGGCAACCTGGTCTGTGGATACCACGGCCTGGCCATGGGCGCCGACGGCAAGACCGCCTCGATGCCCATGCAGCGCGTGGCGGGCTTCCCCACCAACAAGACCTTCCCGGTGGTCGAGCGCCACGGTTTCATCTGGATCTGGCCCGGCGACCCCCAACTTGCCGACGAATCGCTCATTCCTCACCTGGAATGGGCGGACAACCCCGACTGGGCCTACGGCGGCGGCATGTACCATCTGAATTGCGACTATCGCCTGATGATCGACAACCTGATGGATCTGACCCACGAAACCTATGTCCATCCGGAAAGCATCGGCCATCACGCCATCGACAAGGTTCCCGTCAACACGGTCGTGCAAGGCGATACCATCGTCACCAGCCGGTATATGCACAATATTGTCGCACCGCCTTTTTTCCAGCTTCAATTGCGCTACAACGGCATGCCCACCGACGAGCTCATGGACAGATGGCAGATCTCGCGGTTCACCGCTCCGGCCAACATCCTGATCGACGTGGGCGTCGCCTTCGCGGGCAAGGGCGGCTTCGAGGCGGCTCCTCAAGACAAGATCGGCACCATCGTGGTCGATTTCATGACGCCCGAAACCGAGACGACCCATTGGTATTTCTGGGGGATGGCCCGCAACTGGAAACCGGACGACGCCGAAATAACGGAAATTATCCGCCAGGGCCAGGGCAAGATCTTTCACCAGGATCTAGCCGTGCTGGAAGCTCAGCAGAAGAACCTCTCCGAGTATCCGGGCCGGCACCTGCTCATGCTGAACATCGACGCGGGCGGGGTGCAATCGCGGCGCGTGCTCGAACGGCTGGTCAAACGCGAGAACCTGGCCGATATCGAAGTCGCCTGAAACCCCATCCTGGGAGCGTCCATCCCCCCCGCTCCCAGCACACTGCCATCATGCCGCGTTGCCGAAAACTAGCTGGCCGGTGAACGCCGATACGTCGGGCAACTGGTCGATGGTCAATATCGTTTCAACCAGTCGCGCCTGCCGCTCGGCGTCGAGCACACCTTCCGCGCAGATACGGAATTTTTCTTCCACATCGGCATCGGTCATGGGCTTGTCCGGGCCGCCGCGGTAGTTTTCGTCGGCCCATTGGATCAGGGTACGGCCATCGTCGATATCCACCTCGATGCGCGAACGAATCTTGTCGTATCCCTTGGCATCGATTTCGAGATCATTGTGCAATTCGACGAGCCCTTGCATAGCCTGCATTTCCGGCGACTGGATGAAGGCATCGCTGAACTCATGATGGCTGGCTCGCCCCTTCAGCACCAGCATGGCCAACAGCGCGGGCATCGAAAATTTAGCCTCCAGATGAGTCCGCGCCAACGGGTACCGGATGGGTTCGAGAATATTCTTGCCCGCATGCAAGCGGATCGCCCTGACTTGGCTGGCCTTCAGGCCGTGCTGCCGGATCAAGGCCAGCATGGCGTCCATGGTCTGGTGGGTGAGAATGCCGGAGGGAAACGGCTTGATGCTGACGCCAGGCTCTACGATGGTAAGGATTCGTCCGAAACCCTCCTGCGCTTTCGACTCGTCCAAGCCCTCTCCCATAACAGAGAAAAACCCCCACGGCCCATCAAGAGCCTGAGCATCGGCCGTGTACCCGCGAGCGGCAAGCAATGCAGCGGTAACCCCGTTTTCCGCCGCCCTGCCTACATGCAGCGGCTTGGTCATCGTGCCGAAATTGACGCGGATACCCGCAGCCAGGCTTGCCGCAATGCCCAGCGCATTGGCGGTTTCCTTGCGGCCGAGGCCAAGCAGTTTTGCCGCCGCCACGCACGCCCCGAAAGTGCCTACGGTTCCGCTGGAGTGATGTCCGCGACGATAATGGCGTGGCCGCATCCATTCGGAAATCTTGCACTCGACTTCGAACCCGGCCTGGAATGCAAGCATGAACTGCCGGCCGCTGACACCGCCGATACGCTGCGCCATCACGATGGCGGAGGTCAACGGAGGCACGGTGGGATGGGTCAACAGCCCGTATATATGCTCCGGATCCCTCGACACCTGGGTGTCGTCCCAATCATGCGCATGCCCGGCCGTTCCCAGTACGCGCGCCGCCAAGGCGGCAGGAACTTTCATGTCGCCCGCACCCAGCAACAATGCTTCGGGCCGCCCTCCTTGTTCCCTGGCTTGCTCAACCAGAATGCGGGTGCATGGCTCGGAAGCGCCAGCCAGATATAAACCAATGGCGTCGAGCATGCAGCGGCGCCCAATTTCAAGCGCCTTTTCGGGCAGCATTTCGTAGGAAAGTTGATCTATGAAGTCAACGGCCTGAACGGTAATCCCGGGCAGCGGCTGGGCGGATGGGCTTGGCACGATCATTTCGGATTTTCCCCAAACATGAAAACAGTTATATGGTTTATTGATACCTGATTGTATATTGTCAACAATAATATAGACGACAATTCTTGCACGGCGAAATATCCAAAGGCTAGCTATTGAAACTGCTAATGCATCAAAAAAGAGAAACCAGGATCAAGCCGTCGCGGCACTGGCCGGCTGGGGCACTTGCAAAGACTTCATGAGCCGTTCTTGACCGTGCCTTACGTGCTCGGTCATGGCAAGAGCCGCCCGAGCTGGATCTTTGCTAGCCAGGGCATCCACAATCAGTTGGTGCTCTTGATTCGACACGGAGAATCCCCCTCCCCGCGTCAAGCCCCTACGCCGAATAAGCAGCGTTTCGTTCATGAGCCGGCGGTAGATTTCCAGCAGCTTCTGATTACCCGCCATTTCGGCGATACGGTCGTGGAAGCTCATATTGAGGGAAAAATATTCTTGAATATTTCCGCTGGAATAACAGCGCTCCATGGCAACGATCCGCCCCCGCAATTCACTGAGTTGCTCTTCTGTTATTTGGGGAGCCAGTATGCGCCCGATCAGATCATCGAGCCCAGCGCGGACGGTATAGATCTCTGTCGCTTCCGGAATGCTGATTTCACGGACGTACACGCCCCGGTTGCGCGTGAAACGAACGAGCTTGGCTTCTTCGAGCCCGCGAAAAGCCTCGCGAATAGGGCCCCGGCTTACACCCAGTTGCAGAGCAAGCTCGGCTTCGCCGAGCTTGTCGCCGGGTTCGAACGTACCGTCGAGAATCATTCGGCATATTTCCTGCTGAATAGCCCCCGGAAGGGAACTAGACCGAAGTATGCGCAACGTCGACACGTCGTTATTCAAGGCTATCTCCTAGACTCGCTCTCATTTTCGTCGAACGGCAAGTTTGGATGCGCGGTTCCATGCATATGGGCGCATTGTGTCCAACACACTGAAACAGCAACCGAAATACTCTTTGTCACTGGCACAACCATTGATTTTATCAAGTTTCCCCGCCGGAAATGGACGCCGCCAGCCCAGCTGGACGGCCGTACCGGCCATTTCACAAGCCATTGCCACCATAAATCATGGCGCTTCAAGGGCAGGCATTACCCGCATCCTCCTTGGGCGTATATTAACCCAACAAACATATTGTAGACAATAGTATTGAAAACATATCGATTACCGTGTAGATTAACCACTAGGAGTCAAGCAGCGGCACAAAAACACCATCTCGGAGAATTGCATGGGGACACGCAAACTCGCAATCCTGGACGACTATCAAAATGCGGCGCGAACGGCGGCGGATTGGTCCGTCATCCAGCAGCAGGTGGATATCCAAGTATTCACACAGCCTTTTTCCAGCGAGGACGATGCCGCCAAGGCCCTGCGCGATTTCGACATGATCGGTCTACTGCGCGAACGCACACCCTTTCCGGCCTCCCTTATTGCCCGGCTCCCCTCGCTGAAGTTCATCTGCGTCACTGGAACGCATAACCGCACCCTGGATTTGGCGGCAGCGCACGAACGCGGGATTACAGTGTCCTGCACACGCAGCGGATCCAGCGAATTCCCGACAACCGAGCTGACCTGGGCCCTGATCCTTGCCGCGGCCAGGCACCTGCCGCAAGAGGATCGCGCGCTGCGTTCGGGAAGGTGGCAAACAACGCTTGGCTCCACCCTGAATTCGAAAACCCTGGGTATTGTCGGGCTTGGCCGCATTGGCCGGCAGGTGGCGCATATTGGCCGCGCCTTCGGGATGAACATCCTTGCCTGGAGCCCCCGCCTGACGCCCGAACGCGCGCGGGAAAGCGGCGCCTCGCTGGCCGCCAAGGACGAGCTGTTCAGCCGCAGCGACGTCATCAGCCTGCACGTCGTGCTCAACGACGCCACGCGCGGTCTCGTCGGTGCAGCACAGATCCAACGCATGAAGCGAGGCGCGCTTCTCGTCAATACGTCGCGGGGTCCTCTTATCGACGAAAAAGCGCTGATCGAAGCGCTCGAAGCCAGGCAAATCAATGCCGCGCTCGATGTCTTTCACCAAGAGCCTCTATCGCCCAGCCACCCCCTCCTGTCGCTGGACAACGTGGTGCTTACCCCCCATCTAGGCTTTGCCGTGCAGGAGGTGTACTCCGTCTTCTATCACGATATGGTCGAAAACATTTCCGCCTATCTCGCGGGGCGGCCGATCCGGCTGCTCGACGATCCATCAACCCACTAGCCGATACCGACCGGGGCAGACGCTCTTCAAGCAGAAGACATCCCCCGCTCTCTATGGCTCTTATGGATAAGGTATCTCGAAGATGAAGCCGAACCTCGAAAACGACCACGGCCCGGCACACGCAAGCCCATCTTTTTCCCGCCACATTCCCGCGTTCCTGTCGGGTGAGGATTCACCACGCCATTTTCTGGAGCGATGCCTGGAAAAAATCGCCCTGCGCGACGATGCCATCCATGCCTTCGTCAATCTGAACATCGACGGCGCCCGCCGCGCGGCTGACGACGCCAGTGTCCGCTACCGCGCCGGGCGACCGATTTCAGCGGTGGACGGGATGCCCTTCGGCATCAAAGACATTATCGAGACCCGCGATCTGCCAACCGAGATGAATAGTCCGATATTCGCCGGCTTCCAGCCAAGACGCGATGCCGCCTGCGTCCTGGCTCTCAAACGTGCCGGCGGTGTGCTCCTCGGCAAGACCGCAACGGCCGAATTCGCCTGCGGCCGCTCGCCACGCACCCGCAATCCGGTCGATACGACCCTGACCCCGGGCGGATCGTCCAGTGGGTCGGCCGCCGCCGTAGGCGCCGGCATGGTTCCCGCCGCGCTTGGAACCCAAAGCCAGGCGTCCACCATTCGGCCCGCCTCCTACTGCGGGGTGTTCGGCTTCAAGCCTACGCACGGCCTGCTTTGTGTCGACGGCGTCGCGCCCCTGGCGCCGACGCTCGATCACCTCGGAGTCTTCACCCTGGATCTGGCCGATGCCTGGGCGATCACGACGACAATCGCCGCTGCCGCGCCAGGGCGGATCGGCCTGGATCTCGCCACGAACACACAGCTTCCCGCACCATCGGCGCCCGGCACGCTGGTGCGACTCGACACCAAAGGCTGGCAGGAAACCGACGAAGCATCCAAGACCGCCTTCGAAAACATGCTGCATGCTCTGCAATCGGCCGGCGTCGCCATCGCGGATCGCCGTTCGGATCCGGAAATCGGCAAGCTCGAGGATCTTCTCCTCGAAGCGGACAAAGCGTCGATTTCCATCTATGCCTATGAAGCGCAATGGCCGTTGCGCGCCTACGCGGCGACCGGAGAATTCCTCGTCGGTGAACGAATCCTCGAACTCATTTCGATCGCCGACAACACATCCCGAACCCAATATGAAGAAGCTCTGAATATCCGCGACAAGCTGCGCGCCGCCATCCTCAAGCTGCGCGCTCGCACGCAAGGGTTCATTACGCTGGCGTCGTCGGGCCCCGCCAAGGCCGACATCGCCTACACAGGAAGCCGGTCTTTCGCCGTGCCCGGAACCCTGTCGGGCATCCCTGCTATTTCACTGCCCCTGCTGCAGAGCGCAGGTCTTCCCCTTGGACTGCAGTTGCTGGGATTCCCAGGCGAAGACGACCGCGCCATCGCGCTGGCGCGCTGGCTGCATGCCTCCACAACCGAACTCAAGCGAGACACACCATGACAAGCACCGTTTTCAGATCCTACGACCAGGCGAGCCTTGATCGCGAATACGATAATGCCGCCAAAATCTCCCCCGACACACTCAAGGCCTATCGTGCGCAATGGGCGCAACAGAGCGCCCGCGCGCGCGACACCATTGCCTGCGATCTGGATCTGCCCTACGGAAACGCCCCCGGCGAGCGCCTCGACATCTTTCGCCCAGCCGAATTGAAACCGGCGCCGGTGCATATCTATATCCACGGCGGCTACTGGATCAGCAACGACAAAAACGACTGCTCGTATGTCGCGCATGGTTTCGTCGGCGCCGGTTTCGTCAACGTGATCATCAACTACGGGCTGATACCCAGCGTCGACATGGCCGAACAAGTACGGCAGTGCCGGGCCGCGGTTCGCTGGGTCGCCCGGAACATCCATCGTTACGGAGGCGATCCCGACCAGATTTACGTTACCGGCCACTCGGCCGGCGGCCATCTGGCCTTGATGCTGCTCTGCGACCCGCAACTCGAGGCCGGAAGCATCAAGGGCGTAACCAGCCTTAGCGGCCTATACGATCTCGAGCCGGTTCGGCTCAGCTTCGTCAACCAGAAAATAGGCTTGAGCCCGGACGAGGCGGCAAGCCTGAGCCCGATCATGCAAACTCCGCGCGACCCCTCATGCCGCCTTTTGCTGACCCTAGGCGACAAGGAAGGCGAGGAGTATCTACGACAAATGAACGACTTGGCCAAAGCCTGGTGCGCTGTCATGCCGAGCCTGACAAGCGTCGTCATCCCAAATACCGATCATTTCAGCATGCGGGCCGCGCTGGACGATCCCGCCAGCCATATTTCCCGGCTCATCTGGGAAAAGATGGGAGCCGGCCACCCACCAGGCGATGCCGCCAAGTGACCCAGGAGAACTGCAATGCCCATCAGTGATGACCATCAACTCGCCGTCTGGCGCGAGATGCTCCAACTATGCAAAGTACAGGCCGGTGAAAACCTGATCGTCCTGACAGGCGAGACCAGCCACCCGAAAAACATAGACCTCGCCATGCGCGCGTCGGCGGCAACGGGCGCGCATCTCTGCCGCATCGATGTCCCGCCCGTCGTCGGCGGCGGAGCCTTCGGCCAGCGATCCGATGTCGCCGCCACGCCGATTTCGGGCCACCGCCTGGTGATCGATACGCTCAAAAGAGCCGACATGGTGCTCGACCTCGTAGGCCTGCTGCACTCGCCGGAGCAACTGGAAATCCTGGCGGCGGACACCCGCATGCTGATGATCATAGAACCTCCCGATGTCCTGGCCCGCCTGACCTCAAACGCCGACGACAAGCGCCGGGTTCTGGCAGCGGCGCGGCAGCTTCGAGCCGCCAAAGTCATGCACGTAAGCTCGGATGCCGGCACGGATCTGACGATGCCTGTCGGCCAGTTTCCAGTCGCTTCGCAATGGGGGTATACCGACGAACCGGGACATTGGGATCACTGGCCCAGCGCATTCGTCTCGACCTGGCCAACTGAAAACCTGTCGCACGGGCGCCTCGTCATCGATGAGGGAGACATGATGTTTCCGTTCAAGTCCTATGTGCAGTCAAAGATCGTGCTCGACATCGAGAACGGATTCATCACCAGCATCCAGGGCGGGTTCGACGCCAAATATCTGCGCAAGCACCTGGAGTCGTTCAACGACCCAAACGCATTCGGCATCTCGCATGTCGGCTGGGGCCTGCATCCAAAAGCCAGCTGGGGGGCTCTGGGACTGCGCGACAAGGTCCAGTCGCACGGCATGGACTCGCGCTCTTTCATGGGCAACTTCCTTTTCTCGACCGGGCCAAACTCGGAAGCCGGCGGCTCCAATCATTCACGCTGCCATATCGACATCCCCATGGCCGACTGCTCCGTATCCTTGGACGGAAAGCCTGTAACCGACCATGGCGAGGTCTTACCATCAGACACTGGATCCGTCCATGCCTAGCGCTTCGACAAACCTATCTTCGACACCCGCGGCAGCACCGCACAGCGATTTCCCGTTGATCGAAGCCAGCAACGTCACCGTCGGCTTTACCACGGGTTCGTGGCTGCGGCCCGTCTATCAGGAAGTTCTGTCCAACGTCAGTCTCGCAGTGCGCAAAGGCCGCTTCGTGACGCTTTTGGGCCCATCCGGTTGCGGGAAGAGCACGCTGCTGAAAACCCTCGGCGGCCTCGTCGCCCCATCGGGCGGCAGTGTCACGATCAATTCGCAGCCCGTCTCCCATGCCCTGGAAGATCACGAAATCGGCCTGGTGTTTCAGGATGCCGCATTGCTGCCATGGAAGAGCAGCCTGGCAAACGCGGCATTTCTATGTCAGTTGGTGCGTGACAAGCATACCTCCAGGTCCGCACTGCAGCGAGGCCGCGAAATGCTGTCGCTCGTGGGACTTTCGGGCAGCGAGAACAAGCTCCCCAATCAACTTTCGGGCGGCATGCGGCAACGGGTGTCGATTGCGCGAGCCCTCGCGCTGGATCCCGAAATTCTGCTGATGGACGAACCATTCGGGGCGCTCGACGCCATCACGCGCGACCAACTGAACTTCGCGCTGCTCGACATTTGGTCACAGACACAGAAAACCGTCATCTTCGTTACGCACTCCATTTCGGAAGCCCTGCTTCTTTCCGATGAAATTCATGTAATGGGCGTAAAACCGGGCCGGATCATTGAAAGCATCGAAGTCGACCTGCCCCGGCCCCGAACCATGGAAACATTGGAAGAGGCGCGCTTCAAATCCTACGAACGCGAGCTGCGCAAACTATTGATGACCGGACATGGTGAATGAACATGACGACAACCGACACCAAGAACAATCCCGACATCTCCGTGGCCGCCATCGCCCGACGCGGATGGCGGGAAGTCTCCCCCGCCGTCCTTGCGGTCGTCGGCACCCTCATCCTTTGGGAGTTGGCCGTCAAGTGGTTGAAAGTGCCAGAGATCGTCATCGCGGCGCCCTCATCCATCGGTCATTCCCTGGTTCATAACGCGAAATTATTGGCCGACTCTTCCAGCGTCACTCTGGCCATCATCGCATACGGTTTTGCATTGTCGGTAGTGCTGGGCATCGTGCTCGCCCTGCTGCTCGTGCGGTTCCCGACCGCGTCGCGGGCGGTCTATCCCCTGGTCGTACTGTTCCAGACCGTGCCCAAGGTCGCACTGGCGCCGATCTTCGTAATCTGGTTCGGCTACGACCTGTCACCGAAGATACTGCTGATCATCGTCATCAGCTTCTTCCCGATCAGTCTCAACATGATAGCCGGCTTACGCAGCGTCGATCCGAACCTACTGCTTCTGATGCGATCCATAGGATGCTCCAAAACGGAAACCCTGCTGCGCGTCATGGTGCCAAGCGCCCTTCCCAGTTTGTTCGCGGGTCTCAAGATCGGCGTGACCTTTTCCGTGATCGGCGCGATCGTCGCCGAGTTTTCGGGCGCGAATCGCGGACTGGGCTACCTCATACAGTTTGCGTCGAGCCAGCTTGACACGCCACTCGTATTCGCAAGCCTGGTCGTCGTATCGGCAATGGGAGTGGCGCTTTTTTATGCCGTCGCGCTGCTCGAGCATTTCATCATCCCCTGGGCGTCCAGCTCGGAAATTTAGTCCAACAAACCAAGGAGACGGGACATGAAAAACTTCAGAAAAATCGGCTGCACCCTTTTCGCCATATCGGCAATACTTTGGGGAAGCAGCACTCTGGCCAACGACAAAGTCACCGTTCAGCTCGACTTCGTCCTGCGTGGAAACCACGGCATCTTCTATGTCGGCAAATCAGAAGGCTTCTTCCAGAAGCAAGGCATCGATATCGTGGCCATCAACAAAGGCACCGGCTCCGTCAATACCATGCGCCAGATCGGCTCCGGGGCCAGCGAATTCGGATTCGGAGATTTGCCAACCCTGGTCATCGCGCGTTCACAGAAAACCCCTGTAGTCGCCATTGCGGCCGTCAACCAGAAGAATCCCACGGCCATTATTTCCCTGGCCAAGACAAAGCTGGACACTCCCAAGGACCTGGAGGGCAAATCTATCGGCGTATTTGCCGCCGGTTCGACTTTCTTGTTCTATAAAGCATTTGCCTCCGCGAACAAGCTCGATACAAGCAAGATCGAAGTCCGCACCATTACACCGCCCGCGGAAAATTTCCTGCTGCTCGGCCGTGTCGACACCATCCCCGGCTATATCGACGCGGAATTGCCGGAACTCGAAGCCAAGGCCGGAGGCCCCGGCTCGTTGAACGTGCTTCTAGGATCGGAAAACGGGGTTGCCGCCTTCGGCTCGGGGTTGCTCACCTCCGAAAAAATGATTGCGGAAAAACCCGATCTGGTTCGCCGTTTCGTCCATGCCTACCTGCAGGCGCTGGCGTTTACCATCAAACACCCCGACAAGACCGCCGACGCCATCATCGCGGATAACCCAGAATACGCCAATCGGCGCAACGTCCTGATCGCCCAGCTCAAGGCCGATATCGCCAAAACGTTCACCAGCGACGTCACCCGCGAACACGGATTGGGTTATATGTCCGACAGCACGGCGAAAGCCACCATTGACATGCTGGTGGAACAAAAGATGATTCCAGCCCCCATTGATGCCTCAAAAGCATTCGACAACCAGTTCATCCAGGACGCGCCAAAGATGTAGCCGCCGAGCGGCGCGAAGCCGAGAGGGAAAAACTCCGTAATCCGGCCTTTCCCTCTCGGCAATGGACTCGTCCACATGGGAATGATCAAACCGTGGTCGCGTCACCCTGACCGCTGTTCCGCAAGCCGTCGGCGATCAGGCCGGAACGTTTGGCGAATTCCAGGTAGGTTTCCAGCAGCCTGGATCCCGCTTCGCGCCCCTGAGGGCAGCACATGGCCTGTTCGATGACGGTAAAGCGGTCTTCCAGCACGCGGTATCCCAGGTGCGCTTTCGCATAAGCCTGAAGCGGTTGGCGCACGCCGGCGGCGGCATCCAGGCCCAAGTCCGCGAATTGCTCCATGGCGTCTTCCGAAAGCGGCAGGCGCACGATGGCGGCATGCTCGAGCGTGCGGGTCAGGAACAGGTCGTACGCGGCCCCTTTGCCGACGGCAATTCTCGAACCCGGGACATCGAGATCCCGCACGCCGCGAAAGGGCGAATCCTCTCGAACCAGATACGTTCCTTCAATAAGCACATAAGGCGCTGTGTAAGCGATGCTTTGGGCTCGCTGCGGATCGATGGCCATGAAGGCGATGTCCCAGACATCCTCCAGGGCTGCCTCGACGACTTTCCCCGCGGTATCGAAACCATGGAACTCGACCGGCACGCCCAGGCGCTGCGCAAGGCCATGGGCCAGGTCGGCGCTGACGCCGCGCGGTTCGCCCGACACGGCATCGCGCTGCGCCAGAACCGGGTTGCCGAAATTGATCGCGGCGCGCAGCTTGCCTTTGGGCGTCAACTGGCGAACGGCCAGCTCATCTTCAAGCCAGTTTGGCTCACCGGAACGATGGGTCGTCATACCACTACTCCTTCAACTCTGAAAAATTCCATAAAAAAAGCCCCCGAGGATTTCCCTTGGAGGCTTTTTGCATTCGCATTCGATACGAAGCAGGAGGCGGCAGACAAGCGCCGCCATCGGCTTGTATTAGATGACGCGTGCGGCTTCGAGCAGACGCACCACCGTCCACGACTTGTCGCGGCTGATGGGGCGGCCTTCTGCGATTTCCACAGTGTCGCCTTCGTTGTATTGGTTGGTTTCGTCATGCGCTTTGTACTTGTTGGAGCGGATGATGATTTTGCCAAAAACAGGGTGCTTGACACGGCGCTCGACACGAACGACGACCGTCTTGTCCATCTTGTTGCTGACAACCTTGCCAATAAGGGTGCGTTGGTTCTTGACTGCTTGGGTGTTTTGAGTTTCGCTCATTTTACTTTCCTGCCTTCTCAGTCAAAAGGGTGCGGACGCGCGCGATATCGCGGCGAACCTTGCCCAGTTGGCTGGTATTGGAGAGCTGCTGGGTAGCACGCTGCATGCGCAGGCCGAATTGTGCTTTGAGCAGGCTCTCGAGCTCGGTCTTGAGCTCGGCGGCATCTTTGGAACGGAGTTCGCTGGCTTTCATGAGGTCTCCTTAAGCACCAATGTGACGCGACACGAAGGTCGTGGCGATTGGCAGCTTAGCGGCGGCCAGGCGGAAAGCTTCACGTGCAAGCTCTTCGCTTACACCTTCCATTTCGTAGAGCACCTTGCCGGGTTGAATTTCTGCGACCCAGTACTCGGGATTGCCTTTACCGTTACCCATACGAACTTCGGCAGGTTTCTGCGAAATGGGCTTGTCCGGGAAAATGCGGATCCAGATACGGCCGCCACGTTTGATGTGGCGGTTGATCGCACGACGGGCAGATTCGATTTGGCGAGCGGTCAGGCGGCCACGGCCTGTGGCTTTGAGGCCGAACTCGCCAAACGACACCTGTGCACCGCGCGTAGCCAGGCCGGTGTTGCGGCCTTTTTGCTCTTTGCGGTATTTTCTGCGTGACGGTTGCAACATGTTTATTCTCCTTCAGGCGCTGGCGCAGCGGCGTCAGGCTTGCGGGGTCCACGGCCACGGCCGCCCGCGGGGCGACGGCCGTCCGGACGGTCGCCGCGAGGCGCACGGCGGGGACGGCGTTCGTCGTCGCGAGGCGCTGCGGTTTCAACGGGCATTTCGCCGTTGGGCAGCATGTCGCCTTTGTAGACCCATACTTTGATACCGATGATCCCGTAGGTCGTTTGCGCTTCGGCAGTGCCGTAGTCGATATTGGCGCGCAGCGTGTGCAAAGGCACACGGCCTTCGCGGTACCACTCGGTGCGGGCGATTTCAATACCGTTCAAACGGCCCGAGCTCATGATCTTGATGCCTTGGGCGCCAAGACGCATGGCGTTCTGCATGGAGCGCTTCATGGCGCGGCGGAACTGGATGCGTTTTTCGAGCTGCTGGGCGATCGAGTCGGCGATAAGCTGAGCGTCGGTTTCCGGCTTGCGGATTTCCTCGATGTTGACGTGCACGGGCACGCCCATCAGGCGTTGCAAATCGGACTTGAGGCTTTCGATGTCCTCGCCGCGCTTGCCGATTACCACGCCCGGACGAGCCGAGTAGACGGTAATGCGGGCATTCTTGGCCGGACGCTCGATGACCACGCGGCCAACGGAAGCGCTTTTCAGCTTTTTCTTGAGGTATTCGCGTACGCGGATGTCTTCGGCCAGCATGCCGCCGAAGGCCTTGTCGTTAGCGTACCAACGCGAACTCCAGTTGCGGTTGACCGCGAGGCGGAACCCAATCGGGTGTACTTTTTGTCCCATTGCGACTCCTTAAGCCCCGACCTTGACCACGATGTGGCAGGTCTGCTTCTCGATACGGTTGCCACGGCCCTTGGCACGGGCGGAGAAGCGCTTCATCGACTGGCCCTTGTCCACGTAGACCGTGGTGACCTTGAGTTCGTCGATATCGGCGCCGTCGTTGTGCTCGGCGTTGGCGATCGCGGACTCAAGCGCTTTCTTGAGGATGCCCGCGGCTTTCTTGGGTGTGAACGTCAGGATATTCAACGCCTGAGCCACCGACTTGCCACGGATGAGATCCGCGACAATACGGGTTTTCTGGGCGGAAATATGGACGCCACGAATGATTGCAGTAGTTTCCATCACTTACCTCTTCGACTTCTTGTCCGCCGCGTGACCCTTGAAGGTACGGGTCAGGGCGAACTCGCCGAGCTTGTGACCGACCATGTTCTCGTTGATGTAAACGGGAACGTGCTGGCGGCCATTGTGCACAGCAATCGTCAGCCCAATGAACTCGGGCAGGATGGTTGAACGGCGCGACCAGGTTTTGATCGGCTTCTTGTCTTTGCCCTCGACGGCGGCATCGATCTTTTTGATCAGATGCGCATCGACGAACGGGCCCTTTTTAATTGAACGTGCCATTTGGTTCGCCCCTTACTTGCGCTTGCGACGCGAGACAATCATGTTGTCCGTGCGCTTGTTACGACGAGTCCTGTAGCCCTTGGCCGGTGTGCCCCATGGGCTGACCGGCTCACGGCCCTCGCCAGTACGGCCTTCGCCGCCACCGTGCGGGTGATCGACCGGGTTCATGGCAACGCCACGCACCGTAGGACGAATACCGCGCCAGCGGACTGCGCCGGCCTTGCCGATTTGACGCAAGCTATGTTCTTCGTTGCCCACTTCACCGATGGTTGCGCGGCAATCGATGTGCACGCGGCGGACTTCGCCCGAGCGCAGGCGAACCTGAGCATAGACGCCTTCGCGGGCCATCAGGACAGCCGATGCGCCAGCCGAACGCGCCAATTGGGCGCCTTTGCCGGGCAGCATTTCGATGCAGTGGATCGTGGTTCCAACGGGAATGCTGCGGATGGGCAGCGTGTTGCCGGCGCGGATGGGAGCATCGGTTCCGGACAGCAGGCTTGCGCCAACCTCGAGACCACGAGGAGCGATGATGTAACGACGTTCGCCGTCGGCGTAGCAAAGCAAGGCAATGTGCGCAGTACGGTTGGGATCGTATTCGAGGCGTTCGACCTTGGCAGGGATGCCGTCTTTGTTGCGACGGAAGTCGACAAGACGGTAATGCTGCTTATGGCCGCCGCCACGATGGCGAACCGTGATGTGGCCGTTGTTGTTACGGCCCGAACCACGGGTTTGCTTTTCGAGCAGGGGAGCGTGCGGCGCGCCTTTATGCAGAGTAGGCGTTACCACCTTGAGCATGCCGCGGCGTCCTGCCGAGGTTGGCTTGACTTTAACGAGTGCCATTTAGTTCACCTCCGTAAAGTCGAGTTCCTGGCCGTCCTTGAGCGAGACATAGGCCTTGCGCTCGTTGTTGCGGCGGCCCATGAAACGGCCAAAGCGCTTTTGCTTGCCCTTTTGGTTCAGAACCTGAACGGACTCGACTTCGACTTTGAACAGTAGCTCGACGGCCGCCTTGATTTCAGGCTTGGTAGCATCAGCTACGACACGGAAAGCGACTTGCTGGTTTTTTTCGGCAACGAACGTGGCTTTTTCAGTCACGACCGGAGCGAGGATAATTTGCATTAAACGTTCGGCGTTCATCCCAACATCTCCTCGAGTTGAGCGATAGCCGGCTTGGTGATCAGCACTTTCTTGTAGTGGATCAGCGACAGCGGATCGGCATAACGCGGTTCGACCACGGCAACGTGCGGCAGGTTGCGGGTGGCGAGGTAAACGTTTTCGTCGAGCACATCGGTGATGATAAGCACCGACTCGAGGCCCATGCCTTTGAGCTTGGCCGCGGCCTGCTTGGTCTTGGGGGTTTCGAGCTGGAAGCTGTCGACGATGGCGATGCGGTCTTCACGAGCCAACTGCGAAAGGATCGCACGGATACCGGCGCGATACATTTTCTTGTTGACCTTTTGGGTGAAGTTTTCGTCGGGCGAATTCGGGAACGCACGACCGCCTCCACGCCAGATGGGCGAGGAAGTCATACCGGCGCGAGCGCGGCCAGTGCCCTTTTGGCGCCATGGCTTCTTGGTGCTGTGCTTGACTTCGGCGCGGTCTTTCTGGGCGCGGTTGCCGCTGCGGGCATTGGCCTGGAAGGCGACGACGATCTGGTGCACCAGCGCTTCGTTGAAGTCGCGACCGAAAACGGTGTCGGGAGCGGCAACGGTGGACGAGGATTGGCCCTGGTCATTCAGGAGCTTGAGTTCCATATTTAGGCTCCTTTCTTGGCGGACATCTTGATGGCCGGACGCACGATGACGTCGGAATTCTTGTGGCCGGGGACGGCGCCCTTGACCAGCAACAAACCGCGCTCGGCATCGACACGGACGATGTCAAGATTTTGAACGGTGCGGGTGACGTCACCGAGGTGGCCCGCCATTTTCTTGCCAGGGAAGATACGGCCGGGGTCTTGCGCCTGGCCGATGGAACCTGGAACCCGGTGCGAACGCGAGTTACCGTGCGAATTGCGCTGCGAGGTAAAGTGGTGGCGCTTGATGGTGCCGGCAAAGCCTTTACCAATCGTCGTACCGGTTACGTCCACTTTCTGGCCCGCTTCGAATACGCTTTCGACGGCCACAACGGCGCCGGCTGTAAATTCAGCGGCTTTGGCGGGGTCGAGACGGAATTCTTTGAGGATGCTACCGGCTTCGGAGCCGGCTTTGGCATAGTGCCCGGCCTCGGGTTTGGTCACGCGCGAGGCGCGACGGCTGCCGTAGGCTACTTGCACGGCCGCATAACCATCGATTTCTGGTGACTTGACTTGGGTAACGCGGTTGTTCGACACGTCCAGCACGGTTACCGGGATGGACTCGCCTTCCTCGGTAAAAATACGGGTCATGCCAACCTTGCGCCCCACGAGCCCCAGCCGATGCGCGGCAGGCGTAGGTGTCGAGTTCGACATCATTTTCTCCATTCCCGACTGCGATTGGTCGGGGCTAATTTTCATACATATAAAACCAAAAGATTTTTTTGGTTAAGCTAGCACTTTAACATGGGTTGACTCCAGTAGGCAAGCCAAGCATCCGGACAAACCCTAGAGCTGTTGTTTTTACCTATGAACGTAGCGTTAATCTCGTATAGTTGTCGATTGCCAAAATGCCAACAGGATCCTACATGACACCCGCTTCCGGGCATCTTGCGTTGCGCGGCCCCACCCTGTCCTTCGTCGCCGACCCGTTCCAGGCCGGCGACCAGGCCGCCATGCGCTATGAATCCGACGGACTCATCATCATTGAACACGGCAAGATAAAGGCGGCCGGCGACTACACCAGCCTGAAGCCGCAGCTCGGGCGGCTCAAGCCCGTGCACTATCCCGATTCGCTCATCCTGCCCGGCTTTATCGACACCCACGTCCATTACCCGCAAACGCAGATGATCGGCGGCTACGGCGCCCAGCTCATCGACTGGCTCAACAAATATACGTTCGTCACCGAGCAGCAATTCGGCAGCCCGGATCACGCGGCCCTGGTCGCGGGCGTCTTCCTGCAGGAATGCCTGCGCGCCGGCACCACCACAGCGGCCGTGTACTGTACCATCCACCCCGAATCGGTCGAGGCGCTGTTCGAAGCGGCCTTTGCCCGCGGCATGCGCATGATCGCCGGCAAGGTGCTCATGGACCGCAACGCCCCCGCCGCCCTCCTGGATACGGCCCGATCCGGCTACGACCAGTCCGAGGCCCTGATCACCAAATGGCACGGCCAAGGCCGGCTGGCGTATGCGGTCACCCCGCGCTTCGCCCCCACCAGCACGTCCACGCAGCTCGAAGCCGCGGCCGCGCTATGGAAAAAGCACCCCGGCACCTATATGCAAACCCATCTGGCCGAAACCCTGCAGGAAAACGAATGGGTCAAAAGCCTGTTCCCCGAGCGCGCCAACTACCTGGATGTCTACGCCCATTACGGCCTGACCGGCCCGCGCGCCGTTTTCGGCCATGCCCTGCATTTACAGGAAGAGGAATGGCAGCATCTGGCCGCCAGCGGCTCCGCCGTCGCGCACTGCCCCACCTCCAACAGCTTTCTGGGCAGCGGCCTGTTCAACTTCACCCGGGCCAGGCAGCCGCAGGCGCCCGCCCAGGCCATTCGCACCGGGCTGGCCACCGACGTCGGCGGCGGCACCACTCTTTCCATGCTCAGAACCATGGGCGAAGCCTATAAAATCGGCCAATTCGGCCATTATTCGCTTTCCGCTCCCAAGGCTTTTTACCTGGCAACCCGCGGCGCGGCGCACTCCTTGTACCTGGACGACAAGATCGGCTCCATCGCGCCGGGCATGGAGGCCGACCTGCTGGTGCTCGACATGAAATCGACGCCTATCATCGACTTTCGCATGAATTATTGCGAAACGCTCGAAGACGCCTTGTTCGTGCAAATGACCATGGCCGACGACCGCGCGACCCGAGCGGTGTATGTGGCGGGCAGGCTGGCGTATTCGCGCGGCTGATCCGGGGCCGCGATAGCGGCGCGCCCCTACCAGGCAAGGGCAAAGGCTTGGCGACGCATGTCCGCCGCAACCTCAAGCCAGCCGCTGCCGCTACGCCGCACCAGTTTTGCCGAACCAAAATAAAACTCGTGATTCGAGTTTTCAATTACGGTATGCCCGTGCTGGCGAAGCTGCTCGGCGACTTCGCCCGCTATACCTGGTTCGAGCAGGACGGCACCGTCGCGCGACAGACTCCATCGAGGCCCTGAAACGAGGCTACCGAGCGTCGACGTCGAACTCAAAGCACCGGTGATGAGTTGAAACCCGGTCGTCGTCTGGCTGACCCCGCCGGGCGAGGCCCCGGCCATGCGGCAAGCACGTCCATCCCCGGAAGTCATCAGCCAGGGGTTGAGAGTATGGGAAGGCCGAACACCCGACCCAATCGAATTGACCAAGCCGGGCCGGGCTTCGAAATCGTACATCCGGTTGTTCAGCAATATGCCCGTCTCTTCCTCTACCGCGCAACTGCCAAAAGGCTGAAATACACTTTGCAGCAGCGAAACAGCGTTGCCATCGCGATCCATGGCAACAAACCCGGACGTATCACCGATATCCAGGCGGCTTTTTTTCAATGCGGCATGATCCGCCCCCGGTTTCATCGACGCCCCCAGTCCAAACTGCTCCGGTGTCTGGACTGTGCGCAGAGGATCGCCGATCAGGTTGCGCCCCTGGGCAATGGCGGCCATTGCATTTTCTACATCGACGGCCATGCCGGGCTCTTCGCCCGCGTGACGGGCCGCCCCCCAGATATCCAGCAGGCGCAGCATCAGAACGCCCGTCGAATTGGGGGGCGCCACATGAACAACCGTATCGGCAACGCAGCTCGACCAGGGCATGGCCCAATCCGCGCTCGCGGACTCGAAATCCTCGGGTTTGAACAAGCCGTCGTGTGCCTGGCTGAACCGCACGAGCGCATGAACGACTTCACCACGGTAAAACCCGTCTTCGCCGTCCCGGGCAATCTTTTGCAGAACGCGCGCCACGTTGGCCTGCCGGAACGTGTCGCCCGCGGTCAGCGTATGCCCGCCGGGCTGGAAAATTCGGCCGAAACCTGGCTGCCTAGTGTCCTCGGGTTTTACATTGCGCAGGTTTCGAGCCAGCTCTTCCGGCGTGGCAATGCCGCCTTCCGCCAACGCAATCGCTGGCGCAAGTATCTGTTTCCAGTCCCGGCGCCCAAAGCGCTCGTGCGCCCGCGCCCACAAACGCACCAGGGTCGGAACCACGGCCGCCCTGGAGCCGCGCTGGGGCATCCCGCTTTCGAACAACGCCGGCGAAGCATCAAGAGGCGCCCGCCCCGTCCCGTTCAGGACATGGACGCAGCCAGTGGACGCATCGTAATACAACAGCATGCCGCAGCCGCCCAACGATGTGGCATGCGGCAAAACAACCGTTAAAACCGCCGACGCGGCAATGGTTGCATCCATTAAGGACCCACCCGCGTCCAGGCAGTCTTTTGCCGCAAGACTGGCCAGATGATGTCCGGACGCCAGCGCGGCATTGGCGCTGTATAAGCTTTTCGGTCGAGAGTTCATGCCAGGAAACGCCTTGGTGATGTAGTTGGATGGGAAGCGCGCTCGTCCATGAAAGCACGATCTCTGGAATGCCGCGCCGGCATCCAGCATGACCCGGCCATGGATCATGGCGGGATTTCTACATGGCCGCTTTCTCGTTCAGACGTATGCGACGGATTGCGCCCGCAACCAGCAATGGATGAATGCCGAGCGAATCCCGCAATATTTTTTCATCAAGAGCGCACAAAGCCTCCCTCTCGATGTCATCCAGTTCAAACTGGATGATGTAGGCATCCGGCGATTCGAGAAACTGCCGGCAGGCTTGCGAATCGACTCTTAACCGCTGCAAAGCCCGCGATAATTCAACCCGGTTCGACGGAGTGTGCCTGTACCATAACTCATCCGTGTCGCGCCGTTCGGAAAAACTGAACCAGCTCAGGATCGCATAGGTGTGATGCCAGTTTTCTTCCAGCACGGCCTGGTCGGGGCACACTTCCCCTAAAGCGCCTGCAAGCATGAGCCAGGAGCGCGCTTCCACGTTGCCGGTTCGATCGAGTTCGGATGCATTGGAGGCCAGCAGGCGGCGAAGATTGCCCTCCACGGCGGCATTAAAAACCATTTTGTCGAACTCAAGATCGGGGCCGGGTTCCGCATAACGCGCGGTACCCGGGTAATGCGACAGACCTCCACTGGCAACAAGCACCGCACGCCGATTCAAGCGCGCCAGAACTCTATGCAAGGCCTTGCCGAATTCGAAACATCGTTCGGGCCGAGGTTGGGGGGGAACATACGCATTCACGAAGATGGGCAGTACCGGCGTATCGCGCCGCCAGCCCATGAACTCGATCGGAATGGTAAACGGCGTGCCCAGCTCGGCGCTCAACGTGAAGGCCGGATCGAAGCCCTCTTCCTGCAACTCCCGCACCACGGCGTAGCCGACGTCGCCGTCGACGGACCACCATCCGCTGTGCTGATCCTGCCCCCGCGCCTGGTCGGCGCAATGCAAAGTAAACGCGGGTATCGAATCCAGGATGAACTGATCCCCGTGCTCGTTGGACACCACGATGATCAGGTCGGGACTCAACGCGCGCAGGGCGTTTCCGGCCTCAAGCATGGCCGCCTTGACACGTGCGATCTGCTCGGGGGATTCGCTCTTGGGCGCGCTTAATAATTGCGGCGCATGAGGAACGGCGGCGGCGCCAACAATGCCGGCGGATCGGCCGATTATCGGTGAATTCATTAGCGTATTCCTGCGTAAATATGACTAACGGTTTTTGCGCGATACACGATCAGGCTCCAAACCACAGGCAGGCCGCAACAATGATCACAACGGCCGCGAGCCCCCAAGTCCACACCGAACGAGACTTCACCGTGCGGCTGGCCGCAGGCGCGGTCTGCACAGAAACTTCGGCCGCACTTTCAGTCTGCGGGGCGGGGGCATCGGCGGCTTCGTTCTTCGCCGCCTCGGACGGCTCCACACGGGCTTTGAAGCGGGTGAAGAAATCGTCGGCCAGCTTGCGCGCCACGCCGTCGATGAGACGCGCGCCCACCTGGGCGAGTTTGCCGCCCACCTGGGCCTCGACCGTGTAGCTCAATTGGGTGCTCGAGTTTTCCGTTGTAGCCAAGGCAACGGTCGTGCGCCCTTTGCCAAAGCCAGCGGCTCCTCCGGACGCATTGAATGTCATGGTGTACGACGTAGAAGGCACAATATCCGAGAGCTCCAGTCTGGAATCGAATTTGGCCTTTACCGGCCCAATCGCGGCCTTCATAACCACACTGTATTGGTTCTCGCCGGTTGGAGCGATGGACTCGCATCCCGGGATGCAGTCCTTCAGCACCTCGGGGTCGTTCAAGGCCGCCCATACCACGTCACGGCCCGCCGCTATAGTTTGTGCTCCCGCCATTTCCATATTGGGTACTCCTCGATTGTCTATTTGTCTATCTGCAGATGCTGTTCGATGAAAGCGAGTGTGCGCTGGCGCGCCAAGCGGGCGGACGGCTCGTGGTATGAAGCTCGCTGATCGCAATTGAACCCATGGTCGGCGGGGTAAAAATGCGATTCGACTCCAGGATGCCCGGCGGCAAAAGCTCGGGAGGAGCTTTCGGGAATGATGGAGTCCTCCAGGCCCCAATGAAGCAAGACGGGACATTGGGGTTTCAATTGCGAGAGCGAGGGAATGGCTCCGCCGTAATAGCAGACCGCGGCCGACAGGCCCGGCACGCCGGCGGCCGCCCGCCAGGTGCTCGAACCGCCCCAGCAATACCCGACCATACCAAGCGGCTTGCCCTGCATCTGCGACTCCAGGTATTTGACTGCCGCCTCCACGTCCAGACGCGTCTGCTCCCAATCTATCCGCTTGGTGTAAGCAAGGCCCTTTTCAACATCCGGACGCTCATAGCCAAGCTGGATATCTTTTTCCATACGATCGAAGAAGCGCGGGGCAATCGCAAGATAGCCCTCTTGCGCGTAGCTGGATACAACACTTTGAATATGCGGATTTACGCCGAACACTTCCTGCGCAATAACCAGGCCGGCCCGCGGCTCGCCTTCCGGAACACAAACATAACCACCCAAGCCGTGCCCGTCCGACGCCTGCAAGTCGACCCAGTGTTTCGTCATCATTTTTCTCCATCCTTGATCATGGCAAAAAAAAGAAATGCATGCTGGCGCTGCTAGGAAGCAGGCAAAAGATAATGAGCGGCAAAATCCGCCATGAGCGGTTTGCTCAAATGAGTCTTGTCGTGCGCGCAATGGCCGCTGCCGCGATAAGTCACGACCTTTATCGGCCCTCGTACCCGATTGCCAAGAAGCTGGGTGGAGTCGGGCGTGGCAATGGGGTCCTCCGAACCCTGGACAACCAGGACGGGACATTGAATCAGCCCCGCAGAGGTATCCAGATCATAAGACGCGAAGAACTTGGCGGCTTGCGTCTCGTCTACAACCCTGGCGGCACGCATAAAGCGCTTCTTCAATGTGGAACTCAAAGTCTTGAAGTGTCTCAAGTGGTAAATCAGGCCCCAGGCAACGGCTACCTTTACGCGCGGATCCGCCGCCGCCGTCGTACAGGCCCAATGCCCGCCCGTGCTGCGGCCCAGAACACCGATACGATTGGAGTCGATCTCGGGGCGGGCGCACGCATAGTCGATGGCGGCGCTAACCGCTTTTTCGAAATCAACGCGAACCGGCAACTGATAAAACATTTCGCCCTGGCCCGGGCCGTCGAATGTCAGGACAGCCATGCCGCGCTTGACGAAATGGTTGGATATTTCAAGCGCATCTTCTTTGGTGGTATCGAGCCCACCAAAAATCACGACGCAAGGCGCAACGCCATCCCGCCTCGACGGCAGGCGAAGATAGCCTGGCAACATATGGTTCTCAAACGGAATTTCCACCCGCTCCATGGGCGGGTCGAGCAAAACCGCCCCTCGACGGAAAAGCGCGCTCTTGCGTTCGTCAGCACGGCGTTTGGCATTTTCGGCGACATCCATGCGTATGCCCTGGCCAAAATGGCAGCATAAGGCCCCTCGCCACAAAAGTTCGCCCGCCGTCTGCCGCGCATTGTTCTTCAGGGCTTCCGTAGCAAGATCTTCATAGGTTTGCGACAACGCCACCCACCGGTCGCACCAGGCTTTTGCCTCGGGGATGTCCTTTTCCAGGAACAAAATATCTCCGTAGGGAATGCCATCGGAAATTATGCGGGCGGCGTTGGCGCGCAACGTGTCGATGACGTCGGGGCTACTCATAGAACGGCCTGGGTGCTGAGTTCGTACAACTTCGCGGACGTCAGTGTCGGCTGTCGAATGACAATGGCATTGTCCAACGCATCGGCGATCGCGTTGGCAATGGCGGGCGCCACCGGCCCGACATTGCCTTCGCCGACTCCACGCACGCCCAGCGGGTTCATCGTGCTCGGAAATTCAAAATGCAGCAGCTTGAGCGGAGGAATGCTCCGCGCCTTGGGCATCACGTAATCCATCAAGGTGCCCGTCAACATTTGGCCTTCAGGAGAGTAAATGACCCGCTCTCCCAATGCCGCGCCCAGGCCCTGCGCGAACGCCCCCACCACTTGTCCATCAACCATCTTGGGGTTGATTTGCCTGCCGCAGTCGTGGCCAATGGCGTAGTCCAGAATTTCCCAGCTATATGTTTCTGTGTCGACCTCCACCACTGCTGCATGGGTACCGGTTGCCCACGTGACGGTGGGGGGGTAGTAGTACTTCGTCGAATGCAGCCCGGGCTGCTGCTCGTCGCGCAGAATGCGAGAGTAGATGGCCACTGGAACCAGTTGAGCCCACGTCACGCTTTTCGATGAGTCGTCCTTGCGCGCAAAACCGGCCGGAGTGCCGGCCAGGTCGTCCGGCGAGCAGTCGAGCTGCGCCGCGGCGACAAGCTTCGCGCGGCGCACGACCTCCTGGGCCGCCATGGCAACCGCGTTGCCAGTATTCACCGTAACACGGCTTCCCGCGGTGCCGAAGCCGTGCGGCAATAACCGGGAATCGCCTCCCATGACACGAATGTTTTCGTAGGGCATGCCAAGATACTCGGCGGCGACCTGGGCAAAGGCCGTTTCGTGGCCCTGGCCCGATTGGGATACGCCAATGAGTATTTCGGCCATGCCATCTTCGCAAATGCGAACGGTAGCGCCTTCGCAAGGCCAGCCCGGCCCGCTCGCCTCAACGTAGTTCGCAACTCCGATGCCGATCCTGCGCGTCGAACCCTCGTCGCGCAAACGTGCCTGCTCGGCTCGCCAGCGCGGAACATCGAGCAGCTCGAGGGTTTTATTGAACACCTGTGGATAATCGCCCGTGTCGTAGACAATGGGAACGCCGTCCCGATAGACATTGCCGGGCTTATAAGGCATTTGGTCGGCGGCGATCAAGTTCAGGCGACGCAACTCGAAGGGATCCATCTTGAGCTTGTTGGCCAGCAAGTCCAGGCTGCGTTCGATCACCCAGGCTGCTTCGGGCCGCCCCGTTCCGCGATAAGGCGCGGATGGGGTTTTATTGGTCAGAACCGAATTGGCTTCCGCCCGATAGGCCGGGATACGGTATTGAGATGGAATATGGTTGATGGTGTTGGTCGGCTCGATAACCGCCCAGCACAGATAGGCGCCAGTGTCCTTGAGGATTTTTACGTCCAGACCCAGCAACGTCCCGTCACACCGGGCAGCCAGACGCACATCCAGGATCTGATCACGCCCCGATTGCGAAGTCAACATGAACTCGGATCGGGTTTGTATCCATTTCACGGGCCGGGCCGTGGCATACGATATGGCCGGGATCAGGACGTCCTCTGCGTACACGGACGACTTCGGGCCGAACCCCCCGCCGGTGTCGGGACACAGGACGGCGACATCGGTTTGCCGCAAGCCTGTGGTGCGAGCCACCGCTTCCCTGAGCGCATAAGGCAGTTGATGGCCGACATGGATGACCATCGTTCTGGAGGCACTATCGTATTCGGCGCATATGCCCCGGGTTTCAATGGGAACCGAGGTCATTCTCGGGTAGACAAACCGCTCTTCGATGACCACCTCGGCGTTGTCGAAGGCGGCGTCTATATCGCCTATGCATGCAAACATATGTGCTGCAATATTCGAGCGATGCTCGTGAACCGACGCAACATCCTTTATGGACTCCTGCGGATCGATGATGGCGTCGATAGGCTCGTACTCGATCTCCAACCGCTCCGCGGCGTCTTCCGCCAGCGCCGGACTGTCTCCCAGGACAACCGCGACCGGCTCGCCAAGATAGCGCACACAATCCACAGCAAGTGGAAACTGAGGCGGGGCATCCATGGAATCACAGTAGGGATTGGTGGCGGGCTCTTTGAACAAGGGCAGCGGCACAAGGCTGCCGGGTGTGTTCTCGTGCGTCCAGACCGAATGCGCGCCGGCATTGATGGCTGGCTCTGTATTGATGGAAAGGATTCGCGCCGAAGCATGAGGGGATCGCACGACCGCGGCGAACAACAAGCCTTGAGGCGCATGATCATCGACAAATTTGCCGCATCCACGTAAAAGACGCCCGTTTTCTTTTCTCAAGGGGGATTGTCCAATCATGGCAGATCCTTGAATGCGTTCAGCTGCTGAGGGGGTGGGAGCGTTTCCAGATGAAGCTCGCTTTTGAGGACGGCCTCGGTGACGCGGTACGTGTCTTCGATTTCGGTGATGTGGCTATGCATAAGCGCTTTCGCCGTGTTCGCATCGCGCGCCACTATTGCATCAAGGAGCTTGGCGTGCCAGGTTGCATTGGAACGGATCAAATCCAACTGCCTGGGGCTCTCGCGCGACCGTACGATGCTGCGTATGGTGCGATTGAGCAGTTGGCAGTGCAGGCAAAGCATGGGATTTTTTGCGTGGCTCGCGAGTATTTCATGGAACTCGATATGCAGTTGCTGCTGCCGCTGCCAGTCTTCACGCGACTCGATCGGAGCAGCAGTCGCCGCGACGTTCTGCGCCAATTTTTCGATCAGTTCTTGGCTGGCTGTTGCCGCGATGTGGGCAGCCAGCTGCGGCTCGATCGCGCGACGCACTTCATAGACATCGGCCGCCGTGAGGTTTGTAAAGAAAAAATAGCTTTGAAGATGATTGAGAATTCGCGCTTCGGTTACCTCGGCAATGACCGAGCCGCCTGCTGGACCTGTCGACGTTCTGATCAGACCCTGAACCTCCAGCGACTTCAACGCCTCACGGATGGAGGCCTTGCCGACCTGGTATTGCTCGGCAAGCATTTTTTCCGACGGCAGACGATCTCCTGGACGAAGTTTGTCTTCCACGATTCGCCGCTTAATCAAATCAGCGATGATGTCCCCCCTCTTGGGAAAACGGGGCGCGCTACCGGTCATTGATCATGCTCCTGGAAGAAAACATCAACGATTGCACATAAACAGAATTCCAAGCAATTATCCTATTATCAGATAAATGCGTCAATCTTAAAATTAATGCTCTAGCTTTATCCCTATGAAAAAAGGGATTTCCCCTGGATACTCCCAATAATTAATTATCGGATAAACCGCTTGACAGCACAAAAACATCACTATAATCTTTTCCAATCCGTTAAACGGTTTATCCGATCAATAAAAATAAACCCCCTAAGGAGTGAGGCAAAATGTCACAAGCCAAGGCTGCCACGTCTTATAGCGGCTATATGCTGCGCGAAGAAACGCTCACCGAAGTCCCCGATTACGCGCAAGTCGGGCCGGGAACGCCAGGGGGAGAATATCTACGCAGGTTCTGGCATCCCATCGAAAAGTCCTGTGAATTGGGCGATGTGCCCAAGCGCATCAAGATTCTCGATGAAGATCTGGTTCTGTTCCGCGCAAAAAGTGGCGAGCTGGGCTTGGTTCGGCCCCATTGCCCGCATCGCGGCGCCTCGCTGGAATTCGGCATTCCGGATAGCGGCGGCATCCGTTGTTGCTATCACGGATGGCTGATCGGCGTGGATGGGCGCGTTCTCGAGGCTCCCGCCGAGTCGCCGGACTCTCCCTACAACACAGGCAAACTCAGCCACGGTGCGTATCCCGTGCGCGAATACGAAGGGCTGATATTCGCCTACATGGGGCCAATGGACGAAATGCCTCCCCTGCCGGTGTTCGACGTCATCGCCAACCTCGAACCCGGTCAGAAGCTGATTCCGGCGGGTTGGACTCCCGGCGAGAAATACGTATGGCCATGCAACTGGGTTCAGGTCAAAGAAAACGCCATGGATCCCGTGCATACGTCCTATTTGCACACCATAGCCAGCGGAACGCAGTTCACGTCCGAATTCGGCATCCTGCCCGAGCTCGACTACGAGGAAACGCCAATAGGCGTTGTGTACATTGCCAGCCGCCGCATCGGCAACAACGTATGGGTGCGTGTCCACGACCTGGTCATGCCCAACATCCATCTCGTCGCCTCTGTCAATGAAGACGGCAAAAAGGAAAAACGTTACGGCGCGCCTTATCTGCTGCATTGGGCCACCCCCATCGACGACACCAGCTTCATGGAGCTAGGCTGGCTTATCGAGTCCGACGAAATGCAGTTCGACGACGAAATGGTGGCCAAGCTGCATTTCGGCATGTTGGGGGATCGGCCCATGGAAGAACGCCAGCGCGCGCCTGGCGACTACGACGCGCAAGTCTCTCAGGGCACCGTTCATGCTCGGGCTCGCGAACACCTGGCAAGCAGCGATCGCGGCGTGGCCATGTTCCGCCGCATGCTGAAAACCGGCATCGAAGACGTGAAGCAGGGCCGAGCACCATTGGGCAGCCGGCGTGCGGAAGGCGAGATCATCCGCACTTATACGCAGAACGCAGTTGTCGCCTGTCCGCCGGCCGCCGATCCGGCCGAGGACAAGCGCCAGATGAAAGCAACGGGGCAACGCGTGTTTGCCGGTGAATTCCGCAATTAAGCAGGTATGGCGGGTCGACTTTCAAACTTCAGCTACGCGGTGTCCAAAGATGACAGAACAGCCCAAGATTTCCGTCCGAGGAATTACCAAAACCTACGGCGACATAACGGTCAACGACAATATTGATCTCGCCGTTCAAGCAGGAGAATTCCTGACGCTATTAGGCAGTAGCGGCTCGGGAAAAACCACGCTCATGCGCATCATCGCGGGCCTGGAAGAATGCGACAGCGGTACGGTGCATATAGACGGCCGCGACGTGACGCACGAGCCGCCCCGCAGGCGCAATGTCGGGATGGTATTTCAGCAGTACTCCCTTTTTCCCCACATGACCATCGACGAGAACATCCAGTATGGACTCAAGGTCAAAGGCTGGCGATCCAGCAAAATGAAGCAAAGAGTCGCGGAAATGCTGGATATGATTCAGCTTCCGCACATCGGTCAACGCTATCCGAACCAGTTGTCGGGAGGGCAACAGCAACGCGTCGCGCTGGCGCGCGCGCTGGCCACCTCGCCCGATGTCCTAATGCTCGACGAACCTCTGGGCGCGCTCGATCTCAAGCTGCGCAAACAGCTGCAGATCGAGCTCAAGCGCATACACAAACAGACCGGCACCACCTTCTTGTTCGTCACGCACGACCAGGACGAAGCGCTATTCATGTCCGACCGGATCGCCGTCCTGCGTAATGGACGGATCGAACAACTGGACAGCACACACACGATTTATGAACGCCCTTCCACCGCGTTCGTTGCCGACTTTGTCGGTGACGTTTCGATGTTGCGGTGCAATCGAGATAGCGTCGAAGGCATGAGCCGCATTGAAAAAACCAATTACCGCATCAGGGTTCCCAATGCGCCGAGCGGCCCGTTCATGCTGGCGGTTCGGCCCGAGCACGTCAAGCTGCATTATCAGGCAGCGCCCGATGCCTACCTGGCCCGGATTCAGGACATCCATTTTGCGGGGGGATCGTCCATTGTGCAGATTTTGCTGGACACCGAAATCGTGCTCAAGGCTCGATTGCTGGGTGTTCCTCCCCAGGCCGTGAAGCCGGGAGGGGACGTGTGGGTAGAAATCGCCGAGGGTCCGGTGGCCTTCGCCGCACAATGAGCAGCCCATGCGCAATCAAACCAATCACTACAGCAAAGCAGCCAGGGCGGCCGTTTTCTTGCTGCCGGCATTCGCACTGATATTTTTATTGCTGGCCATTCCGCTTGTGGAACTCGTACAGGCAAGCTTCCATCCTGCGGAAATGGGCCGGATCCTCGAAGGCTGGACACTGGACAATTACAAGTCGGTGTTGTTGACCTCCATATACTGGGAAATTTACGCCAAGACGTTGGGGGCTGCCGCGCTCATCACGTTGCTATGCGCAATTCTCGGGTATCCGGTCGCCTACCATTTGAACCGAGCATCCCAAAAAATCCGGCCGGTGCTTTTCTTCCTGATTGCCGCACCCTTGCTCGTCAACACGGTGGTTCGGACATACGGCTGGCTGCTGATACTGGGCCGCAAAGGGGTGATCAACACAGTACTGCACATGCTGGGGCTGACGAGTTCGCCCCTGGATATGTCCGGCAACTATTTGGGAATGATCATCGGCAGCACGCAGGTTTTCCTGCCATTCATGATCCTGTCCATCGCAACATCCCTCAGCGCCATCGACAACAGACTGCGTGAGTCGGCGGAAATCCTCGGAGCGGGAAGCGTCCAACGGTTCCTGTCCATCGATTTGCCCCTGGCCATGCCAGGCCTTCTGGCCGGCGGCATTCTCGTTTTCAGCCTGATGCTGGGAGCGTTCGTAACACCGCTGATGCTAGGCGGCACCGCAATCCAATATCTGTCCATCTCGGTCTACATGGATGCTCTAGTGGTGTTCAATCTGCCCCGCGCCATTGCCCTGGCCATGGTTCTGCTGGCTCTGTCGGCGGGCGTTTATGCCTTGCAGGCGCGCCTGACCCAATCGCTCTCCAGGAGGCATGCCAAATGAAAAGCACCAATAGCACTGGGTTTTCCATTGTCGTGACGCTGATTTATGCCTTTTTGCTTGCGCCACTGGTGATTGTCGTTTTGTTCAGCTTCAGCAACAAATCCTATTTTGAGTTCCCGCCGACGGGATTCTCTTTCCGCTGGTACCGGGCTGCATGGGAACTGGGCCAGTTTGGCGGGCCCGCCATGCGCAGCATCTGGCTGGCGGTTGGCTCCACCGCTCTTTCAGCCGTGTTCGCCATTCCGGCGGCGTTGGGCCTGCGCCGTGCAAAGGCATCCATCTGGAAGCGCGCCGCGGAATTCATTCTGCTTACACCGCTTATCGTACCTTCGCTCATTATCGGGATCGGTCTGCTTTATTTTTTTCTGAAGTACGGATTCATCGACACAGCAATCGGCCTGCTCGCCTCGCACACCCTGCTGGTATTTCCGTTCATGTTCCGCGCGGTATATATCAGCGCAACGGAAATCAAGCCACATCTGGAAGAAGCATCCGAACTGCTTGGCGCCTCGTCATGGCGCACTTTCCGCAGCGTCATACTGAGCGGGCTGGTTCCCGGCCTGACGTCGGGCGCAATCTTCGCATTCATTGTTTCCTTCGATCAATTCACCATCAGCTTGTTCGTGACCCAAACAGAGCAAACCACGCTACCGGTCGCACTGTACAAATACGTGTACGACGCCAACGATCCGGTGGTTGCCGCGGTATCGACGGCTCTGGTCGTTTTCGGCCTGGTGCTTGCCGTCGGGTTGCAAAAGCTAGGCCTGCTGAAAAATATCGGCGGAAGCTCTGCCTAAGGCCATCCCGCATCCAAACATGCCGTAGCAATTAGCTTGTCGTCCAACCGTAGGGGGAGTAAACATGAATCAACTTATACATAGTATTTGTCGAAGCGCAGGACTCGGTGTTGCGTTGACTGGAGCCGCATTTGCCGTCCACGCGGAAACGCTGAATTTTAGCGGGTACCCGGGAACCATTGGCGCCAACATGAATAAAGCCTTTATCGAAACCTTCGATAAAGGCACAACCGTCAAGTATGTCGAATCATGGGATAGCGCACGCTTCACACGGATGCAGGCAAACCGCGCCCATCCCAAAGAGGATGTGGTTACCTTCACCGACCTGACCTTGCCTCTGGTTGCGGCCGCCGGCCTGCTCGATCCACTGAACGCCAAGGAAATCCCCGAACTCGCCGATATCGACCCGGCTGTTCTTGCCAAGGGCAATACGGGGGTCGCTTATGGATACGGATGCCAGGGAATCCTGTACAACGCAAAATACGTCAAAAAGCAGATCACATCATGGAGCGATCTGCTGCGCGATGACCTCAAAGGCCATGTTTCCGCGCCCAACGTCGCATATTCCATGGTCTTCAACGTGCTGGACGCCCTGGCCAGAACCCAGGGCGGCAGTATCGAAAACCCTCAAAAGGGCATGGAGTTGTATCGCCAGATCCGCACTTCCGGCCCAGGCCTTTGGGATAGCGAGAACATAGCGGTAGGGTGGCTGAAAACCGGCGAAATCTGGGTAACTCCCTATCACAGCGGCAATGCGCTTACCTTGGCGACCGATCCCGACCTCAAGGATCTGCGATTTGTCGCGCCCAAAGAGGGCGCCTATTACGCGCCTCTGTTGCTGGCCAAGGTCAAGAACGGGCCGGACGGCGGCAAGGTCGCCGATAAATTCATCAACCACGCGCTTAGCGTGCCAAGCCAGGAAATGTATGCCCAGTTGAATCACCTGAGGCCGGCGAACACGAAAGCAAAGGTCCCCGCGGATGCCGAGGCCGCATGCCCGACAGCCAGCAAACTGAACAAGATCGATGTCGATTACATGAACCAAAACCGGTCGAAAATCATCGACCAGTGGAATCAGGTTGTCAATCGTTGATGCGCGGCGCCCCGGTGCGGGTTGGATGCCCACTCGCACCGCAAGGTTAACAAGCCCTGGCGCCGATCGATCCAAATAGGCAGGTATTTGATCATGTTGAAGCTTTCAATAAATGTGAACGGAGTGCGCCGCGAAGCGGAAATGGAAGACCGAACCTTGCTGGTGACGGCGCTGCGCAATCATTTTGGATTGACCGGCACGCATATAGGCTGCGACACGGCTCAATGCGGAGCATGCACCGTACGCCTCAATGGCCACGCCATCAAATCCTGTTCGATACTGGCGGCGCAGGCAAACGGCGGAGAGATTCAGACCATCGAAAGCCTCGCCAGCGAGAACGAACCATTGCATCCCATGCAGCAGGCATTCAACGAATGCTTCGCACTGCAATGCGGGTACTGTACCCCCGGCATGATTATGACGGCTGTCGATCTTGTGGAAGAACGGCCCGGGATCAGCCGCAAGGAAATAGCAGCCAGCATAGGCGGCAATCTCTGCCGCTGCACGGGCTATGACAGCATTCTCGACGCGATCGAGCTTGGCGGGAAGTATCTCCAGCAACAGCGGGAGGAATCCTGATATGTACACATATCCATGCAATTACCATCGCCCGCAAAAGCTCGCCGAAGCGCTCGAACTGATAAGCCGGCTGCCCGACGGCAAGTTTCTGGCCGGAGGGCAAACACTGATCCAGGCCATGAAGCTGCGCCTGGCCGCGCCAACCGATTTAATCGACCTCCAGGCGATCGAAGAACTGAAAGGCATTGTCCAGGACGGCCAAGGGCTGCGAATCGGCGCAATGTGCCGGCATGCGGAAGTCAGCCGCTCATCGCTCGTTCGTACGCATAACCCCGCGCTGGCAAGTCTGGCATCGGGTATAGGCGATCGCCAGGTTCGCCATCAGGGCACGATCGGCGGTTCGGTTGCCAATAACGATCCGGCCGCCGACTATCCCTCCGCAATCATGGCCTTGGGCGCGACCGTCATTACCAATCGGCGCTCCATTCAAGCCGACGATTTCTTTGTCGATATGTACACGACAGCCCTGGAAGAAGGTGAATTGATTCTGGCGTTTTCCATTCCCGACCCGATTCGGGCCGGCTATGCCAAGTTTCCGAGCCCCGCGTCGGGCTTCGCCCTGACCGGGGTTTTCGTGGCCGAATTTCCCGGATACGTGCGTGTCGCCGCGACCGGCGCCGGATCGCACGTTTTCCGCATCCCTGAAATGGAACAGGCGCTGACGGCGGCATTCCGCACGGCATCGCTCGACCCCATCAGCCTCAACCCCGAAGCATTTCAGCTTAGCGAGGATCTGCACGCAAGCGCCGCGTATCGATCCAGGCTATGCACGATTATGGCGAAGAGGGCGGTGGAGTATGCGCTTGAGCATGGCATGCGGAAATAGCGGCATCTTATAGATTGACCTTTTGGGTTTTTGAAACGAGGAGAATTCACATGTCCATTGACAGATTTAAAACCCTGAAGGGGGGCACACCAGAAGAGCGGCTGGCGGAGATGGGATACCAATTGCCCCAGCGACGCAAACCCGTCGGCAACTACGTGGGCGCTGTCAGCACCGCAGACAAGCTGGTGTACGTGGCGGGACACGGGCCTTTCAATGGGGCCCAGCAAACTCATAGGGGCAAGCTAGGCAAGGATATCTCGATCGAGGAGGGCAAAGCGGCTGCCCGTACGACCATAATCAGTGCGTTGAGCACATTGAAGGGCGAAATTGGCGAGCTCAGCCGCGTCAAGCGCATCGTGCGTGTATACGGCATGATCAACTGTACCCCTGACTTCGAACGCCAACCTGAAGTGCTGGATGGAGCCTCGGACTTATTGACCTCCATTTTTGGCGAAGCGGGGGTTCATGCTCGATGCGCGGTAGGTTTTGTATCGCTGCCGTTCGGCATGCCGATCGAAATCGAAGCCGTGGTCGAGCTGATCTGAGTTCGATCTCTATTTTTGGCGATCAAATCACATGGAACAGCAATTCCTCGGCAGGCACGCGCTGGTTACCGGCTCCACCCAAGGCATCGGCTTTGCCATCGCAAAGACACTGGCGGCGCGCGGCGCAGCCGTTACCTTGAACTATCCCCATGCACAAATGCGTGAGCTTGCGGATCAAGCGGTCAATTCAATCCGTGCAAGTGGAGGTACCGCCAGCGCGGTGTGCGCCGACGTCCGTTCGCTCGACGACATCCGCCGACTCTTCGACGAGGCCGAATCCCGACATGGACCTTTGCATTTCGTCGTATCCAATGTGGGCGGAACAGGCGGCTTTCACAAAATCGAAGAAATCGACGAGGCGCTTTGGGATCAAACCATTTCCCTTACCGCCAAAAGCATGTTCTTCGTCATGAAAGAGGCCGGCCGGAGAGTGCTTGACCATGGCCGGATCGTCGGGATCTCTTCGACCACCGTTCATGCACCTTATCCAGGCGTTGCGGCGTATGCCGGCGCCAAAGCCGCGGTGGAGATCTACTGTAAAACGCTAGCCAAGGAAGTCGGGCACAGGTTCGTTACGGTAAATTGCATTGCCCCAGGCCTGACCATGACCGAAGGCGTCGGTATTTACGGAGTCACACCCGAGCGGATCGAATATCTGAAAGGCATCGCCCCCATGGGACGTCTAGCAGACGCCCAGGACATCGCCGATTCCGTCATGATGGTACTGTCGGACGATGCGCATTGGGTAACGGCACAGATCATCGCCGCCAGCGGCGGCATGTCCTGAACGGTTGCCAATCAGCACTGCCACGCGGATCCGTCACGGTTGCATAGAGGCAAATGCACGATAGACGCGCATACCCGGCACGGGGTTTACAAGTCGATGCGCATCAAATCCTGCGCAAGCCTGAGTTCGCCCTTGTAGCTTTTGCGGATGTCGCGCGCCACTTCGTCCAGCCTCTCCGGCCCCATCAAATCGACGGGCAGGTGATTCTTGGCCGCACGCTTGATGACGGGGCTGGTTGAATCGTAATGGCCGAAATGCGTGGCCACCAGGCTTTTCACCTGGGCCTTGGCCGCGATCTCGCCCAACTGCAGCGGGCTGGTATGTGCGTAGGTGCCGACGCCGGACTTGGCGCGATGCTCCAGGAAGGACTCCGGAAATGTGCATTCGTGGATCAACAAATCGGCGTCCTGAGCAAGACGGATCATGGATTCGCACGGCGCCGTATCGCCGCTGAAGGCGACGACCTTGCCCTCAGCCTCGAAGCGGATGCCGAAGCAGTCCGTGATTTCGGTGGGGATGTGATCGACCAAATCAATGTAGACCTTTACATCCTCGTCTTCGTACATGAGGCCCGGCGCCACTTCCATCACCTCGGGGCGCACCGCCTGAATATTTTTCCGGCGCGTGGGGTAGGAGGCGCGAGCCTGGATATCGATGCGGAAGGCGCCGTTCTCGAAGGAATGGTCGACAAAATCCTGAATGCCGCGAGGGCCGAACACCTTGAGTTTTCCTTCGCGGTTGAAAACCCAACTGGACAGCACGAAGAACGGCAGGCCGCAGACATGGTCGTAATGCAGATGGCTCAAGAACACCCACGGCACATCGGCTGGGTTGATATTGGCCTTGACCATCTGGCGGGTGGATCCCTCGCCGCAGTCGAACAGATAGTTTTTTCCGTTGTCCAGCGTAACGAGAATGGAGGATTGAGCCCGATCCGGGTCGGGTAGCGCCGCGCCTGTTCCAAGCATGGTGATTTTCAAGATAAAGCTCCTTGCACAATTGAATGCCGATAAGAAACTGCCAATGCGATTCAGCGTCACGGCAAGCCTTTCATGAGGGCGGCCTGCTGCTTGCTCAATGACGTCTCGGTAGTTTTCGCTTATTAAATAATAAAATTCGGTTTTTAAGACTTTATAAATCGAACTTCGATGAAAATATGAAACACCCCCTTGATCAATCCGACGCGGTCACCGCCCAAGTCCGGCGTCGGGCCGGTCGCCGCCACGCTCGAGGAGCGTGAACTCGTTCCGGATGCAAAGGTACTTGGCCGGATACAGAACACGAGCCGCGTACACGATCTCGGCCCGGGCATTCCTGGCCACCCGCACGACCCGTACAACCGGCATTCCGATATCGATGCGCAACTGCTTTGCCGCCATGGCATCGGCGACCCGCACAGTAAGGGTTTGTTCGGCAGAATGCAGCTCGTGCGAAAAATGAAGCCGGAGAGCGGGCAATACAGGCTTCGACTCGAACTCGGCCCTCTTTTGCGCTACCAGCCGTTCAGCCACATGGACCGTGCTGATGCTGTACGGAACACCGTCGGACCAGTTCACGCGCGTCGCCCACCAGAAAATCCCTGCCTGACGAGCGCCGACCAACTGCTCGGGCAAGGCTCCACTTCCCGAACCCAGCTCGGTGAACTCCACATTCAATTGTTCGATATGCCCGACCAATGAATCCCAATCGGTAGGCAACATCAGCCAGTGACCTTTGGACGCATCGCCAATCACGAAAGTGCCTTTGCCGCGGATGCGTTCGATCAGGCCCTCCCGGGCCAGCTCGTCCAGCGCCGCGCGTACGGTAGCGCGCGACACACCGTATTCGATCGCCAATTCGTGCAAGGCGGGAATGCAGGAGCCCACCGGCCACTCGCCCCGCTCGAGCCGGGCCCGCAAGGTATACGTGACTCTCAGCGATAAAGGCAGCCGGGATTGCTCTTTGAGCGTCGAGCTGATTCCGCTGGTCATGCCCTCGGTGAAGCCGGAAAGTTGCAGCGTCATGTCGCGCATCCCTGGAGAGGGCCTTCGCCGGAAAAGGCCTTCGCGCTCAAACCTAGAATGGTGTCGAAGACATCCGACAAAGTTGCCGCTGGATCGGCGGACCGGGATGCCGACCGGAACGCCACGTATCGATCAGGCCGGATCAATACGGCGCCATCCGGATTTATGCCGCGATGCTTCAGCCAGGCGCCGCGCATATCGATGTAGTCACCTTTCTTTAAGCCTATGCGCAAGGCCTGCAGCGGTATCCCCAGTGCCGCGGCCACCCGCCTCGCCGCATCCACCCAAGCGTGGCCATCCTCGCCCGCCAGCAGCACGAAGCTGCCGCCCTCCACAAAAGAGCCGATGGGCATCATGCGGCCCAAGCGACCGACCATGGCATGGGGCAAAGGGTGTCCCGGCTTCGTGCTGGGCTCGTAAATCAGCACGGGATCCAGGGGCGGACGCTCGACGCTGCCGTCATCGACAATGGCTCCATGTGCATATGTATAGCCAAACTCGACGTTGTGATGGCGAAAGCCGATGCGCTGCATTGCGATCGCATCGGCCACGGCCTCGCGCAGCGGCTCGGATGCCGGCGTATCGTCCCATATCATGCGCATTTTCTCCCAGTTCTCTTCCGGCGAATCGTCGTCGGACAAGCCTATGGCTTCGTCGATGAGGAAATGCTGCATGGCATTGGCCATCGCCAATTCGACATTGCGCTTCGCCACCGGACGGCGCTCCTCCTCGTAGGTATCGAGCAGGCCGTCCCCCGCCTTGCCTCGCAACACCAAGGCCAGTTTCCAACACAAGTTATACGCATCTTGCACAGCGCTATTCATGCCCAGCCCTCCCGTGGGCGGGTGCGTCTTGCACGCATCGCCGACCAGAAAAACCTTACCCGCACGATAGCGTTCAGCCAGGAATCCCCCCATGGTCCATTCGCTGATGTGATGGACATCCAGCTTGAGATCCTCGATGCCCAACACCGTATGCATGCGCTCCAGCACCTTGGCGTGATCTATGGGCCCGGTCTGGCTTATTGTGTAGCGCGAGTGATAAACCCACTCCTCCGACTTATTACCCCAGTTCGTCGGCCCCTCTGGCAAAAGCGCGCCACTGGCCCATGAGCCGCCAAAGTCGGGGTTGATCAGGAACCGGGTAAGAACATCCGTTCCCGTCGCCCAGGGACTTAGATCCGCGGCAAAGTGCACCGAAGTCATCCGCATGGTTTTATCGCCACCGATCATGGCTATGCCCACTTGCTTGCCAATGGTCTTGCCACCGTCGGCCGCCAGCAAGTATTTGGCGCGAACCAGGAACTCTTCGCCGCTGCCGCGGTTGCGCACCCGGGCGGTCACACCGTCCCGATCCTGGCAAAAATCCAGGAACTCATGAAAATAAAGCAAACCGCCCGGCGTAAGCTTTTCAGCGTGGGCTTTGAGTATCGGTTCAAGATACATCTGCGGATAGTTTGCCGGACGGCAGGCACTGGCCGCGATATAGTCCGGATCCGTGAACCCGCCGCCCCATGCCTCAACACGCCCAATTTCGCGGCCATGATACGGCGACCCACCGCCCAGGCCCGCGTACCAGCCGGCATACCTCATCAACTCGGGCGGCGTGGACACCTTGTAAACAGCCTCGGCTACGCCAAGTTCCGTGAATATCTCCATGGTGCGCTGATTGATGATATGCGCCTTGGGTTGCGGCGAGGTGCCGGGATAGTAAGTAACCAGCAACGACTCGACACCCAGCTTGGCCAACACCATCGAGCACGACAAGCCGGCTACGCCCCCGCCGACGATCAGCACCGGAACTTCAATCTGTTTCATTGCCCGCCTTTCCATATAAAGCCATCAAGGCACCCATAACGCCTCATGCCGTGAACGATTGCGACAAAGGTCGAATCCGACATCCCGGGCTAGTTTTTCGCTTCATCCCAGATCATCGGCCCGACATCCACGGCCTTGCTCAGTTCGCCGGTCGCCAGCATGATCTTCTGGGTTCCTTCGATAGCCGCGGTATTGGTCTTCACCGTGAAATACTCCGGCACGCGATCCACCACGGCGGAAAAATACGCATCCGCGTCCAGTCCCGAAGGCGCTGTATAAATCGCTTTCAACGCCTGAAGCAGCTCACCTCGCTTCGAAGGATCGTGTATCCACGCATCGATTTCCTTATGCGCGGCCAAGTATTCCCGCATGGCTTTCGGATGCTTGTCCAGGAAACCCCGTGTCGTCCACCAGGCCTGGCTCATCAGCCCCGTCTCGGTGGCCCACGCCGGGCACTTCTGTCTAACGCAATCGAGTAAAAGCGCACCTGCTTTTTTCTGCTCGATCATAATGACGGAAGCAAAGACTTCGGTCACGGCATCCAGTTGCTTGCTTTCCAGCCCGGCCAGGGATTGCCCCCCATTGCTGACGCCCGAATACTTGATCTGGCCCGGCTTGACACCCGCATCTCTGACCAGCAGTTGTACATAGCGATGGGCGGCGGATCCCAAGCCATATACCCCGACGGTCTTCCCGACCAACCCCTGCATAACCGTCCTGTAATCGGAACCTGGAGGCGCAATCTGCGCGTCGGCTCTTGCAGCCAAAGCCATGACCGGCTCTTTGGCATTGCCGGTAATGGCCACGGGATCAAAGCCGCGGGCCTTGAAAAGCAGCATGTTGTCCGGTGTCGTCATGATGATGTCGACACTGCCCGCTGCCAACGCCGCATTGGCCTGCGGCCCGTTGCTGATGTTCACCAGTTCGACATTCAGCCCGTGCTTTTTGTAGAAACCGCGCTCGACTCCCAAATACGCGAATAAGCTCGTGATATTTCCAGGGTACACCTGAACCTTGATGGGTTCTGCATGCGCCGCTTGAGCCCCGAACGCTATTAGTCCGGCAAAAGCAAGCACGGCCGTTCTTTTTGAAATTCCAAGCATCTACTTCTCCATGCATGACGGGTGACGCCAAGCGGCACGACGAATGCCGCGGCTATTTTTTCGGATATTGCTGGATTTACTGCCAGCGCAGAAGATACGATTCGATTTTGCGCAGCAGCTCGACCGCCACCGTGGCAATCACCCCCAACACGAACAACAGGGCAAAAACCGCGTCGGTGCGCAGCACGCCCGAGTAGTAGGCGATCTGCTGGCCAAGGCCGCGGTTCGAACCTATCATCTCCCCCACCACGACAGCCAGGAATCCGTAAATCAGGGACAAGCGCAGGGCGGCGAAAATACTGGGCAGGGCATTGGGCACGACCAGCTTCACGAAATACTGGACCCTGTTGGCGCCCAGCTGGCGCGTCAACAGCCTGAGGTCGGGATCGATACTGCCCAGGCCGGTCAAAGCGCCATTGAGCACAATGAAAAAACAGAGGCTGAATGCCAGCACGATCTTGGACATCATGCCCAAGCCAAAGAACGCCACGAACAATGGCGCGAATGCGACGCGAGGCAAGCTGTTCAGGAAATTGAGGATAGGATCCAGCACATCCCTGAGCAGCTTGCTTTGCACCAGCACAAAAGCCACCAATACTCCCAGGATGCCGGCTATGGCAAAACCCCATAGCGTTTCCTGAACCGTTATCCATACATCGGCCCAGAACGCCGCCTTGTACAGATTGTTGAACAGAAAGGCTCCAACATCCGAGGGGCTGCTTATGAAGAACTTGTTGACCCACCCGGCATCGGCCGCATATTGCCAAATGCCCAGCAAAACAACAATGACGGCGATTCTCCAGACCCAGACCGACAGGGTGTAGCGCTGCTTTTCGACGACCTGTTTCCGGGTTTCCTGCTGCAACCAGCTTTGTTTGTTCAAGTCTTGCATAGCGTGATTCCGCGGGTGGCTAATGTCCATGATTCATCAAGCTCCAGATCTGGCTATATAGCTTGTGGTATTCGGGATTCGTCTGCAGCTCGTTCAACGAACGCGGACGTTCAAGAGGTATTTCGACGTCGGCGATGACGCGCCCCGGATTCGGGCACATCACCACCACGCGATCGGCCAGCGATATGGCTTCGTGCAGGTCGTGCGTGACGAACATGACCGTACGTCTGTCCTTGTCCCATAACTGCAGCAGCAATTCGCCCAATTGAATCTTCAAATGGATATCCAAAGCGCCGTACGGCTCGTCCATGAGAAGGATCTCGGACTTCAGCGCGAAGGTACGCGCCAGGGCCACCCTTTGGCGCATGCCGTGGGACAATTCGGATCGATACGCGTTTTCGTATCGGCCCAAGCCCACAGCATGCAAAAGCTCTTTGGCGCGCTCCTGCCGCTCCGCTTTGCCGACGCCGCGCAGCTCCAGCCCGTATTCGACATTGCGGATTGCCGTGCGCCACGGCAGCATGGCGTCACGCGCCAACATATACGCGACGTCGCCCCGGCCCGCAGCCGGAGGCTTGCCATTGAGGAGCGTCGTGCCCCCTTGCGGGCTGACCAGGCCGGCGGCGATATTCAACAAGGTCGTCTTGCCGCAACCGCTGGGGCCCACCAGCGCAATGAACTCGGATCGGCCGATGTCCAGCGACACCCCGCCCAGCGCTTCCACGGCATGGGCGCCGCTTTTGTCGCGCAAGATGAAATACTGCCTGACCGAGTTAAAACTGATGCCAACTTCGTTCATGTCTCTTCCTTCGATGGTATGCGCCGGATCTACGCCCTGGCCACAACCGGATGCGTCCATCCGTCTTCCTGCTTTTTATGCGGCGAGTTGTAGGTATTTCCTCAGGAACTCATCAGAACGCCGATTCGCCAGTTCGGCTGCACCCCTTGAGTAATTGGCTCCGCCGGCCAGCGCAAATGCATGATTCACACCCGGATAGATTTCAATATCGATGTTTTTATTGCCAGCCAACGCATCGCATATGGATTTACGCGTTTGCTCAGGCACCAGAAAATCCTGGCCGGCCATATGCATCAGCGTTGGGCAAGCAATCTGCCGGCCCTCGGCCAAGTGCTTTTCCAGATTGACGCCGTAATAGCTGACCGCGCAATCCACAGGTACATGAGCGGCCATCCTGTAGCTCATGCGCCCGCCAAGACAGAACCCAAGGACGCCGACCTTGCCCGAGCAGGCTGGATCGGCGCCGGCGAACTCACGCACCGCGGCCAGGTCGGACAAGGCCAGGACGTCGTCGAACCCATCGTTCAGGGCCATGGCTTTCTTCTGTTCTTCGGGCGTGGCCTTCGAGGGATCATCGGCCAGGCGCACATTCGGCTCCTGACGCCAGAATAAATCGGGCACGATCACAAAATAGCCTTGGGCCGCATAATCATCGGCCAGATCCCGCATGACTTTGTTGACACCAAATATGTATTGCAAAAGGATTAGCGCCGGGCCGTTGCCGGAACGCGGATACGCCGCATACGCGGAGAACTCCCCACCGTCCTTTACCTTGATCAACACCGATTTGTTCACACCTATGCTCCTTGCAGCAACTGATTCATCTACTCGACCCGTTACGGCCGTCCCGGACAGGGATATCTTCAGGATAAGTTCCCGCGCTCCGCCATGACTATGGTCTTTACCAACTGCGGCCATGCCACGGGCTCGGTGGCATGGCGCAGGTTATCGCTCAACTCCGCGTCTTGCGACCAGTACGCCGCCGTGAAGCGTGTGCTGGTGATTTCGGCCGATGCATCGCTGGCCAACCATAGAATGGCCGGCACCATGACATCGGGACGCAGCAAGCTTTCCCGCGGCACGCCTATGTCCACCGGCACCTGCGCGGTATCGACCGGCCCTCCGGGGATTATGGTATTGACGGTGACTCCCGACCCCTCCAGTTCTTTGGCCATGCCCGCCGACATGGACTCCAGCGCCGCCTTGGAGGGACCGTACGACGCGAATCCCGGCCGCAGCATGGTTTCCCAGGTCGTCGATACATTGATGATGCGCCCCCAACCATTTTTCAACATATGGGGAATGGCCGCCCGCGACAGCATGAAGGGCCCTATTGCATTGACATCCATGATGCGGCGCCATTTTTCCGGCGGAATATCCCAGCTGTTGAGGGGTTCCGATATGAAGTTCGGCCGCACGATCTGCGCACCGGTTCCCGCATTGTTGATGACCACGTCCACGCGTTGGAAGGCGTCCAACGCCGCAGTGACGATACGGTCGACGTCCTGCTCGTTTGTGATGTCGGACTTGCATGCCGCGATACTGCCAACACCATGCAGCGACCGTACCTGGGCGACCACGTTATCCAATCCCGCTGCATCGAGATCGGCGATCAACACCCGGGCGCCGGCACCGGCCAGCCCCTTGGCCATAGCCGCGCCCAGTCCATTGGCCCCACCGGAAACAATGCATACCCGTCCATCAAGCTTCGTATCCATCAATTTACCTCGTAAGTACTGATAATTACGCCAAGCTGCCAGGCTATATATTCCGCTTACCGCGTTTGGATCTCGCGCAAACGGCAGCACAGCTATTGACGAAACTATGAAATTCTAAAGTACGGTTTTTAATACTTTATGGGCTGACAGGTCATATGTCAATGGAATCAAGGCAGGACAAACCCCTAACCGCCCACAAATCGCCAATCCACCATACGGCTAAAGCGCCTTGTCCCAGAACATGGTTTTCACATCTTTGAGCTGCTTGAGTTCACCGGTCGAATGCATGAGCGTCTGCAGGGCGTCCAGCGCCGGCACACTGGCCGCAACGGTGAAATAACCCGGCACCTGATCCGCGATGGCGGAAAAATAGGCCTTGGGGTCGACGCCCGCCGGCGCGGAGTAGATTTTTTCCATGACGGAGACAAGCGTGTTCCGGTTCGCCGGATCATGCACCCATGCGTCCAGTTCCTTGTTCGCGGCCAGGAAGCGTTGCGCCTCTTGCTGATGCTTGTCCAGATAGGCGCGCGTGGTCCAGTAGGCCTGGCTCATCTTGCCGGTTGCCACGACCCATGCCGGGCACTCCTGCCTCAGGCAATCAAGCAATACCGATCCCGCTTTCTTTTGCTGGATAAGCACCTTGCCCGCGAATACTTCCGTAACGGCATCCAGCTGCTTGCCCATCATGCCAGCCAAGGATTGGCCCGGATTGCTGACCGCCGAATAATGGATGGTGTCCGGGTCCACCCCCGCGTCGCGCGCCAGAAGCCGCACAAAGCGATCCGAGGAAGAGCCGCGCCCATATATACCCACCGTCTTTCCCGCAAGCGCATGCATGACCGTCTTGTATGAATCCTTTTCATGGCCTTTTACCAAAGGATCCTGGCCCATCAAGACAAACAAGGGTTCTTTGGCATTGCCGCTGATTGCCACGGGGTCGAAGCCCCTCTCGCGGAACAGCAACATATTGTCGGGCGCCGACAGCACGACATCGACGCTTCCCCCCACCAGGGCGGCGTTGGCCTGGGGTCCGCTGCTGATGTTGATCAGCGATACGTCCAGGCCGTTTTTCTTGTAGACGCCGTTTTCGACGCCCAAATACGCATACAAGCTGGTGAGATTGCCCGGATAGACCTGCACTCGCATAGGCAGCAGGTCTTGCGCCGTTGCACACGTCGCCGTCAGACTTATGATGCCCAGCATCAATCCTTTGGTTATGGCTTTAAACATGTCTTTGCTCCTTTAGATGGAAATTGTTCCTACCCCGGCGGCTTTGAAATTGCCATCGCTGGCCCTGCCGCATGAATTCGTCGGCGTATTGCCCTACGTAGACCGTACCCTCGAAAGCCTCGGACCCGGCCAGGCCGGGCGCGGCGTTGCTGCCAAGATAGACCGTAAAGTAAGTAATGCCGCTGGCCTGCGTCGCGCTTTGCACGCTGATCAGGATATTCGTGCATACATGAAAGGAGCTCAGGTTTTCAGGCTTTCGGCGCAGGTCTTCAAGTATCTGCTGGCGTCCCTCCAGGCCATGCTCGGGCTTCATCGGCCGGTAGAACATCCCGTCCTCGGCAAACAATTCGGCCAACCTTTCATATTGCCGCGTGTCGTTGAGCAGCGCGAACTGCAGTACCAGATCCTGGCATTGCGCCTTGATTAACTGTTCCTCAAGCTGATCCATGACTTCCTCGTTTGCACCGTTTCGGCCACGAAAAGCCGTCGCGCACGACGACCGGCAGGAACGGTGTGGCTAAATAGTATTAAAGTCCTGTTTTTAGTACTTTAATACTATTCAATAAAAAGTCAATCCGGAATATGCCGATGGATCAATCGGATTCCAACGGGCTGAAATGATTTTCGATATACAGATATTTGGCCGGATACAGCACTGTGGCTGCATAGACGATTTCGTCTTTGGCGTTCTTGGCGATGCGCACGACCCGCACTATCGGCATGCCGATTTCAATACGCAAATGCTTGGCCGTTGCGGCGTCGGCGGCCCGAACGGTCAGGGTTTGCGTCGCGGATTGCAATTCACTTTTGCAACGACGGCGCATGACGAGCAATATGGGTTCAACTTCGAATTCACGGGCCCAATTCTTGAACAGACGTTCAGCCACATAAACAGTATTGAGACTGTACGGCAAGCCGTCCGTCGAATTGACTCTTGCCGCCCACCAATAACCGCCCGCCGCGCCACCCTCGGCAAGCTCGAGCGGCAAACCGCCTTTGCCGCTATCCAGCGTGACGATCTGGACGTTCAAATGCTCGATATGGCTGATCAGGGATCGCCAGTCCGTCGGCAGCATGAGCCAATGCTCTTTCGAGGCATCACCAATGACGAATGTGCCTTTGCCGCGTGTCCGCTCGATCAGGCCTTCGCGAGCAAGCTCGTCCAACGCCGCGCGCACCGTGGCCCTGGAAACCCCGTACTCATCGACCAGCTCCAGCAATGTGGGTATGCGCGTGCCCACGGGCCAGTCGCCTCGCTCCAGACGGGCCTTCAAGGTGTACTTGACCTTGAGCGACAACGGCAGGCGCGATTGCTGGCGCAATGTTGTGTTAATCGTGTCCGGCATATCCATTCGCGGCATCCACAGTAAACGGCTTCATATTACAGCCTGGGGGCTGTTTCACGCGAGCAACTGTACCATCCCGTCCCATGTGAGCTTCAGCCCGGTAAAAAACAGGAATACATACATGAGCCGATTGAATGCCCGGGCGTCGACGCGATCGTGCATCCAGGCGCCCAGCTTGACGCCGACAACCGCAACCGGCGCCAGCACCAGGGCCGTAAGAAGGTTTTCGGTATCGAGCTGACCCAACAATGCATAAGGGATCAGCTTCACATAATTGACCACCGCGAAATAGATGGTGATGGTGCCCACCATGACGCTCTTGTCCAGATTCTTGGGCAGAATATAAATCATCAGCGGGGGGCCGCCCGCATGGGCCACAAAGCTGGTGTAGCCGGATACACCCGACCAGAAGCTGGCGCTCACGCCGTCAGGCAGGCGCAATCCCGAGGGCTTGATCTTTACCCTGCCTTTCAGCCAGTAATTCAACGAAAAGATCAGGGCCAGCAAGCCAATGAGCATTTTCATGAATTCTTCATTGACGAACTGGAACGTAAGCGCCCCCACCGCGATGCCGACAATGGCGCTGGGCAGAAGCTTGGCCATGTAGGCACGATCCCACTTGTGCAACCAGACGCGCACACCCGTGATATCCATGACGCACAAAATGGGCAACATGATGCCGGCCGCCTGCAACGGCGAGACGGCAAGAGAAAGCAAGGGTACGGCAAGGATTCCCAGACCGCCCGCGAATCCTCCCTTGCCTATTCCAACGATAAGGACGGCGGGAACGGCGACAAGATAGAAAGCAAGGCTTTCGACTATGAGCATGAAGTGTTCGGATACGGCGGCAAAAAAGACGCCACCTTGTTTTTGGACATCCCGTATTATGAACAAACTCCAAGCCTTGCGCGAGGCCTCCAACCGCAGCGACCATCGGACGATAGGCGTACACCTCGAACGGGCTCAGCGCCTCGGAGCCTTGGACCAGATCATGCTTTCCAATTGCATCGGCGCCGGCAACTCCTTGGTTTCCATCAACCCCTGCTGTATGGCCTGCAGCGCTTGCAGACTGACTGTCAGCCCGAAAAACGCCAACGATCGATCGGCAACGGCTTCGTAGTATTTTTCGGGATGATCCACGGAAGGAGCCGGCAGCATCTTCTTCAGCTCGGCAATGAACTGTGGGCGGTTGGCTGGATCGCGCATCCAGGCATCGATCTGCTCATGTGCGCGAACAAATCTGGCCAAGGTGACGGCATGGTCTTTAAGATATGACGCCGTGACGAAATAGGCCAGGGACATTTGACCGCCTTGCGCAATGCTGGGCGGGCATTTCGATACCGAGCAATCCAGAATTATCCGCCCCACTCCCAGTTGTTTCAGCAAGATGCCCGTGGAGAACACGTCGGCGACCGCATCCAGCTTTTTGGTCATCAGGCCGGCCAGGGCCTGCGCCGGTCCTCCCATGGGGGTTCTGTGCAGGTAATCCTCCGGCACATCGGCGCCTATCTCCAGTTGCCGGACAAAGCGATCCGTCGACGAACCCAACCCATAGACCCCGACCGTGCGGCTCTTCAAGCCTTTGAGAACGGCCGCGTAATCGCTGCCCGGGGCGGGCGACTCCACGTCATTGCGGGCAATCAGGAAAAATGGGTACTGCACGGCATTTCCCACCACCGCCACAGTGTCGACGCCGCGCTGCTTCAGCAAGATCATGTTGTCGGGCATGTTCATGATGACGTCGACGCTGCGCGATACCAGCGCCGAGTTCGCCTGCGGGCCGTTGGCCATGGAAATCAGCTCGACATCGAGTCCCTGCTTTTTATAGAAGCCCCGGCTGACTCCAATATAGGCATACAGGCTGGCGATATTGCCGGGCAGAACCTGTACGCGCAGAGCCTCGGCCGACGCCGCGCCCAGGGACGAAAACAGCGTGCCCAAGATCGTACAGCACGCAACAATCATCATCTTCAAACCAGTATTCTTCAAAGCCATGGCATTTCTCCCGGTCGAGGCTGGCGAATGCGGCTACCCGCTCCAGCCTCCACGCAATCGTTAGAACGGAACGGCAACCAGACCATGCATATTGAAGCTGTCCGGTATGACCAACCGCTCCTGGAACTTCAAGCCGTCATCGGTGGCGACGATCTTGTCCAGATACTCGCCCGTACTAAAGAAGCGCCCCCGCCCCTCTACATCGGTCTGCACAATAAGGAAAGCGGAACGGGCGTGATAAACCTCGTCATGCGCTTGATCCAGCATGACGCCGGTGACTATCCGGCGATCCTGATGAATGTTGTACAGATTCGCGACCCGCAACGACTTCACGCGGTCGCGCAGCATGGCGTTGCCTTCGAAATAAAGCCAGTATCCTTCCAGTCCCGCCTTGTAGTTGTCGCGTGGATGGATGGCATATCTGCAATCCTCCACGAACAATCCCGGCCATTCCTCCAGCCTGTCATCATCGAGGATACGGGCATAGCGATTGTTCAACTCGACAATCTCATGTTCAATTTGTTGTAGATCCGTACACAGTTCCATCTTGGTTTCCTCTTAGTCGACCGCCGCGCCGGAAGCTTGCGGCGCATACCCCATCTGGGTGCTATAGCCCTTCCAAAAGCCTCGTATCGGCAACTCCGTCACGACGTGCTGCTGGTTATCGGTGCCCCGCCCACCCATTTCGATAAGCGAGGCCTCCCTGTCTTCGCCCTTGGCAATGGCCGCCTGGGTCAGCTCGAGCGCTTCGACGTCTTCAATGGCCACGTAACCCGCCGGCCCGAACAGATTGGCCTGCTTGCGGCGCATCACCCGCTGTTCCGGCGTATCGTCGACAAAGCCAAAATGGATATACAGCAGCTCCACCATGTCGACCCCCTTCGGCCGAACCTGCCGAACCGACAAGGTGTTGCCCACGCAAGTAAACAAGGTGCTCGGAAAAATGGAAATGATGTTCAGGCTGAGGCCTTCATCGTTTTCCTTGAAACCCTCCATCAAGCTTGGGTCTTCAAGCTGGGGCTCCCGGTGCGACTGCTTGCCGCGCTCCGTCCTGGAATCGGCCGCATCGTTGAACACGCTGATGAGCGAATGAACGCCGCTATCGCTGATCTCGCAAGCGCCGCGATCCGACGGGCTCATGAAGCCGAAGGTGGGCAGAAAGGGGTGCAGCATGGGCGCGTGGTAGGCGTCGCGGGAGTTTTCCGCAAACAACTTCCAATTGGCCTTGAGCGTATGGCGGTGATAGCCGCCGACCCGCAGCGGCCGCTTGAGCGTGCGCTGCAGGCGCCCCGCCACTTTTTCGCCAAGAAAATCCTTGAGGTCCGGCGCCGTGGAATCCAGCGTGCCGAAGATAACGCCCGCCAGGGCTTCCGTCCGCAAAGGCCGCATCCCGTGCTTCTTTTTGTCGAAATCAGTCGGCATCCCTCCTTGGCCCGCATCGCCATGCTGCAGCGGCACGCTCAAAAGAGCGCCATCGGAGCCGTAGCACCATTGGTGATAAGGACAGATATGGCTGCGCTGATTGCCGCTCAGCTCTCGAACGACCTGCATCCCTTTGTGCGAACATCGATTTACAAATGCCTTGATGCCGCCGTCCTGAGCGCGCTGCACGACCACCGGGGTCGTTCCGACAAACCGGGTCACGAAATCTCCCGGGTTGGGAATCTCGCACTCCAGGGCAAGAAAGTTCCAATTCGGCCCACGAAATATCACTTCCATTTCACGATCGAAAACGTCCTGATCGGTATAAACCCAATAAGGCGTGCGAGTGTAATCGCCCGTCGGCCAGGCTCTGGCCGATGGCTGAACATCATGCTCATTGCTCATGTCTTGCTCCTCTTGCTCTTGGTGCGGCAGGCAGGCGGCACGCCCGACCTGCCAGTTCGCTAGTGAATTTTCCGGGCTACGAATTGCGCCGTTGCCAAACAAGACGTCAGGCCCGGCGTCTCGATGGCGAACAAATGCACGAGGTTCCGTATCCCATGCTCTTCCTCGCCCTGTATGCACCAGTCGGTTACTGGTTCGTCCGGCCCCGATGTCCGCGGCCGGATCCCTGCGTAGCTCGCGCTCAGGCGCTCCGCGGAAATTCCGGGCCAGTAGCGGCTTATATTCGCGACAAAGCTGGAAGCCGCATCAGGATTGACGGTATAGTCTTTGGCAACAGGCCACTCCAGATCGGGACCAAACCGCCCCTGCCCGGCCAAGTCGAGCGTGAATGCGCCGCCGCGCCACAATGTATTGCCCAGCGGCATGACAAGCCGCTCGAACGGCCTCTTGCCCTGGTAGCTGAAGAAGCTACCCTTGGCAAAATGAATGGCCGGCACACGCGCCACAGGAAACCCCTCAATCCTTCGCGCCAGTGTGTGCGCGCCCAATCCAGCGGAATTGACGAAGATATCGGTGGTCAGGCTGCCGGTGGCGCCGTCGGCTTCGAACTCAAGCCGGAAAGCCCCCGAATCCAGGATTTCAACACGAACGACCGTCGTGCCTAACGCCACCGTGGCACCGTGCGCCTGGGCATCGCCCATCAAAGCCACCATCAGGCCATGTGAATCCACGATGCCGGAGATCGGAGAGAATAGCGCCTGCTCACAATGAAGATTGGGTTCCAGTTTGCGAACTTCGTTCCCGCCCAGCAATTCGACTTCGATACCGAGGCGCCGGGCATTGGCATGGCATTTTTCAAGCAAAGCCAACTCTGCCTCATCCAGCGCGGGAACCAGCTTGCCAATCCGCGAGCAGGCCACCTGCCGCTCGTCGCAATAGGCGTACAGCATATCGCGGCCTTTGAGGCACATGCGCTCTTTCAACGATCCTGGAGGATATAGGAACCCCGCGTGAACCACCTCATTGCTACGCGAGCTGGTTTCTTCGCCAATATGAACATTGCTTTCGACAACCACGACCTCGCGTCCTTGCATGGCCAGTTCACGCGCTATCGCCAGACCCACCACTCCTGCGCCCACCACGATGCACTCAACGTGATCCAATCTTCGTCTCCTACGGCATCCCTTTTGGAATGCTCGATTCTTTTCACGGGCGGACCATGCGCCAAGGCTGCGCTACACTGATTGCAGCGTTGGCGCATGCACGGTTGCTCCGCTCTTCTGTTGGATTCATCATCGGCAAATCGAGCCTTACCGGCAATCCCCTTTGGTCAATACCCGTTATCACCGTCATGAATAAAGGCTGCGAATGGAGCTGAACGAGCTGGATCTCAATTTGCTTCTTACCTTCAACGAACTAATGAGCGTCCGCAAGGTGTCGCAGGCGGCCGAAAATCTGTCTCTTTCGCAACCGGCGGTGAGCAACGCACTCAACCGCCTGCGTGCGCTTCTGGGCGACGAGCTGTTCCAGCGCACATCCACAGGCATGAAACCAACTCCATTCGCGGAGCAGCTTGCCGAGCCCATCGCTTATGCGCTGGGCAGCATCAAGGAAGCCATCAATCAACGGGTGGAGTTCAACAGCCAGCAAGCCAGCGACACGTTCACCATTGCCACCACCGATTTCGGCGAGGCTTACATTCTGCCCCGTATCCTTGCCGCGCTGGACAGCCAGGCCCCCAGCGTGCGCATTCGTTCTGTGCGCTATTCGCCGGATTCGCTGAAAACACGCATGGAAAGCGGCGACATCGACCTTGCAATCGGGCTGCTGCCCAATCTAGCGGCCGGCTACTTCCAGCGCCGTATTTTCGAGCACGACTACGTCTGCCTTTTCAGAAGCGCCCACCCTTTTGCCGCAAAGGAAATCAGCGCGGACGACTTCCTGGCCGCCGAGCATCTGGTCATCGAATCGCCCGACCCCGGCCATTACCTCGTCGAGGAGCTTTTCCGGAAGAATCATCTGGAGCGCCGTATCCGATTCATTGTCTCGCACTTCGGTTCCATACCCTATATTTTGCGAAATTCGGATCTGGTCGCCACGGTGCCCCGCATTTTCGCGCTTGCCCATGAAAAACAGTTCAAACTGGCTTTCAAATCGCACCCTCTCGATCTGCCCCGCTTTTCGGTCAATGTATTCTGGCATGCCCGCTATCACAAGGATCCAGGCAATCAATGGCTGCGCCGCTTGATCTTCAGTAACTTAAGCTAGAAGCAAACCTTCATGCTAGGCGGCCCATACCGCCTTGCGCCCCCTTCGCAAGACAAAAAAAACGCCATGCACGGAGGCATGGCGTTTTCTTGACTGCGGCAAGCGCAGTGGAACGGCTTATTGCAGAGCGATCTCGACGTCGACACCGGCCGGCAGATCCAGACGCATCAGGGCGTCGACGGTCTTGTCAGTGGGATCAACGATGTCCATCAGGCGCTGATGAGTACGCATTTCCAATTGGTCGCGAGCCGTCTTGTTGACGTGCGGCGAACTGAGCACGTCGTAGCGACGGATACGCGTCGGCAGAGGCACCGGACCGCGCACAACCGCGCCAGTACGTTTTGCGGTTTCAACGATTTCGGCTGCGGACTGATCGATCAGCTTGTAATCGAACGCCTTCAGGCGGATGCGGATTTTCTGGTTTTTCATGGTGTTTCCTAAAGAACGAACGGCGAAGGCACGAGGCCTTCGCCTATGACAAGTAATTTACTTGATGATTTTGGCAACCACGCCGGCGCCCACGGTACGACCGCCTTCGCGA
>CALMPB010000369.1 GCA_937871985.1 uncultured Burkholderiaceae bacterium
CCTGACCTTGGTTCCAGACCTGCAAACAGGTATGCTCATAGTCAATGAAAACGACTCCCGTGGTTTCATCGCCCCCGCCATCGCCCACCTTCCGGCTAAAAGCGCTGTTCACATTGCGGCCGGCCGGGCGGCGCTGGCCGTTTGCGGCACGGGCGGCGCTTTGCATGGGCGTTCCGGTCTTGACCGGCTGGCTTGCCGGCGACATGGCGGCGGGGCTCATGGCCACCATCGGAGCCTTCACGACACTCTACGGCAACGACCGCCCGTATCTGAATCGGGCGATCCATCTGGCGGTAATCGCGCTTTGCTTCAGCCTGGCCGTCATGCTTGGCGTCTGGGCGGCCGAGATACCGCTGATGGTGGTTCCCACCATTGTCCTGATCGCCGTGGCCTCGACCTTTTTATGCAACGCGCTGCAGACCGGGCCGCCGGGCGCCTATATGTTCGCGCTTGCCTGTGCAGCCGGCACGGCCATGCCGGTCAGTCATTTGATGATCCCGCAGATAGGCCTCCTGATCTTCCTGGGAGGGGCATTCGCATGGCTGGCCCATATGGCGGGAGCCCTCTTCCAGCTCCGGGGACCGGAAAGAACGGCTGTCGCGGCGGCGGCACAAGCGGTTGCCCATTTCATGGAAGCAGTCGGCACGCCCACCGAAGATGGCGCCCGTCACACTGCGGCGTTGGCCCTGCATCATGCCTGGACGGTGCTTGTGGCTTACCAGCCCGCCCGGCCTCGGCCCAGCGGGTCTCTAAGCCGCCTGCGCGCGCTCAATCGGGAACTTCATCTACTCTTCGTCGGCGTCATGAATGCGCCGATCCCGGACGGCCGCTCACTGGCAATGAATGCCGACAAGGCTCGGCGGATAGCCGCTCAAGCGAAAGAAACCAGAGAGCAGGACGAGCGCACGGATCCCAAGCATATTCCGCTAGGCCATCACGGGCCGCTGGAATCGCTGCGCGAAAACCTTCGGTCGTGGTCGCCGGCATTATTGGCAGCCGCACGCGTCGGCGCCGCGACAGCCATAGCCGGAACGATCGGCGCCCTGCTGGGGCTGGAACGAGCCTATTGGATCATGGCGGCGGCAGTCCTGATTCTGTACCAGGGGCTCGATTGGATGCGGAGCCTTCAGCGCGGCATCGAAAGAATGATCGGCACCCTCATCGGCCTGGTTCTGGCGGGTGTCATTCTTGCCGCCCATCCCGAAGGGCTGTGGCTCGTCGCGACGCTGATGCTGGTTCAATTCATCATCGAAATGCTTGTGGTCCGCAACTACGCGCTGGCCGTCATATTCATTACCGCCGCGGCGTTGACGATCGCTTCCGGCGGGCAGCCGGCATCGGATATCGGGCATCTGCTGTGGGTGCGCGGCGAAGACACTTTCATCGGCTGCGCGACCGGGCTCGTGATACTGGCAATGACATCGCCCCGCTCGGCGGAGATTCGCATTCCACGGGAACTTGTGAGCACGCTGGTGGCGCTGAAAAGGGTTCTGGCCCGCGCGGCCAAGGGCGACGCCACCACCGACGCAGCCCAGCGGGCACGGCGCGATCTCCAGCACCGCACTTTTTCCCTGCTTCAGGCCTATGACGCCAGCGTCGGCGCAACGCCGTGGCATCGCAATGCCGCGGAACGGTCGTGGCCCACGGTTTCAGCCACGCAGCGTCTCGCCTACCGGGTACTGTCGGTCTGCTGGCTGCTGGAGAACGCCGGAACAGGCAGCGCCGACATGGCGCGCACCCTGTTCGGCCCCGACGGCGAAAGAGAAATCGGCCGGACGCTGCTGGCGCTGTCCAACGCGATTCGCGCGGGAACCCAGCCCGCGCCGCCGCCCCATTTGCCGGAATTCATCGACACCGAAATGCGCAGCCTGCATGACTCGCTGGTGTACGGCGGCGAGGTTGCCCCTTCTTGCTGAATACACATGTTAATCATGAGAAAAACTCAAATAAACACACATTAATTTGATTTATACTCAATATTTACAAATAAACAGCAAGTTATACAGCACATGACTCAAAGCACACCTCAAATCTATCGTGCCGACCACATCGGCAGCTTCTTGCGTCCGCAATACCTGCTCGAGGCCCGAGCCCGGTTCGCCAAAGGCGAGATCAATGTCGAACAATTGCGCGCCGTCGAAGACAAGGCCATTACCGAGATCGTCAAGTTCCAGGAAGACGTCGGCCTGAAAACCATCACCGACGGCGAGTTCCGCCGCACCTATTTTCACGTCGATTTCCTGAAGCAGATCGGCGGCGTGCAAAGCGACGAGCCCTTCACCATCGAAAAGCCGGACGGCACGCTGGAATTGGCTCCGCCCACCATCCGCGTCATCGACAAGGTCAAGCACGTCAAGGACATTCAATTTGCGGATTTCAACTACCTGAAAAGCCAGGTGTCCGCGGGCCATACGCCCAAGGTGGCGATTCCTTCGCCCACCATGCTGCACTTCCGTGGCGGGCGCGCCGGCATCAGCCGCGAAGCCTACCCGGAACTGGATCCCGACTTTTATCAGGACGTGGCCAACGCCTACGGCGACGAGCTGCGTTCGCTGGCCGCGGCTGGCTGCACCTACGTGCAGATGGACGACACCAACCTGGCCTACCTGTGCGACGAAAAAATGCGCGCGGCCGCCCGCGCCCGTGGCGACGATCCCAACGAATTGCCATTGCGCTATGCCCGTTTCATCAATCTTGTGGTCGCACAAAAGCCCGAAGGCATGACGCTGGGCATGCACTTGTGCCGAGGCAACTTCAAGAGCACGCACGCGGCTTCTGGCAATTACGAACCGGTGGCCGAGGCCCTGTTGTCCGAAATGAAACTGGACACCTACTTCCTGGAATACGACGACGATCGCAGCGGCGATTTCCGCCCCTTGCGCTTTGTGCCCAAGGGCAAGCTGGTCGTGTTGGGCCTGGTGACCACCAAGGTCGGAACCATGGAGTCCAAGGACGAACTGAAGCGCCGCATCGACGAAGCCGCCCAATACGTGCCTTTGGAGCAACTGGCGTTGTCGCCGCAATGCGGCTTCTCCAGCACCGTGCACGGCAACACCATTGCCGTCGAAGATCAACGCAACAAACTGCGCCTGGTCATCGAAACCGCCCAGGAAGTCTGGGGCACCATCTAAAGGGGATATACCGCTTCCTTCCCGTCTTGCGCCAATCCTCCCGCGCAAGGCGGGGGCCAAACGGAACCGGGCTGCCCAGGCCATCGCCCGAAAGCCGCTTCCCCGCCCTTCCCCTCCCCGATACTCTCGCCGCTCACCCCATCCCGGGACGGCAAGCGCTTCATCCCTGGCATTGACTTTCAACAGCGTTTTTCCGCCAGCGGAAACCACGCCACGCGCTTGTGCCTACGCCGACTTGCACGTTTATAAGCCCGAATAAAAGGCAAAAAAAACGCTTTATTAGCGCTTTTTGATTTTCATGACCAGTTACATTTAAGGGAACCATGCATTTCTTGGTCAGTAAACGGAACTACCATGAGCTACGAAACAAACCAAAGCATATTGTCGGCGATCCGCGAGGTCGAACGCTGGGTCGACAACGAAGGCCTGCCCCCGAAGCCGGTCGCCATTGCTCAGGAAATCGTGCGCATCGGCAAGAACTCGGGCGGCACCAAGCAGCGCGCGCTATTGGCCGCCTTTGGTTTGCTGGCCGGCGGCCTGGAAGTCAACCCTCATAATATTGCCTGGCTGATCCAGGATGGCTATGTTGGCTACCCCATGACGCCGACATTTGAAATTTAAAACGATTATGCAAAAAATCGCGGCATGAAACCGGCCCCGCGCTCATGAAACCTCAAAGCATCGCAACCCCTGAACAGAAAATACGCAAATACACTGTTTAGCTGATTTGCGCCCCCTCCCCAAACACTAGCGTTTCGCCGTGCCGCACGACGGCCCCGGCGGGATGACCGCCCAGTCGATTTCTATGACGCGGCTGCCAGGCGACGACCAGGGCAGGCTTGCCTTGCCGCGCCACGGCGCGCTTTCGTAAAGCTTGAGCAGTGCAGGCGCGGGATCCCCCCGCGTGGTTCTGCTGTAGGCCACCAGCGCGCCGCAGTCCAGAGCCGTGGCCGGATTCAACCAAGGCGACTCGAAATAATCGGCATCGATGAATACCCGTGCGCCCGAGCCGGCATGCACCGCGATATTACCCCCCAGCCAGGTATCGGAAACCACAAGCCGCAGGGGCTGCTGCGGCACATGCTGGCGCCACACTTTTTGCATTTGCGCGGAAATCAGCGCGCCCGGAAACGTGGAACGCGCCGAGCGCCCGGAATAATAGGCCAGCGGCCCACGCGCTACCGCGTAGCCGACCGCCATCAGCACATGCACGGCGATCACCAGGATGACCGTGCGCCGCAGATTGAGGCGCTCGCTGCCAAACAGCCACCACAGCGCGAAATAGCCGTACAGGATGAAGAACGTGGTGCCCCACGATGCTTCCAGCCGTGTGCCCAGCAAGGCCGACACCAGCACCGTCAAGACGAAAGGCCCCAGACCAATCCACAGCAGAAAGGAACGGTCGTACGCGGAAAGATCGTGGGCGTAGGCCGCCGCCGACGGCTTGAATGAAAACCCTGGCGTGTTTTGCGCGATGGCTCTCTCCGCCTGCACCGAGCGACCGCCAGTGGAAGCCGCACGCACGGTGCCATCCGGGGCCACGACGCCCAGCTTGCCCTGGCCTGTCCCGCCCCCGGCCTTGCGGGCCACCTTGGCAGTCCAGAACCACAGTGCCAGCCACACCACCACCATGGGACTCAGACGTCCAAACTGATCCAGCACGAAGTCCAGAATATCTTTCCAGGCCCCCTGGGAAGTGGTGGTATCGATCGACCGGTCGGCATACATCAGCGGGGCGAAATGATGATCGGCCAGCCAATATAGATGGGGCGACACGACGACCAGATACGCCACCAGCGCAAAGACCAGGCCCTTGAGCGTTTGGCCCTGGCGCAAATGCCCCTGCCGCAGCATGAAGAAAAAAAACACCGCAAACTGAATCATGGCGCTGTATTTGGTCATGGTGGCCAGAGCCGCGACCACGCCCAGCCAGATCCAGTACGCGGGCTTCTGATACCGCAGGGCTTTATAGAACAGCCAGGTGGCCGCCGCGATGGACCAAAGCTGCGCCGTATTGTGGTTGTAGATGGTGCCGCGCAGGGAAAAATACGCAATGGTGGATACCATCAGGGTGGCCATCAGGGCCCGCCTGGGCGTCGTGAACTCGCACCCCAGCCTCCAGACGAACCACAACGCCAGCGCCGAAAAAAGCTGGCCGGCAAAAAAGGTAAGCCAAACCGGCTTGCCGAACACAAAGGTCAGGCCATACAACACCCAGGAGGGGAACGGTGGATGCTTGTAGTAGCCCAGTTCGAAACTCGACGCCCAGACGAGCTCCTCCATGCCATCCAGATCCGGTGCGCGGTGGCTGACGCCGCACAGCACCGTCCACAACAGCACCATGCCCAGCAACAATAAAAAAAACCGCCATTTCAGAGCAGCGTTCGCATTATCTTTACCGGGAATACCTTGTATGCCCGCCATCTTGTTTATCATGTCTACTGTCTCGTGATTCCGGCTTTGCCGGCCTTGGCGCAAGGCACAAATACCATTTATTGGAAAACTATGGATACCGGCCGACACCAATTTTAAATTACTATTCTGGCGCAAGGCCAATGCAGGCCATTCCTCAATAAGAACTTTGCCGTCGCGGCGGCGCGAATCATCCGGAAATTTACATGAACGACCGTCAAACCACGTATTACCGTAGTTTCGTCACTTTGCTGGTTCTGGTTTCCGTGGCCTTCGCATGGCTGCTGCGGCCTTATTTCGGGGCCATTTTCTGGGGCACCGTCCTGGCCATCAGTTTTGCGCCGCTGCACAAGCGCCTGGCCGGCGCCATGGGAATCCGCCCCAATCTTGCCGCCCTGCTCACCTTGCTGCTTTGCCTGTTCATCGTCATTCTGCCCGTGACCGTGCTCACCGGATCTCTGGTCAAGGAAGGCGCCTCGCTTTACAAACGCGTGGAAAGCGGGCAATTGAACCTGGGGCTTTATTTCGAACAAATCGTCGGCGCCCTGCCGCCCTCCGTTCACCAGACCCTCGACCAACTGGGCCTTGCCGATATTTTCAGCATCCAGGAAAAACTATCGGCAGGCGCCATGCAGGGCAGCAAATTCCTCGCTACCCAAGCCGTCAACATTGGCCAGAATACCTTCGAGTTCCTCATCAGCTTCGGCATCATGCTGTACCTGCTGTTTTTCCTGCTGCGCGACGGTTCGGCGCTAGGTCGCAAAATCATGGCCACCATACCGCTGGGCACCGAACAAAAGCTGCTGCTGCTGCAGAAGTTCGTCACAGTGGTGCGCGCAACGCTCAAAGGCAACATCGTCGTCGCCGCCACCCAAGGGCTGCTGGGCGGTCTCATGTTCTGGTTCCTGGGTATCGACGGCGCTTTGCTGTGGGGGGTGCTGATGGCCTTCCTGTCGCTGCTGCCCGCCATCGGCTCGGCCATTATCTGGCTGCCCGTCGCCATCTATTTCCTGGTTGCGGGCCCGATATGGCAAGGCGTGGTGCTGATCCTCTTCGGGGTTCTGGTCATCGGACTGGTCGACAACATCCTGCGTCCGCTGCTGGTGGGCAAGGACACCAAAATGCCCGACTACGTCGTGTTGATTTCGACGCTGGGCGGGCTGGCGACTTTCGGTCTCAATGGCTTTGTCATCGGCCCGCTGATCGCCGCCCTGTTCATCGCCGTCTGGGATTTGTTTCCGACCGCCCGCACGCAGACACGAGAATAGGCGCCGCGCAAAAGCCGCTAAAATTGTTCATGAACGGTTCTTTTTCCGACATATTCATCTAACTACGCAATTATTTTCAATTTACACGCGTCATTGGGGTAAAACGCCATGGACGATGCGTGCCATCTTGTATATCATTGTGTAACTTTTTAATCGTATTTGTTTGACCTTTTGTGCCGCTACGCAATATGAACACCGCCATTTCCCAATCCCCGGCCGAAGTCGATGACCCCCATGCCATCACCTCGCCTCTGGAAATCCTGGGCATATTGCGCTCCATCGAAAAAAACAAAACCTTGGTACGCGCGCACGCCCAGCGGCCGAACAGTACATTCATCACCACGCTGCTGGAAATCCGCCCGGAACAAAAAGCCATAGTTCTGGACAGCGCCCCCCAGGAGAGCCTGAACCAGCGCCTCATCACCGCGGGCGAAGCCCTATGCGAGGCCTCGCTCGACAACGTAAACATCCGCTTCAACGCCGTCAATATCCACTTGGAAACCCTGGACGGCAAGCCGGCGCTCGCGGCCGATTTTCCCGCTCAGCTTACCCGCATCCAGCGGCGCAATTCCTTTCGCATCAGCACGCCCATTGCCAACCCTGTGCAATGCCGCATCACGCACGACAACAAAGCAATCCTGCTGACTCTCGACGACATCAGCGCCTCGGGCCTGGGCGCGTTCGACGACCGGCAGCAACTGGCGCCCGCCCCCGGTCAAACGTACAAAAACTGCGTCATCAATCTGCCCAACATCGGCCCAGTCAGCATCGATCTTTGTGTCGCCTACACCGAACAATTCGAAACGCCCACAGGCACGGTTCGCCAACGCATTGGATTTTCGTTCGTCAACCTTCCCGGCGCCGTAGCCAATGCGGTGCAGCGGTACGTCAGCGCGCTGGAGCGCGAACTTATCGCCAAACGAAAAGGATTTGCATAAGTCCGGACTAGGCTTCCGGCCATGAGCGGCGCAAGCCCGCCGCCCTGTCAGGCGCGCCGCCATTCAGGGCTGCGTAGCCCCAGCCTTGCATAGCGTCGCCCTGTACATCGTCTTTTTTTACTGTTATTTTTACGAATTTTACATAATTTACAGGTGGGTAATTCATGAAAACCCCTGAGTACCTTTTGGAGCGAGACAACCTGCAGCCTTACATCCTGACGTCGCCCCCCGATATCCTGGATGTCCTGCAGTCGCTCCGAAACCGCGCTACCACGCTGCGCTCATACATAGAACCCGCTTCCCAAACAGCCAACACCTTCCTGCTCGACCTCAACATCCGCAACAATGCCTTGGTCTTGAGCATGGAACGAACGGAGTCCGAGGTGGCCGGCGAAGACTTTCTTGCCGCTCAAAGCGCGCTCACTGAAGCCTCGCTGGGCACCAGCCACGTGCAATTCCTCGGCCAGCAAGCCGCCCCGTACGACAGCGAAAAATACACCGCCATACGGCTGCCCATTCCTTCGCAGCTATTGCACGTACAGCGCCGCGACAACTACCGCATGATGGTTCCCGTGACCAATCCCGTGCAATGCACGATCTCGCCGGGATCCAGTAAAAAGCCGTTTACCGTTTCCGTTGAAGACATCAGCGGAGGCGGCGTTTGCCTGGCCGACAACAATCAGGAAATCGACCACGTCGTCGGTAAAATCTACCCCGACTGCAGCATCGACCTGCCGGGCGTCGGAACCATTACCGTCACGTTGCAGCTGGCCCACGTTACCCCGCAACCCGGCCTGGCCGGCCACCCCCGCTATATGCGCGTCGGCTGCGCCTTCGTCCAAGCCAATGGGGCCACCATCTCGATGGTTCAACGCTACATTACACAATTGGAACGCGAAGAAATCGCCCGCAAGCGAGGCTTTATCTAAGCCGCGGACCGGCATTCTGTTTGCCAAGCGCGGCCACGATAGCGGCGCAAAAAAGATTATGGGGCGCTTTCGCCGCACAACCGGCCAAGAATATGTATAATAGCTGGCTTAGCTTTTAAGCTGCTTGTTACTATTGCAGCGCCGCTTTGGCAGGAAGATTGAAGAAGGTAAAAAGCTAAGGCCAAAGCTAAAAGCCGATGTAGCTCAGTTGGTAGAGCAGCTCATTCGTAATGAGAAGGTCGAGGGTTCGACTCCTTTCATCGGCACCAGTTATACGTAAAAACCCCGTAAATCATTGATTTACGGGGTTTTTTATTTAAACGCAGAGACCCGATGTCATTCGTCCGCGCAAACCGCTTGCAACTTCTGCAAAATGTCGTACAAGCGCACGCGATCTTCCTTGTCGAGCGACAACAACAGACGGGCATGGTGCATGCGCGCAAGCGGCATTGCCGCGGCCACCAGCTTCGTCCCTTTCGAGGTAATGTTACAGGCCAGGGAACGATCGCCGCTTTTCATCGACGCTGTGTTGACCAGGCCCTTCTCGGCAAGCTCTTTGACGGTGCGGCTGACCAGAGCTTTATCGGTGGCCGCAACTTCAGCCAGTTGCTTCAACGGTATGGATTTATGATGCGCCACCGTGGACAGCAGCCGCCACTGCGGCAGGGTAAGGCCCGTGCCCCGGGCATAGACGCCCGGAAAGCGCTTTAAATGCGCAGCGATCCGCACAATATGCACGGACAGGAAATCTTCGACAGATAGATTGGAGCCATCGGGTTCGATATGCTCCCATGGGCATGGTGTAGAAGTATCGCGCGTCACAGTCAACCTTCCGAATGCTGGGTGTGCTGTTTGGGTAGCGATTGTATCACCGTCCAACTTCTTGCCCTTATCCTGCCTCCACCGGAAGACTCGCAGCGCAGGGCTCCAAGGCCCACTCCAGCACACACGCCACATGGGCTGCCGAAATTCCGGCCAGATCGTGAATCTGGTGCCGGCAACTGGTGCCGTCCGCCACTACCCATGCATCATCGGGCCGACCTCTCAAAGCGGGCAACAAGGCCTGCTCAGCCATCCGCCGCGACACATCGTAATGCTCCGCCTCGTAGCCGAAGCTGCCGGCCATGCCGCAGCACGACGACTCGATGACCGAAACCGCCAATCCGGGAACCCAGCTCAGCACCTCTCGCACCGGAGACAGGGCATTGAAAGCCTTTTGATGGCAATGCCCATGAACCAGCGCCGACTTGCCTGGCAGAGCGTGAAACACGGCGCTGAACCGTCCAGCCTTTTTTTCGCGGACCAGAAACTCTTCAAACAACATGGATGCCTCCGCCAATCGGCGGGCTTCGTCGCCAAAACCATAATCCAGAAACTCGTCCCGCAACGTCAGCAGGCAGGAAGGCTCAAGGCCGACGATCGCCATGCCGCGATCAACGAATGGCTTCAGCGCATCGATCACGCGCCGGGCCTCGCGGCGTGCGCCATCGACCATACCGGCGGCCAGGTACGTGCGTCCGCAGCACAGCGGACGTTCGCCGTTCAGTCCATACAAGTGAACCACATAGCCCGCGGACGTGAGCACCCGCTGAGCGGCTCGCAGCGTATCAGGCTCCATGTAGTTGCCGAAGGTATCGACAAACAGTAGAACCTCTTTGCCGGAAGCCGTATGCGTTTCCGAACTACGGCCGCGCCGCTCGCTTTCAAGGAAGGAACGGGTGAATCGCGGCAGCGAACGCTGTGGCGCCAGCCCCGCGACACGCTTTGCCAACGTGGCGAGCCCCGGGATGCGCCCCGCCAACGCCGCGACTTCGGCCAGCCTCGACGCCAGCGGCGCATAGCGCGGCATGGCGGCAACAAGGCGTTCCCGCAAGCCCACTCCGTGGCGCTTTGCCCAGGCGGACCTGGCCTCTATCTTGAACTTGGCCATGTCGACGCCTGTCGGACAGTCTCGCTTGCAGCCTTTACAGGACACGCACAGGTCAAGGGCTTCCTTGACCTCGCGGCTGGCCAGACCTTCGTCGCCAAGCTGGCCTGAAAGCGCCAGCCTCAGGGTGTTGGCGCGTCCGCGTGTAACGTGTTGTTCATTGCGGGTGACACGATAGCTGGGACACATGGTTCCAGCGTCGAACTTGCGGCAATGGCCATTGTTGTTGCACATTTCCACGGCCTTGAACAAGCCTTGCGCGGGGTCTTCGCCGCTGCCCGGCGCGCTTTCCGCGCCGCTAAGCGGATCGCGATGCACGTTCCAGCGCGACCAGTCCAGACTGGGCTGCAGCGCCCTGGCGCGATTGTCATGGCGAAAGCGAAAGAGGCGCTCATCGTCCATCCGCGGAGGATCGATCATCTTTCCAGGATTGAACAAATTGCGGGGGTCGAACAAGGACTTGATCTCGCGGAACGCCTCGTTGATACGCGGCCCGTACTGCCAGGCCACCCATTCGCCACGGCACAGGCCGTCGCCATGCTCGCCTGAATAAGCCCCCTTGTACTCCCGCACCATGGCGGCGGCCTCCTCGGCAATGGCGCGCATCTTGGCTGCGCCGCCCCGCCGCATGTCCAGGATGGGGCGCACGTGCAACGTGCCCACGCTGGCGTGGGCATACCAGGTTCCTTCCGTGCCGTGCTTATGGAATACCTCGGTCAGCCGCTGTGTATACTCGGCCAGATGCTCGAGCGGCACCGCGCAATCTTCGATGAACGATACAGGCTTGCCATCGCCCTTCATGCTCATCATGATGTTCAAACCGGCCTTGCGCACAGACCACAGCTCTTTCTGCTGCGCCGCATCGGGTATTTGAACCACCGAGCCCGGCAATCCCAGATCGCTCATCAGCTCCACCAACCGGGCCAATTTCCGCAATTGCAGCGCCTGCTCCTGCCCGGCGAACTCCACCAGCAGAATGGCCTGCGGCTGTCCCACCAGCGCTCGTTCAACGACCGGCTTGAACGCGGGATTCTGCATGGATAGGCCGATCATGGTGCGATCCACCAGCTCGACAGCCTGCGGGCCGAGGCCGACGATATGGCGCGTCATGTCCATGGCCTGATAGAAAGTCGGGAAGTTGACCACGCCCAGCGCCTTGTGCTGCGGCAACGGCGCAAGCTTCAAGTGCAGTTGCCGCGTGTAGGCAAGCGTGCCCTCCGACCCCACCAGGATATGCGCCAGATTCGGCACGCCGTCGTCGCTGTAGGGGCGCGGATTGCGGCATTCGAACACATCGATGTTATAGCCGGCGACCCGTCTCAGCACCTGAGGAATACGCTCGATGATTTCATCGCGCTCGCGGCGGGCGATCGCTTGCAGACGGCCAATCAATTCCTGCATGCGAAGATCGCCGCCGCAGTCGGGCAAAGACCCGAAGTATGCCTGATAACCATCGGCCAGTACCGCGTCGATACCCAGTACGTTATGCACCATGTTCCCATATTCGATGGAGCGCGAGCCGCATGAGTTATTGCCCGCCATGCCTCCCAGCGTACACTGCGCGGACGTCGATACATCCACGGGAAACCAGAGCCCATGCGGGCGCAGCCAGGCGTTGAGCTCATCCAGCACGATACCTGGCTCGACCACCACCGTGCGCGCCTGGGCATCGAACTCCAGAACCTTGTTCAGGCACCGGCTGTTGTCGATGATCAGGGCCTCGCCCACCGTCTGCCCGCACTGACTGGTGCCCGCGCCGCGCGGCAGCACCGGAGCGCCGTGCTCGCGAGCGATCTGCAAGGCCAGCATGGCATCTTCCTGATCAGCGGGAACCACCACCCCGACAGGCATGATCTGATAGATGGATGCATCGGTCGCGTAGCGGCCCCGTGTGGCCGCATCGAATGCCACCTCCCCCCGCAGTTCCCGCCGCAATAACGCCTGCAAATTCGTACCGGCCTGGGAACCGGGAGTGAAGCCCGACCGTGCATGCATGATTCTCCGCATCTCAGGCTCCCTGCGTGCGGCTCAAATGCACCATGGCCGCGGCCACGCCGCTGCCGGCAAGCGGCACACCGGCAAGCTCGAGCCCCATCTCGCACCCCGATAGTGCCGCCATCAGGGTCAGATCGTTGCATTCGCCCAAATGGCCGATACGGAACATGTGTCCCTTGACCTTGCCAAGCCCCATGCCCAGCGACATGTTGAAGCGTTGATAGATGAGCTTGCGCACTGCATCGGAATCGAACGATTCGGGCAGCATGACGCCGGTCAATACCGGGGAGTACGCGGCCGGGTCGGCGCATTGAATTTCCAGGCCCCAGGCACGGACGGCCTCACGGCAGGCTTCGCCAAGACGTAGATGACGGGCGAACAGGGCATCGAGCCCTTCCTCCAGTATCATGCCGATGGCTTCGTGCAGGCCATACAGCAGGTTGGTATTCGGCGTATACGGCCAGTAGCCGTACTTGTTGGATTCGATGATCTCGGACCAGTCCCAGAAGCTGCGCGGCAGCTTCGCCGACTTGCCGGCTTCGACGGCCTTGGGCGACACGGCATTGAAACTGATGCCCGGCGGCAGCATGAGCCCTTTCTGCGACCCCGACACAGTCACGTCCACGCCCCATTCGTCATGGCGATAGTCGGCGGCGGCCAGCCCCGATATCGTATCCACCATCAGCAGCGCGGGATGGCCGGCCGCATCGATGGCGCGCCGCACAGCGGCGATATCCGAAACGACTCCGGTGGACGTTTCGTTGTGCACCACGCACACAGCCTTGATGCGTTTTTGCGTGTCGGCTCGAAGGCGTTCCTCGATCATTTGCGGCTGCGCGCCGCGGCGCCAGCCCTCCAGCCCCGGCAGCCCGATGAACTCGGGATCCAGCCCCAGGCGAAGGGCCATTTTCTTCCACAGCGCGGCGAAATGCCCGGTTTCGAACATCAGGACGGCGTCGCCGGGCGACAGCGTATTCGACAATGCCGCCTCCCACGCTCCCGTCCCCGACGCCGGATAGATTACGACGGGATGCCGCGTCTTGAAGATGCGCTTGATGCCTTCCAGGACGCTTAATCCCAGCGCTCCGAACTCCGGGCCGCGATGATCGATGGTGGGATAGCTCATCGCGCGCAGAATGCGGTCTGGAACGGGGCTGGGCCCCGGTATCTGCAGCAGATGCCGACCCGCTGGATGAAAATCAAGCCTGAGCATGCCTGTCTCCTGTGTTGCTCGTAATGGATGCCCGGCCACAATGCCGGCATCGGTGTGCGTAGTGATGAAATAATGCGCGTCGCAGCCGGGTTCGAAGCCTCAGCCTCGTTCCGCCGCTGGCGTGGATTGCCAGGACACCAGCCTCCAGGCGCCGTTTTGCCTATGCCAGACGGCCAGGTAGCAGCTGCCTACGCTGCGTCTTTCGCCCTTGATCAGCAGTTCGGATTTCACGCGGCCGTTGACCAGCACCGTATCGCCGTACACCCGATACAAGGGCTCGCCTTGTTCGGCAAATGCCAGGTAGCGACGCAGGCCGTTGGTGGAGTTGGCCATATAGGCTGGCTTGTCCTCGACGCTGCCCGATAAGTGCGCAAACAGCAAGTCGTCGGAAAGCACGTCGGCCATGCCCGCCAGGTCTCCTTCGATGGTGACCGCGCATCGATACGCATTGCGCTCTTTCACCTCGTCGATGGCAAGTTCGTTCATGGGCTTACTCCGTCACGCTGGGAAGATAATGCAGTACCTTGGCCTCCAGCAACGCGACCGCCGCATAGATGACTATGCCCATGACCGTCAGCACGCCGATGGCGTTGAACACCATGGCCGTATTGGCCTGCCCTTCGCCAAAGGTAATCAGAAAGCCAAGCCCGACCTGGCCGCCCACCATTTCGCCGACGGTAACGCCGATGACCGCCAGCGTCGCTCCGATGCGCAGCCCCGCCATCAAAAGGGGCATCGAAGCCGGAAACAGTACCTTCCAGAAAATCTGCGACGGCCTCATGCTGTAGGCCTTGGCAAGATTGAGTTGATCCCGGTCGGCGGTGCGCACCGACTGCAGAACATTGACCAGTATCGGAAAAAACACGATCAGCACCGTCACCACCAGCTTGGGCATGTTGTTATAGCCAAACCACATGATGAACAATGGCGCGAACGCCACCTTCGGGGCGATCTGCAAGGCAAGCAGATACGGAGACAAGACCTTTTCCCAGAGCCGCGACAATCCCAAGCCATAGCCGCAGACGGCCCCGAGCAAACTGCCCAATATGAAGCCGAGCACCACCATGCTCAGGGTCGAAAGGATATGCTCCCACAGGTTGTTGTAGTTCCACATCCGCATCAATTCCACCCATAGCTCCGTCACGGAAGGAATGATGTACTTGGGCACTCCCAGCAATGGCAATGCGTACTGCCAGGCCAACAGCACGACGGCCGCCAGCATAACGCTCAGGATCAAGGCCCGGCGGGTCGTCCGATCCGGTTCGGGCGGCGGCAAGGCAACGGCTTCAGCGCCTCCCTGGGTGGCGGGGTGCACGACGCGGACCGCCGGCAGGGGCGCCGTCGAAGTTGTGTTTGAATTCACCATGTTCTCCTTGGCTTCAGTCATCGACCCGGTCGCTCAGGTGCAGGGAGTTAAATAAATGCGAGGTGTACATGCGCGCGCGCTCCATGTTCTGCCGCGCCAGCGGATCGCTGCGATCGGGCAGGTCGACCTCGATTTCCTCGACGATGCGGCCAGGCTGCTCGCTCATGACCAGGATTCGATCGGACATGGCGACGGCTTCGTTCAAGTCATGGGTGATAAGCAGGGTCGTCACGCCCGAAGCGGCAATGGTGCTGGCGAAGCTGCGCTGCAGCACCAGTTTCGTCTGAGCGTCCAGCGCCGAAAACGGCTCATCCAGCAGCACGACGTCGGGACGAATGGCCAGCGTCCGCGCCAGCGCGGCCCGCTGGCGTTGCCCGCCCGACAACTGATGCGGGTAGCGCCCCGCGAAATCCTGCAGACGGCAGCGCTCGAGCTCCTGCAACGCCCGGCTGCGGCGTTCGCCCGCACTGAGGTTTTGCGCCTCGAGCCCGAACTCGACATTGCGCAGAATGGTTCTCCAGGGCAGCAGCAAGTCTTTTTGCAACATGAAGCCAACTTGAGGATTCGAGCCGCAAACCTCCTTGCCAAGCACCTTGACCCCGCCATTGCTGGGCTTGTCCAGCCCCGAGGCCAGATTCAGGATAGTGCTTTTGCCACAGCCCGAAGGGCCGACAATCGAAACGAACTCGCCTGGATGAACGGCGAAGTCGAGATCCTGTATGGCGGTAAACCATTGGCCGGGCCGCTGGCGCGCGGGAAAGCGCCGGGTGACTTGGGAAAACAGCAGAACAGGTTGCTCAAAAGCCATGACTTGCTCCTTGGAACGGCCCGTCAGGCCACGGCATACGGAACGGGCTTGCCGTCCCGGACGGCATCGACGTTGGCCATCATCATGTCGACCATCAACTTGGTCGCCGCCGGCGAGCGGCCCGCCATATGAGGCGTGACAATGACGTTGGGCTGGGCCAGCAGCGCGGGCGGCACATCGGGTTCGTGATCGAACACGTCAAGCCCGGCCCCTCCGATGAGGCCATCGGCGAGCGCCCGTACCAGCGCATCGGTATCGACGACGGAGCCTCGCGACACGTTGACCAGGAACCCGAAGCCGGCTTGCCCCAAAGCCCGCAGCACGGCGGCATCGACCAGCTTGCGAGTGGCGGCTCCGCCTGAACAGGCCAGCACCAGAAAATCGCTTTCGGCCGCCAGTTGCTCGATGGAGCCGCAATGGCGGTAAGGCAGGTCGTTTTTGGGACTTGGAGTGTGATAGGAGATCTTCATCTGGAAGCCCTCGGCCCGGCGCGCGATTCCGCGCCCCACATTGCCCATCCCGACGATGCCCAGGCGCGCCGCCCAAAGCGTCGGCCGCGCATGCTGCTCCCATTTTCCGGAGCGAATAGCCCCGTCGCTTTGCAGGTAGCCGCGTGCCAGCGCGAGCATCAATCCCACGGCATGATCGGCTACCGTTTCAGAATTCCCGCCCGGACCGTTGGCCACGACAACGCCTCTTTCGCGCGCGGCGGCCGTGTCGATGCCTTCATAGCCGACACCATAGCTCGCCGCCAGGCGCAGCCTTGGCAGTTTTCCCATGGAGGCGCGGGAAAGGCCCACCACGCCGTTGGTGATGACCATTTCCGCCTCGGCCATCGGTGAATCGGAGGCCATGCCTTCGACTTCGGACGGATTGGTCAGGTATAGCGTATAGCGTTCGTCGAAAGCCTTGCGGGCGGCGGGCGCCAGCGGGAACATGCCCAGAACGACAGGTTTATTGCTTGTGCTCATGCTTGGATTCCTTGGTTCGGGTTCAGCGCGGCGAGGCGCCCGCAACGGCATTGGCGAGACGCCCTATACCTTCGATTTCAATGTCGATCCGATCGCCGGCTTTCAACGCGCGCGGCGGCTTCATGGCATAACCCACGCCTTCCGGAGTGCCGGTCAGAATGATGTCGCCGGGCTCCAGCGCCATGCCGGCGGAAAGCTGCGCGATAATGGCCGGCACGTCGAAAATCATGCGGCTGGTGCGGCTGTCCTGGCGCAATTCACCGTTGACCCACAAGCGTATCGCCAGGTCGGAAGCATCGAGATCCTGAGCAGGCACGATCCATGGTCCGAGCGGGCAACTGCCGTCCAGCGATTTGCCCTTGAAGAACTGCACATGCCGGCGCTGCACGTCACGCGCCGTCACGTCGTTGGCGATGGTCCAGCCATATACATGCTCCAGAGCGCGCTCAGCGGGAATATCGACGCCTCGCTTGCCTATGACCAAGGCCATCTCCGCTTCGTAGTCCAGAGCGGAAGTCACCTGCGCATGATCCGGAATATCAGCGCCCGGGCCGACGACCGACTGCGGCGCCTTGGTAAAGAACTGCGGCCACTCGGGAATGCCGGCCATTTCACGCCCCTGAGCGCGATCGCCCTCCTTGACATGGTCGAAATAGTTGCGGCCCACGCAAAACACATTGCGCCGGGGCCGGGGAACGGGCGCCAACAAAACAAGGCTTTGAATGCTCGCCACTGCCCCGGCGGGCGGCCTCGCCGCCAAGCCGCGGGCGACGGACAATGTTTCTTTCCCGCCTTCGATGAAGGACAGCATGTCGCCGGCGCGGCCAGCCAATACCTCGTGTTCGACGGCAGATAAATCCAGAACGGCATCGTCATCCAGGAGGACTCCCACCCCTTCGCGGCCATCCCTGCAAAAAGAAACCAGACGCATCGCTATACTCCCTATTGCTTCAAATCAAAATCATCACAGAGGCTGCGCCATCCGCTCGTAGAATGCATCGACGCCTTGCTGTCCGGCACTGCGCATGCGCTGATCCCTCAGCTTGCAGGCTTCGTCGGTTTCCAGGCCTCCCGCCTCGCCCACTTTTCGCGACGCTTCCTGAACGAAATTGCATCGCTCATAGCGGCGTTCGCCGAACGCGGCCAACGTCTCCGCCACGGGCCCGCCCCGAGCCAGCATCTCGGACAAGACCAGCGCGTCTTCGAGAGCCATGGCGCCGCCCTGTCCCATGAAGGGCGACGAGGCATGAGCCGCGTCGCCGACAAGCAGCACGCGGCCTTTGTTCCATGGCAATGGACAATGAACTTCTTCCACCGCCGTATACACCACCTGCTCGGGCGCGACGATTTCGTCGAGCAGCGCGGTCGCCGGCCCATTGAACTCCTCGAACTTCTCGCGCATGGTGATATGCCAACGCGCCGGGTCGTACCAGGGATTGCCCGGTTCGTTGCTGGTGGCGAATACATAAAGCCTGTCTTGGCTGATGGGCATGATGCCCAGGCGCTTGCCTACGCCCATCATCATGATTTTGGAGTCGATGGCGTCCGGCTTGCGGTGGATGCTGCGCCAGGCGCCAAAACCGGTGAAGGTGGGCTCGAGCGGACCGAACACCATGGCGCGCAATTGGGAGCGAATGCCGTCGGCGGCCACCACGGCGTCGAACACTCCCGAGCTGCCGTCCGAAAAAGCGGCCTCGGCGCCATACTCTCCGTCAACCAGAGAGGCGACCGTCGTGCCAAGGCGCACTTCCACATCGGTTCGATGCAAAGCATCGATCAGCACACGATGCAGCTCGGCGCGCTTGATGCCGACGATGGCCGGCACATGGTCGCCGGCGACACGAGGATAAAAATACTCGACGATCAGCCGACCCTGGCGATCAAGATAAGGATTGCGGCCATCGAAACTGGCCCATCCCGTGCTGATGATGCCGCCGAGCAGGCCAAGCTTGTCCATCACTCCCAGCCCATTGCTGTAGATGAAAATACCGGAGCTGGTCGGCTTCCACTCGGACTGCTTCTCGACCAGCCGGGCCTTGATGCCCCGCTGGGCAAGGGCGATGGCAAGCGTGATGCCAGCTATGCCTCCCCCCACTATCAATACCCCATTCCGCAAAGTACTGTGCATGGCCGCTCCCGAAAAGAGTTGGTCAGACGGTGCGGCCCAGCCAGCCTGGATCGGGCCGGCCCTGCATGGCCGCCCGGATGACGGGACTGGGCGGACCGGCCGTAAGCCATACATCCGAAGCCTCGGGGATATCGCGCGGCCAGACCTTGGGCTGGTGCGTCGCCTCGTCGATTTCCTGAACCTCCGAGGTGTACTCGATCACGAAGCTCGACGGCGACACGAAATAGGCAAAGGTATTGGAGCCAGGACCATGCCTTCCCGGTCCCCAGGCCGGAGGCTGACGGCCCGAAGTGCGCATACGCCCGATGCCCCGCATGAAACTGTCCAGAGACGGCATCAAAAAAGCCACATGATTGATGCTGGTGTACGTATTGCGGTTGAACGCAATGGAATGATGTTCCGAAGTACAGCGCAGGAACACCATCACATCCGCTGAATAGTCGCTGGCGCGAAAGCCCAGCACCTGTTCGTAGAATGCCTGGCTAGCCTGAATATCCGTTGCATTCATGACTACATGGCTGATTTTGCGGGGTTTGCCTGTCTGCGGCTCGGCATCGGCATGCCGGGCTACGTCGGCGGTGAAGCGCAATCGGCGGCCTTCCGGATCGACCGCGTAAAAGCCATACCCGCCTCCCGGAGTTTCCACCTCGGCGGGCGCGTCCCCCACCTCGACGCGAGGCTCGGCCTGAAGCCGGGCATAAAGCTGATCGATGCGTTCGCGCGAGGACATTCCGAAATGCAGGTAATCGATGCCATACGTATCGTCTTCACGCAGCGCATAGATCCACTGCTCGGCATCGGTTCCACGAAAATAAAGCGCGTCTTCCGTTTCAGCCACACAGGAAAGCCCCCAGCTCGTCTCGTAGAACTGGCGTGTCGCTTTCACTCCCGGGGCCCGCATGCGTATGCCGCGCAGGAAATCGACTCGTAGAGGTTGATTCACCTTCATTCTCCGTTATTGCGTCATTGATTCGAACTGGCTTCGACGAATTCATTGGTGTAGAGATCCTGGACGGGAACGGCCTTCTCGATCAACTTGTGCTCCAGGTAGAAGTCTTGCACCTTCTTCAACACTTTGGGATCGAAACGGCCCAGCTGCTTGGGATCGGGCACGCTGTAGACATCCCGAACCATGCGCCGTATGATCGCCTCGACGACTTTCTCGCGGCCTTTTTGCTCGGGTACGGCCACCACGAAATCTTTCGCGGCGGCCTCAGGATCCCGCACAATGTCATTCAATGCCCGCATCACGGCGCGCACGAAGCCCTTCACGATCTGCGGCCTGTTCTTGATGACGGCATCCGAGGCAATAATGGCCTGAGCCATGGACGGAAAAACATCCTCCACGCTGATGTAGTGCAGCTTCATGCCGTCCTTTTCCAGATACACCCCCCAATCGGGCGTAGCCATGATGGCGTCGACCGTTCCGGCCGCCATCAGCTTGGTGACCCCGGCCGGGCCGGGAGCCAGGACTTCAACATCGTCACGTTTCAAGCCACTGCCGTACAACGCCCCCAGCAATGCGTAGTAGCCGGTATCCTGGAATGAATTGACGGCAATCTTCCTGCCGCGCAGGTCGGTGATCTTCTTGATGGGTCCATCTTCGCGCGACGCGATCTTCATGAGCGGGTGCCCGCCCAAAAGAGCCACCGCTCGCAGGGGGAGACCGTTGGCGCGCACAATCATCGTCGTGTCTCCCATCGCGCCGCCAAGATCGGCATTGCCCACCGCCACCTGCTTGGCCACGTCCGCCCCGCCGCGGCCGATCAGAAGCTTGACATCGAGATTCTCGTCCTTGAAGTACCCGCGTACTTTGGCGATTTGCAAAGGCGCGAAAGTCGGCAGACTAAGCGGCGCGGGATTCAGGTAGGTAACTTGCTCCAAAGCCTGCGCGGACGACATGGCGCCGCACGCCACGATCATTGCCGCGAACAACTGTTTCCATGCTTTCATGGTTCCTCCTCCAAGAGTGATGTGATCGGATCGAGCGTGTTTCCGCCCTTGCCGTTTGCTGCTACGTTATGGATGCCCGCCTTTCTTCGTGGTTAAAAAACGCACCGAGCAGGCTGTTGAGCTCCGCCGGCTTCTCGACATATAAAGCATGTCCCGCTCCACCAAGCACATGGACCGCGGCGCTCGGCCGGCCCCTGGCCACCCCAAGGTTTTGCTCGACCGGAGTGATGACATCGGAATCGGCCAGAACGAACTGCACGCGCATGGCGGAGGGCAAACGCGCAATATCGTCGTGTATCCAGGCTCGGGACAACATGCGTGCAGCCTGCACATAGGCCCGGGGCTTGATCTTGGCCATGGACTCGATGACAGCGCGCACCATGGACTCATCGGCATCGGGGCCCACCATGCGCGGGCCGCGCCTTTCCGCCATTTCTCTGGGAGTCATGGTGGTGACCGCCTCAACCCTTCCCTGCAGCTTGGCCTTGCGCTGCTCTTCGGGAAGATACGCATGTCCGGCCGCAATACTGACCAACGTCAGGCTCAAGATACGGCCGGGATGCTCAGCGGCAAACCGCGCGCCCATCAAGGCGCCCAGCGAGTGCCCCACCACATGCGCGGCTTCGAGGCCCAGGGCGTCGAACCATCGAGCCAGAACATCGGCATAATCGCCCACCACCGGCCAGTCGGCCTCGATCCCGGTCGAGCCCCCATAACCGGGAATATCCCAGGCGAGGATCCGATGCCCCGGAAAGCCGTTCAACTGATGCCTCCAGGAGCTGGAGGCGGAACCAATGCCGTGAAGCAGCACAATAGGCTCGAGCTCGCCCGGCCGCTCGAGATAGCCGACACGAAATCCATCGCCCAGCTCGACCGTCTGCAATGGCGGAAGCACGGATACGGGCCTATCCATTCAGGCCGCCTGGAAACGCACATCTTCCGGGTCGCGTTTTCCAGTCAGCATCATGAACTGGACATTGTCGCAACCGTCGTTACGAAAATAATGCGGCCTACCGGCGGGGTTGAAGATAAGGTCGTGCGCTCCCAGACGCTGCTCGACAATGCGCCCGCCGATATCCCAGCCTACCGTGACCACGCCTTCGAGAACCAGGTAGACGTCCTCGACATCGCGGTCGTACAGCTTCACGCCCTGGCCCGGATTCATATGGATGAGATCCATGCGGTACGTGCCGGCGGGCGCCCCGCCTTCGCCGATGTAAACCTTCTTGAAGAAGCCCGGGCAGCGATGCACCGGCTGCTGGCTGTAGCGCACGACATGCCTGGCGAACTTGCGATGGCGCGGATCGTCGCTTTCAAAGTCGAGCGGGAATATCTTGTCGGCTTCGGCGCCGAAACGCGCGGCGCGCTCCGGGTCGCCGTCGCGCGGATGAATGGCGAACGATGGCGGCAACGGCTTGCCGGTTCCCACCGTGATCGACGCCGTAACCGGCTCCACGCCTTCATTGCGAAAGCCATGCGGCTGCTCTCTGGCGTTAAGGCACAAGTCCTTGCGCCCGACACGCCCGACCAGCGCTTCGTCTCCCCATACCCAGTAGACCGACAGGACGCCGCCAAGCACCAGGAACGACTCTTCCACCTCGTGCGCGTGACTGGACGCATACTTGCCCACGTTCTGGCGGATCATCGACAAGGTAAAGTTCTCGGGCTTGAGGGTATTGGGATCGTCGGTCTTGGGCGATCCTCCCGCGCCGATATAACGTATCTGGGCGCGTTCAAGCTCCGGATAGCCTTCATTGAAGGTAAACGCGCCCCAGTCGAATAGCTTTTCATTGCGGCGGCCGATATAGGCGCGCATGTCGGAGTGTGTATCCTGCAAGCTGCTCACCATGCTTTCCATTGCACATACCTCGTCTGTCTATCCGTGTCGCCGCCAGTGCGCGGATTGGCCGGCTTGTATGTATCGACCGGCCCGCACCCTGATGGCTGTGTTCTTGGTGAAGACATTCTCAGCGACCCAAGGGTAGCCGCGCAATGAAAATCGACTTAACTTAAAGTTAAGTTATATATAATGTGCTTTACCTGATCACCTGCCTCCTCCGGCTATCGAGAACGGTGTTTCCACTTATGCGCTCCGACCTCATCAACTCCCGCCACCTCGAAGTATTCCTGGTCATGATGACCAGCCAAAAGCTGTCCGAGGCCGCGCTCAAGCTGTCCGTGTCCGAGCCCGCCGTCAGCAAGACATTGCGCCTGCTCGAACGCGAAGCCGGAGTAAAACTGTTTGCGCGCATTCAGGGCCGGCTGCGGCCAACCCCCGAAGCCGAACAAATATTTCCACAGATCCAACGAGCCTTGCGCCACCTGGATCTAGCGCGCGAAGCCACCTACGGCCTGCGCCATAACGAACGTACGCAATTGAGACTTGCCGTCGGCGGCCCCGCGCTTACCCATCTGGTGCCGCAAGCCCTGAAGCAACTGCGCGCCGGCTTCCCGCACCTGCAATTTGAAGTACTGGCGGAAAGAACCCATGCCATCTTCGACATGGTGGCCAACCAGGATGTCGATATCGGTATCGCCACGCCGGCGGTGGCCGACACGGAAGCGCGCATCATGCAGTTGTGCGAAACCCACCTGCTCGCCGAAAGCCTGCTGGTGGCGGTTTTGCCTCCAGGCCACCCCTTGGCCGAACGCAGCGTGATACGCGTCCACGACCTGCGCAACGAAACCGTCATTGTGCTGCCCGAAAACTCGCCAACCACACGCCTTATCGATGCTACTTTCCAGCAGGAAAAAGCGGTAATCGGAGAACGCTTGATCGCCAGCAACAGCATTACGTCGTGTTGCCTGGTGCGCAGCGGCCTGGGTATCGGCCTGGTAAACCCGCTTACACTGGGCGGAGGCATGTTCGACGACCTGGTCGTCAAACCCTTCCGCCCGCGCATTTCGCTGCTTACCTGTGCTTACCTGCCACGCTACCAAACCCCTCCGTCGCCAGTGACACGGCTGATCGAATACATCAGGCAAACGGTCAAGAGCGAAGGCGGTTCGCCATCCGCTCCAGCGGATCCTGCCGATAGTATTGCCGCAGCAAGCCGTACCACTCGGGCATAGTCCGCGCCAAGGGCTCGGGATCCACAAAGAAAGCTTCGGAGCTGACCGCAAAGAACTCCGCCGTATCCGTGGCCGCATAGGGATCCAGAGGAAGCCTGTCGTACCAGGGGGCGGCCGCTTCGGATTCGGGATCGATGTGGCGCGGAATGGCGTCCTCGACGGCATCGAGGGCGGTATTGAAATCGTCAAAGGCAGCATCGAGCACGCGCATCCAGGTTGCGGGGCGAATATCCGCGTGGTCATGCAGACTCGGCATGCCGTCGGCGGCGCCGCCGTACAAATCCAGCTTGTGCGCGAACTCGTGGATGACCACGTTCATGGCTGGGCGCCCGCCCGACTCGCTGTCTTCCCACGAAAGAATGACCGGCCCGCCCTCCCAGGCTTCGCCCGAAGCCTCGAGCAGATATTCGTGCACCACGCCGTCCTCGTGAACCTCGCTGCGCGGAATCAAAAAGCCGCCCGGATACACCACGATTTCCACCCAACCCTCGTAAAGCGATGGATCGAGCTCCATGATGGGCAAGGCCGCCTGGATGGCGATGGCAAGCCGGATGTCGTCGGTCGCCTCGAACCCTTGCGCGCCGCTGAACGTCTTGCTGGCCAGCAGCCAGGCGGCGCGCGCGCGCAAGGCGTCGTCCTGCTGCGCCGAAAGGCCCGCCAGGAAAGGCAGGCCGTCAACCACCCGCCGCCATGCCTGGGGCGAAATAAGGGAGAGTTCGCGCATGACGCGCCGCCGGCTGGCGCCTTTGCCGGCAAGCCATCTGAACATAGCTGCTGATCCAAGGAAAACAAACAAAGAGATACCACTTGTGGCGATCCACTATCTCGCCACATGAGCTGCGGACATCATCGCCGCCCACACGACCGGCGCAGAACCACCCGCCGCCATGCACCGAACGCCGTGAATGTTAGATGATACCCGTATGGGCCAACGAGTATTTGGCGCTGGTCCGGCAACAGTCGCTTACAACAGCTACGCAAACTTCCAAAAAATCCCGCGCGGGCTGCGTTGGACAACGTAAGCTGTTCTATAGTGAAACCGATGCGGCGAATCGTGCTTCCGCAATCCGGAGTGGTTCATGGCTTACCTATTTTCACGTCTGGCCTTTATGCTGATCGGCCTGCTTTTCGCCCTGGGCACAGCGCCGTCCCAGGCCGCCGACGCCTACAGCCCCGAAGAGCTCGAGCAGTTGGTGGCGCCCATCGCCCTCTACCCCGACCCGCTGCTCTCGCAGGTGCTCATGGCCTCTACCTACCCGCTGGAAATCGTCGAAGCGGCCCGCTGGCGGGCCGGCCAGCCGCAAAACCTGTCGGATCAACAACTGTCGGGCCTGCTGGCGAACAAACCCTGGGATCCCAGCGTAAAGTCCGTGGCGGCATTTCCCGATGTGCTGGAAATGATGAACGAGAAAATCAGCTGGACGGGCCAGCTGGGCAACGCTTTCCTCGATCAGCAGGAAGACGTCATGGCGGCGGTGCAGCGCCTGCGCGCCCGCGCCCAGGCGGCTGGCAATCTTCAATCGGGGCCGCAGCAGACCGTCACCGTCTCCGGCAGCCCGTCCATCATCGCCATCGCGCCGGTTCAGCCCGATACGATCTACGTCCCCATCTACAACCCCATCGTCATCTACGGCCCCTGGCCGTATCCCGGCTACCTGCCCTACTATTGGCATCCGCCGCGCTATGTTGTCCGAGGACCGGTCATTACCTTCACGGCCGCCTTCATCGTGGGCGGCGTGCTCTGGAGCAGCTACGACTGGCGGCATCGCCGTTTCGACATCAACGTGAACCGCTATAACCGCTTCAACCGCACGCACATCACCGGCCCGGTCTGGCATCGAGAATTCGAACAGCGCCGCGCCGCCGCCTATCGTCATGAAGCCATTCGGGAGCACTACGGCAATCCACGCCACGCCGCCCCTCCGGGCTCCATGCACGACAGACCCGGGCCCGAACATGCGGGGCCGCCACCGGCCGGCAATCGTTCCAGCTTCGGGCACACGCCGCCCGGCCAGGGCGTAACGCGCACGCCCCCTCCCGCCGAGGCGCCGCGCGCGCAAACTCAGACACGCGCTTCGCAGCCCCCGCCGACAATGCGGCAACCGCAGCAGGCACCGCAACAGCGACCGCCGCAACAGCAACCGCAGGCACACCCGCAACCTCAGGCTCCGCAGCAGCCCCACCGCGCGCCGGGCGGAGAAAGACCCGCGAACGTGACCCGCACACACGAATTCCACAACGAAGCCGCCCACGCGAGGCCCCCGGCCGAACGCCAGGCCCAGAGACAGGAACACAGACAGGAACACCGGCAATCCCACGCGCCGGCCTCCGAGCGCCATGAAAGAAACGGTGGCGACAGATAGCGCCACCCGCCGGTTGTCTCAAGCGCCCACGAAAGCCAAGGCGCTAGGAATCCGCCTCCCAGCCTATCTGGCGGCTAAGGCGCGTCGTAAGCTCCAGCAACGCTTGGCCTGGCGGCTTTTCTTTGCTATCGGGCATTTTTCCAACAGCCCCCACCACGGAAACAACCGCCAGCGGAGTGCCTGCCCTGTCCAGAATGGGAGAGGCAATTGCGGTAAAGCCGGTCAACAAGGTTCCCGAAGCACGGGCAAACCGTTCAGCCCGGATGATGTCGATGACGACATCGGGGCCGCTGATCAAGGAAGAATCGCCCTGGTCCGCGGCCTGCTTTTGCTCACGCCGGCCAATGGCGGCCGTGGCCGACTTAGGCATGAAAGCGGCAAACACGCGTCCGGCTGAAGAGCTCAGAAGCGGCAGCACACTACCCACTCGAATTTCCAGCACGGTTCGATTGCGGCCATCGACACGGTCAACCACCGTAGGACCATGAGTACCCCAAACGCACAGGAAAACCGTATAGCCAAGCTGGTCGGCAAGCTCGGCCATTTCGCCTCGCACCATGTGTATGACATCGATCTTCTCCAGTGCCGCCAGCCCCAGCCTTAACGCTGCCGGCCCCAGGCCGTAGCGCCCGCTGGCGCCATCCTGGTACACCAGCCCCAACTCCAGAAAACTGATTAAGTAGAATCGCAGCTTGCTGGATGGCATGTGCGTGGCCTGAGCAAGGTTTTTCAACCCCAACGGGGTCGGCGCTTCGGCCAGGCATTCGAGAATTTTGAAGCCGATGATGATGGACTGTATGCCGCGAGGCTTGCGTTCTCCTCCCGCCAAAAGATCGTCGCCGTCGAAACCTGGATCCTCCTGGCCTTTCATTCTTTGCACTCCATAAATTTACCGGCATGCCGCTGATCTATTCGAAGAAGCTTCAATCATGCCAGATTTACGGAAAAGGGGCATACATGCCCCTTTCTCCAACCATGCAGCGATTTTCCCTGATGCCTGACCGCTACGGTCGTTGCAATTGAAGAACCCTGTTATTTAATGGCCTTGCATGCCGCCGCGTAATGATCGGCATAATCCTTGGCTACCGTTTCACGCGTGGCAAATCCCAAAGTCCCGTCCGGCAGCTTTACGGTTTCGCGCAGGTAATAGTTCTGGATCGGCATCTGATTGGTATTGAACCGGAACGACCCGCGCACCGACTGGAAGTCCGCCTTCTTGAGCGCCGCGCGCATGGCTTCGATGTCATGGATCTTGCCGCCGGTCTGCACCACAGCGCTATTGATCAGCATCGCGGTATCGTAGGCCGCCGCCGCGTACTCGGACGGAAGATAGCCATTGCGCTTCACGAATGCGGCGACGAACTTCTGATTGGCCGGATTGGGCAAGTCTTCGACATACTGGGAAACACCCAGCGTCCCCACCGCCGCGCCGCCGATCGCCTTGAGCGTCGAATGATCCACGGTATACACGGAATACAGGGGAATCTTCCCCGTCATGCCGGCCTGCGCCCACTGCTTGACGAAGTTGATGGCATTGCCGCCGGGCATGAACACGAATACCGCGGCGGGATTGGCGGCGCGCACCTGGCTCAATTCAGTGGAGAAATCGGTCTGCGCCAGTTGTGTGTAGACCTCGCCGGCCAGATTCCCCCCAAACCCCCGCTTGAAGCCCGTCACCATATCGCGTCCAGCCTGGTAGTTCGGCGCCAGAACGTAAACGCTTTTCACTTTTTGCTCTTTGAGATAGCGCCCCAGGGTTTCGCTGGCGCCATCGTTCTGCTGCCCCGCATTGAAAAAATTGGGCTGGCACTGCTCGCCGGCAAGCATGGAGGGTCCCGGGTTCGAACCCACCAGCAGCTTGCCCGCGCCGGTCACCGTATCGATCGAGGCAAGCAAGACATTCGAGAAATTGAATCCCGCCACCAGATCCACTTTGTCGCGGTGAACCATGCGTTCGACGACCGACTTGCTGATATCGGGCTTGAGCTGGTCGTCTCCGTACTCCACGACCACTTTCAGTTTGCCCATCTTGCCGCCCAGTTCATCCAGCGCCAGGTCGAAGCCGTCCCGATACTGCTTGCCCAGCACGCCGCTGGGGCCCGAAAACGTATTGACGTAACCGATCTTGATCTCATTCGGCGCCGCTTCATCCGCCACGGCGGCCTGTCCGCATAGCCCGCAAGCCGCGAGCAGCCATGCGGCCGACAACATCTGCTTTCTCATTCCATGTCTCCTCATGTTCATTATTTAAAACAACATAGTTGCGTACGAACAATACTATTAAAGAAAATGGAAAGTAATTTGGTGATTTCCCTAGATCGCAATAAGCAATTTTCTGATATATAGTTATCTCGATACAACACTATTGCATAAAAATATCGTCGCTTCGATCTGGGCGCGGCAGATAGCATCAAGGAGAAAACTCGATGGGCTTGGCTTTCGAACAACTGCTCAATGCCTTGCAACTGGGTTTATCGCTCTTCATCATTGCCGCGGGCCTGACACTGGTCTTCGGCATCATGGGCATACTCAATCTGGCTCACGGCTCTCTTTACATGCTGGGAGCTTATTTCTGCGCCGCCCTGTGGGCCTGGACCCAGAACTTTCCCATTTCGGTGCTTGGCGCCGTCGCCATGACCGCGCTCGTTGCCGCCGTCATGGAATGGTTGATACTGAGGCGTCTTTACGAGCGCGACCACCTCGACCAGGTTCTTGCCACGTTCGGCCTGATCCTGTTCTTCAACGAACTGGTTCGCATCGTCTGGGGCCCCGGCGCGCTTTATATCGATATCCCATCGCGTCTGCTTGGCGGCGTCGACCTGCCCGGTGGCGGCACCTTCCCCGCCTACCGGCTGTTCCTCATCGTGGTGGGCGTTGCGCTGGCCGCATTGCTTTGGTGGCTGGTGGCGCGTACCCGAACGGGCATGCGTATCCGGGCGGTGGCAAGCCAACGCGGCGTAATGCCGGCCCTGGGGATCAATACGTCCGTCCTGTCGGCCGTGGTATTCGCGCTCGGCGCAAGTTTGGCGGCAGTCGCGGGCGCGTTGACGGCTCCGCTGTATTCCGTCCAGTCGGGAATGGGGGATGCCCTGCTGATCCAGAGTCTTCTGGTGCTGGTCGTAGGCGGTATCGGATCCGTCCGGGGCGCTTTCTTCGCCGCTCTTCTGGTCGGTCTGGTGGATACCATAGGCCGGCTGCTGCCGGCCCTGACGGGAGCCCCCACCAGCATCGGCGATATCTCCACTTACCTGCTGATGATCCTCGTCCTCAGCTTCCGGCCCGACGGGCTTTTTTCTCGCAACTGATCACCATTGCCCGAATAAAATCATGCATACACCCACCAGCAGCAATCGCGAGGCGGCCCTGCCGCGCGCCCCGGGCCTCCCCGAACGAGAACGGCAATCTCATCGTACTCGCCCGCTTTGGCCCGGCCTGTCCGCGCAAGGCTGGGTCACCGTAGCACTGATCGTCCTCTTGATCGTTCTGCCTCTGGCCGCCGGACTACTGGAACAGTCCTACCTGATCACCCAGTTTCGCCGCATTCTCATCTTCGCCTTGGCCGCCCTGAGCCTGAATCTGATCATGGGATATGGCGGCATGATCTGCTTCGGGCAGGCTGCTTTTTTTGGAGTCGGAGCCTATGTCGTCGCCTTCATAAATCTGGCCGCGCAAAACGCGCAACATGCCGGCCAATGGATGCTCTGGTCGGATCCCGTCGTATCCTGGCTGCTCGCGGCGGGCGCCGCGGCCGCAATCGCCTGTATCATCGGCGCCGTCAGCCTGCGCACGAAAGGAGTCGCCTTCATCATGATCACGCTGGCTTTCGCGCAAATGCTTTATTTCATCTTCATAGGCATGAAAAGCGCGGGCGGCGACGACGGCCTTCGGTTCAAGAGCAACCTGCATGCCTTGGGATTCGTCGATCTTTCGAACAACACGATTTTCTACTATGTCGTGCTGGGCATTCTGCTGCTTGCCTTGTGGTCGACATGGAGGATCGTCCAAGCGCGCTTCGGCACCGTCCTGCAAGGCTCACGCGACAACGAGCGGCGCATGAAAGCGCTGGGTTTCAATGTTTACCACTACAGGCTTTGCGCCTTCATCATGGCCGCGGCCCTGGCCGGCCTGGCCGGCGGCCTGTACGCAACCCATGAGTCTTTCATGAGCCCCTCGGTCATGCACTGGAGCCGATCGGGCGAACTCATTGTCATGGTCGTCCTGGGCGGCATGGGCACAGTAGCCGGCCCCATCTTCGGCGCCATGGTGTACCTCACGCTTGAAAAATTCCTGCCGGACGTCACCGAGCACTGGGCCGTCTGGTTCGGGCCCATACTGGTTCTTTGCGTCCTTTATGCGCGCAAGGGGTTGCTGGGTTCGCTTTCATCGAAACGGCGGGAAGCCGCGATCAGCTCGACGAAGGAACATCATGCTTGAAACTCGCTCTCTCTGCAAAGCATACGGCGCCCTGAAAGTCACCGACTCGGTCGATCTTCGGGTCGACACAGGAGAACTGCGGGCCATTATCGGACCGAATGGCGCGGGCAAGACATCGTTGCTGGCGCAACTTGCCGGAGAACTCATGCCCGACAGCGGCAGCATAGTGCTCGATGGGCAGGAAATCACGCGGCAGCCGTCCTACTGGCGCTGCCGTAACGGCGTGGCGCGCACCTACCAGATTACCTCCCTGTTGAAAAGCTTCTCCGCCATCGACAATGTCCGGATCGCCGCCCAGGGGGTGGATGGGAACAGCTACAGGTTCCTTCGGCCCATGCGCAACGAACCGATCCTGACAGACAAATCCCTGGACGCGCTGGATGCGGTGGGCCTGCTCGATCAGCAAGACGTTCCCGCCGACGAACTGGCCTACGGAGAGCAGCGTCAACTGGAAATCGCCATGGCGCTGGTTTCCCGGCCTAAGCTGCTTTTACTGGACGAGCCAACCGCGGGCATGGGTGCCGATGACTCCATCCGCATCGTCGAACTGATCCGCAGCCTCAAGGGCAAACTCACGATGGTATTGGTCGAACACGACATGAATACTGTTTTCGGCCTGGCCGACCGCATCAGCGTGCTGGTGCACGGCAAGGAATTGATATGCGGCACGCCCGACAAAGTGCGCGGCAACCCCGAAGTCCGCACGCATTATCTGGGAGGCGACCATGCCCATGCTTGAGCTTGCCGGAATCTCGGCGGGATACGGCCATACCGAAGTCCTGTTCAACGTGAACCTGAAGGTGAAGCAGGGACAATTCGTCACACTGCTGGGACGCAACGGCATGGGCAAGACGACACTGGTCAAAGTGTTGATGGGACTGCTTGCAGCACGCACAGGCCGCATAGCCTTCGAGGGCGTGGCAATCGAACACCTGCAAGCGCACCGCATCGCCCGGCTTGGCCTTGGCCTGGTGCCCGAGGGCCGCCTGGTCTGCCCCAACCTGACCGTCAGGGAAAACCTGATCGCCACGGAGCGGAGCAAAAGCGCATCCGGCCGTCCGGGCTGGACGCTGGAGCGCATCTACGACCTTTTCCCGCGCCTGAAAGAACGTTCGGGCAATCTGGGTTTCCAGCTTTCGGGCGGAGAACAGCAATTGCTTGCAATTGGAAGAGCGCTCATGACCAATCCACGCCTGCTCATCCTCGACGAAGCCACCGAAGGCCTTGCCCCGCTCATTCGCGAACAAGTCTGGGAATGTCTGCGCACCCTGCGCAATCAAGGGCTCGCTGTGCTGCTCATCGACAAGAACATCGATGTGCTTAGCCGGATCGCCGACCATCACTATGTGATCGAAAAAGGCAGCATCGCCTGGGAAGGCAGCGCAGCGCGATTCGTTCAGCAACGCCCGATGCTGGAGCAGTACCTGGGCGTATGAAAGATACGGTCGGCTCACGTCCGATCATCGATACATTTTGCCGGTACGAATCGGCAATACGCATTAAAGGAGAAATTCCATGTTTGTCAAAAACGTCTGGTACATTGCCGCCTTCGACCATGAGCTTGAACAGCCGTTCATAGCTCGCCGCCTGCTGGATGTGCCTGTCGTCATGTTCCGCACTTCCGATGGCAAGCTTGCGGCATTGGACGACCTATGCCCCCACAGGCTCATGCCCTTGTCTTGCGGCAAGCGTATAAACGACGATCTGCAATGCGGCTATCATGGCATGCGATTCTCGGCGGATGGGCATTGCACCGATGTGCCGGGACAAGCCAATATCCCCGCGGCAGCCAACGTCAGGACGTACCCTCTGGTGTCGCGCCATGGCTTTGCGTGGATATGGATGGGCGACCCCGGTTTGGCCAAGCCCGAACTTATCCCCGACATCCACTGGAACAGCAGTCCCGAATGGGCTTCATCCAGCGGCTACCATCATATCGAAGCCAATTTCCGGCTATTGAACGACAATCTGCTCGACCTCAGCCACGAAACCTACGTGCACAAAGGCACTATCGGCAACCATGAAGAGATATCGATCGCCAACTATCCGCCCACCGTCACCACGGAAGCGGACTGCATCGTGCGTGCGCACCGGGAAATGCCCAGCATCGAGCCTCCGCCCTTTTTCCGCCTGACGCTCCAACACGACGGCCTGATAAACCGCTGGCAAATTGCAGTCAACCTGGTTCCATCGCTCAATATCACGGTGGTGGGCGTGCATCCTGTGGAACGAGAACGGGCTTCAGCGCAGATCGGGCATGTCCTGCATTTGCTGACGCCCGAATCGGAAACTTCGACCCACTATTTCTGGGCTTTCGTACGCAACTACCGGCTCGAAGAAACCGAGCTCACCGAATCGATCAGGGCGGGCATTGCGGCAACCTTCAGCGAAGACAAAATCATACTCGAACGGCAACAGAAACAAATGCAGATTCTGGATGCGCAGGTGCCAAAGGTCGCCATCAAGCTGGATGAGGCGCCCATACGCGCCCGACGCTTGCTGGAGCAGCGTCTAAAGGCCGAACAGGATGATCCAGCATACGTCGTTGCTCCCCCGGTACTCGTGCCTGAACACTCTTATGCACTATAGCGGCCGCGCGAGCCTTGAAGCCGCCTCGAGCGGCAGGCTTCAATGCCCTCGCCCCGACTCGGGGAAGGACTCCGTTCATCCATTCATCTTGCACAAGGACGAATAGACGTCGCCGTGATCCTTGACCAGGGTCTTGATGACTTTGTAGTCGAGCTTGCCATCGGCATTGCGCTCGATGTGCGCAAGAGACCAGTCCTGCACGGGATACTGGTTGGGCCCGAAATGGAAATTGCCGCGCACGCTTTGGAAGTCGGCCTTGCGCAGGGCGGCGCGGAACTGGTCGGGCTTGCCTTTGTAGTCGCCGTCGACGGCTTTCAGGGCCGAACCGATGGCGCGGGCCGTGTCGTACGCCGTGGCCGCATAGCTGGAAGGACGGCGCTTGAAGGTTTTTTCGAAATCGGCCACAAAGGTCTTGCTGGCCTGGTTATCGCGGCTGGCGGTCCAGAGCGTGCTGAGGTAGTAGCCGTCGGCCGCATCGCCCAGGGCGGCCAGCATGCGGTCGTCCAAAGCGAGGGTGGTCACCATTTTCACGGACTTGTTCAAGCCCGAATTGGCGAACTGCTTGCCGAAGTTGATGCCCGCGCCGCCCGGCAGGAACTGGAATACGCCGTCGGGATTCAGCGAACGGATGCGCGCCAGTTCGACGGAATAGTCCGACTGGTCGAGCTTGGTGTAGATTTCGGCCAGAACCTCGCCTTTGAATTCACGCTTGAAGCCGCTTAGCGAATCGCGCCCCGCCTGATAGGCGGACGCAACCAGGACGATCTTCTTGATGCCCACCTCGTTGGCGGCCATGGCGGCGGTATCGCTATGCGAATCGTTCTGGAAACCCACCGAGAACAGATTCTTGTCGCATGCCTTGCCGGCGAAATTCGAAGGGCCGGCGTTCAGGCTGACGTAAAAGCCTCCTTCCTTGACCACGGCGGGAGCCACCGCAATCATCACATTGGAGAAATTGATGCCGGTGAACAGGCGTATGCCTTCCTGCAGCATTTTGTCGGCCGACTGCTTGCCCGAGCTTGGCTTCAGGCCATCGTCCTCGACCACCACGTCGACCGGAACGCCGCCCAGCTTGCCGCCCTCTTGCTGTACCGCCAGGGCGAAGCCGTCGCGTTCATCCTCGCCGATGTAGCCCGCCGGGGTCGACAACGTCGTGATGAAGCCTATTTTGACGGGATCCTGCGCATGGGCCGCCACGGCCGATACGGACAAAGCCAGGCCGAGGCCCAGTTTCGCGAATTGATTCATACCATTTTCTCCTCAGGTTTGGACTGCCAAAGAAATTTATTGATTATCGTTGCGTACCATGACCTGCATCGACCCGATACCCTGGAATTCGGCCACGATGCAATCTCCGGACTGCACGGGGCCGACGCCTTCCGGCGTGCCCGTGTAGATGACGTCGCCGGGGTGCAAGGTATAGAAAGACGAGGCGAACTCGATCAGCTCGGGAATGCCGATGATGAGGTCGCGCGTATTGGCCTTCTGGCGCGGTTCGCCGTTGACGGTCAGTTGGAAATCCAGGCTGGTGGCATCGGCAAGCTCGTCGGCCGTGACCAGCCAGGGCCCCAGAACGCTGTAGCTGTCAACGGACTTGCGCAGGCTGCGCTCCTCCGGGCCGCGCACCGTCATGTCCAGGCCGATGCAATAGCCCGCAACGTAGTCCCACGCCCGCGCGCTGGGGATCTTGACGCCGGCCTTGCCGATGACGACCGCCAATTCGATTTCATGGTCGTTGCGCCGGTCGGGGTGGCGGATGGCAACGCCCGCGCTGGGCCCGACCAGCGAGCTGTTCGCTTTCAGGAACAGCCCGACGCGCTGGATCTCGGCGACCTGGCTATTGTGGTGGATGGCGGCGTCCGCCCGTGCTTCGTCCAGGTGCTTGCGGTAATTGACCGGCGCGGCAACGAGCTTGCCGGGGTTGGCAACCGGGCTCAACAGCGTGACATCGGCCAAGGCATGCGCCGTTGCCGAAGGCAGGATCTCGTCGATACGGCTGCGGACGCGATCGAGATTCTGAACGAGCAGATCGACGCGCGGCAATGGGTAGGTGGCCGCCGGCAGCATATCCAACGCCGCCGTCACATCAAAAACCGTATCGCCCTTGACGACTCCCAGACGATCCGAATCAAACCGGCATATGCGCATGACAACTCCTGATATAGAACCACCAGTCTCGGCCATTGCCATCACTCATGGCAATAAGACGATATTGATAAGGTGTATTGTATTTTTCAATGATTCTACCCGGACACGCGAACACCACGGCAAGCCCGGGCGAGAACGGAATATATCAGTTGTCGAACGGCCGGAAAACCCGGATTGCCGGAACCTGTGCACGGCCCGGTTTTGGGTCGGTCGGCCGACGCGCAAATATACTAGGGATCGATCCGCGGGACGGTGGGACGCGGGCGCTTGAGAATCTCGCCCAAAGCCGCGTAGAACGGCCCGCCCAGGCGGGCAATGGGATCGATGGCGACGCTATCCACATGATTCCCGTCGTACACGGCCGGATCCAGATGAAACATGACCACCTCGCCGATGTACAGCGTATTGGTGCCTGTTCCCAACGGCACCATGTGCGCCAGCCGGCACTCCATCTGCACGGGTGAAATCGCCACACGCGGCACCTTGACCAGGCGGCCGGGCAGCGTGGCAATGCCCAGATGCTCGGCCTCGCTGGCATGCGAGGGATACAAGGCGCTGCTGGCGTTCATCAGATCCAGCACGGCGCGCGTCGCCACATTGACCACGAACTCGCCGGTTTCCCGGATGTTGCGGGCGGTGTCCTTCAGGGCGCCATCGTCCTGGGCGGAAATATTGACGGCCAGCATGGGCGGCGTATCGGACACATAGTTGTAGGAGCTGAACGGCGCCACATTGACAATGCCGTTTTGCCCGCAGGTGGTGATCCAGGCCACAGGCCGGGGCACCACCACGCCGGTGAGCAATTTGTAGGCCATGGACGCCGACAACTCCGAGGTCGGCAGGGAAGTGAAGTTTTCGTGGGTGGCTTGCATCATGGTTGCACCAAGGCTCCTGGCCGGCATGTTTCAGATGAACAATTGTATGCTGGGCAAGAAGCCGTCCATGTTCAATAGTTCGATCTTTTTTTCCACGATGCGCAATTGCCCTTCGGCTTCGCGCAGCATATAGTGCACGCGCGCGCCCAGCACCACCTGGCTTCCTGCCTGATGCTCCAGGTAGACGATGTTGCTCGTCAGCCCCGGCAGCCCGCCGCCGGCCTCGCCCGCATCGACGTCGGGGCGCTGCACCACGTGCATGCTGCGCACCGGAGGCTGCAAGGAATGGGCCTGTGGATGGCTGAGCCGCTCGATGCGCAGCTTGAGCAGCATCTTGTCCTCCAGCGCGATGCTGGCCTGCGTATGGCGGTCGGTTTGCCCTGGCCGGGTGGGAATCCAGTAGATGCCGTCGTCCGCGAACAGGTCATACCATTGCTCGAACCGCCTGTCGTCCAGCAAACGATTCTCGTGATACACGAATTCGATCAGGCGGTCGTTCGATTCAGATTTGCTCATGCCTGGGCTCCGGTAGGTTGCATCAACAGCGCATGCCAGGCGCGGTACTGATTGCGCATGACCAGTTCGTTATTGCCGTCCTCGAAGCGGCAATCGCCCTGCTCTCGCTCGGCCGGGTCGAACTGGCGCTGCAGATTGACCCAGGGGTTGCCTGCCGCGGCCAGGCTGGCCTGCTGGCTTTCAAACAAATGCACGTCGTCATGGGACACCACGCTCATGGGCGAGAAAACCAGCCGGCTATAGGTAAGGCCGCGCTCGAGCATGATGTCGGGCGCCCCCTTGGGCTGGAAGGCCCAGACCTCCAACTGAGTAAGATTCGCGGCCAGGGGCCTTAGCACCCGCAGTATCTGCGGCGAACCCTTTGTGGCCAAGCTGGGGTAAAGCACCACGTTCTGCGGCGAGAAGGCGAGAATCTCGCGGGCCCGCTCTTTGCCGTGCGCCTGTTCCAGCGCTTCCTGGTAGCCGGGAATATCGGAGTAATCGGTATGAATGCTGAACTTGGTGCCGAGAATGCTGTGCCCGTTGGGCAAGGTTCTGGCGCCCATCTTGGTATAGAAATCGTAGCCCGAGCCAAAAGGCAGCAACTGCTCCAGAGCCGTTGGATTGGTTTTCAGGAACTCCTCGCCCACCTGCCGGGCCGTGTCCGCTGCGGATTCGTGCGTGGAAATGGGATGAACCGTGTCGTTGATGTTTTCAAGATACATCTTCCAATTGCAGCGGATGACGCTGCGGATGCAACTGTCGGCGATCAACAGTTCGCCTTCGGGAGAGCGGTCGGCCATATTGTCGAGCGCGCCGAGGGTTTCGCCGAAATACTCCTGGAACGACATGCCTTGTTGGCTGAGGCGCGCAAACACGAACCCCCGGTAGGTTTCCACTCCGCCTGGCACCGACAGCCCTTCGGCGGCGGGGCTGGAGTCGAATCCGGTGTCCTTATAGCCCGCCTTGAGCGAAACCGCCAGCAAGGCGCCGTCGGTTTTGTAGCACCACGCGTGGTAGGGGCAGCGCAGCATGCGCCCGGCATTGCCCCGCGGCCTGGAAACGAGGCTGGCGCCTTTGTGGGCGCAGCGGTTGATCAGCACGCGCACACTGCCATCGCTGTGCCGGATCATGATGACCGGGCTGCCGGCCAGCTCCAGCGTTATGTAGTCGCCCACCTGCGGAACCTGGCTTGCATGGCCCACGTAAAGCCACGACCGGGCGAATACCCGCTCTTGCTCCAGCTGAAAAATTTCGTCGCTGATGTACGCATCGCGGTGAATCTGGTTATTGGAAACCAGTCCCGCAACAGCTTCGGCATCGGTACGGTAAGGCATGATTTATCTTCCCATATTCATGGATGAACGGCCGGCGCCCCAGCTATGCTTGAAACTCCAGACGTGTTTCCGGAACGGCCTCGGCGTTTTCCTTCCCGCTCGCAGGACGCGGCCACACGGCAGCTACGTCATCGGGCGGCACGGACGACAGAAGCAGACGTGTATAGGGGTGGGACGGATTGCTGAACACGGCTTCGGTATCGCCCTGCTCGACCACCTCGCCCTTGCACATGACCAGAACGCGCCGGCATAAATAGCGGACGACGGAAAGATCGTGCGAGATGAAGACCACGGCAACACCAAGCTCGCGATTGAGCTGCAGCAGCAAGTTCAAGATCAAGGCCTGAACCGAAACATCCAGGCCGGACACGATTTCATCGGCCACCAATAGCTGCGGTTGCGCGCACAGGGCCCGCGCGATATTGACGCGCTGCTTCTGCCCGCCCGACAACTGCGAAGGAAAGCGGCCCATGGCATCCATGGCCATCCCCACCTGGCCCATCAGTTTCGCGGCAATCCGGCTGCGCTCTGCCGTAGAGATGTCGCCGCGGGTTTCCAGCACCTGGGTAATCAGTTTTTGCACCGTGCGGCGCGGATTCAGCGCGGAATCCGGATCCTGGAAAACCATTTGCACGATTTTCCTCATGGTTCGGGCAGCCTCGACGGAAGCCCCCGACCGTGCCACGCCGTTGATATGAACGGTACCTTGCGACGGCTCCAGCAAACCCACGATAAGACGCGCCAATGTGCTTTTGCCGCTGCCGCTTTCCCCGACCACGCCCAGCAATTCGCCCGGAGCCACCGAAAGAGACAAAGGCCGAAGCGCATGGAACACCACACGTTCCCCGCCGGAACGGCTGTAATAGCTGCGGCTGACATCCTTGAGCTCGATGAGGGGCCGTCCCAGCCCATTGGGGCTGTCGGGCAGCACATGGACTTGCGGCTGCAACGTGGCTGCGGAAGACCGGCAGGCTCCCGCGCAAGCGACGAAATGATCGGGGGCGATCTGCGCAAGCACGGGGACGCTGCTTTCGCAATCGCCATTGCGCGTCGGGCAGCGGCGTGCAAACCGGCAGCCCTTGAGCTCGGCCATGTCCTTGAGGCCCGGCATCAACTCGGCCAGGGACGGCAGCACGAACTGCCGGCCGTCGAGGCTGGGCGTGGCGGTTTTCAGAGACCAGGAATACGGATGGCTGGGGGACTCGAGCACGCGCCGCGCCGGGCCGCGCTCGACGACGTCGCCCGCATACAGCACCGCCACTTCGTCGCATACATGCGCAGCCATCCGCAGATCGTGCGTGATAAGTATGACCGCCGTATTGTGCTTGCTTTGCACTTCGCGCAGGATGCGGATGATCTGGGCCTGGGTGATGACATCCAGCGCGGTGGTGGGCTCGTCCGCCACGATCAGCTCGGGATCTCCCGAAAAGGCCATGGCGATAAGAATGCGCTGGCACTGCCCGCCCGAAAGCTGATGCGCGTAACGCCCCAGCATGGAGCCCGGATCGGGCAGGCCGACTTCGGTCAGGCGCGCAATACTGTAGGATTCCCATTCCTTGCGCGGCAAACCCAGGTATTTGAGATGCTCGAACATTTGCTGCCTGATGGTGAACACCGGGTTCAGCGCGGACAGCGGCTCTTGTGGAATGAAGGCAATACGCTTGCCCAGGAAGGAACGCGCCTGCTTGCCGGTAAGCGCTTCGCCCTGAAAACGCACGTGACCCGAGGAGAATCGCAGATTCTCGGGAAGCATGCCCGATATGACTCGTCCCACCATGCTCTTGCCCGCGCCGGACTCTCCGACCAGGCCAAGCACTTTGCCTTGCTCGACCTGGAACGATACGTTGCGCAACAACGCCACGCTGGAGCCGCCCACCTTGACGTCCACGGAAACCTTGTCGAATTCCAATACCGGCTGCATCAGTCGCTCCCACGTTGTTTCAATCGCGGATCCAGCACCACCCGCAAGCCATCGCTGAGCAGATTGAACGCCAGCACGGCAAAGACGATTCCACATACGGGCGCCAGCAGATTCCAGCTTGCCTGATAGATCTGGTCGCGGCCGTCGGCCAGCATGACGCCCCAGGCCACGACATTGGAGGGCACCGACAGGCCGACGAAACTGAGAATGGCCTCGACCACGATGGCAATGCCCATTTCCAGGCTGAACAGCGTGATGATCAACGGCATGACGCTGGGCAGAACCTCGTGCGCCATGACCCGCCAGTGCGAGAATCCCAGCAGGCGCGCGGCATACACGTATTCGCGCTGCCTTGCCACCAGGACCTCGGCACGCACGACGCGATAGAACCGGGTCCAGTCGACCAGCACGATAGCCAGGATAACATTGGTGACGCCGGTACCCAACCCCACCATCAGCATCATGGAAAACACCACGGGCGGGAACGCCATCCAAAGCACGACAACGGCGCTGACGAATCGGTCGAACCAACCGCCGATATATCCGGCCAGGATGGCCAGCACCGTGCCCAGCAGCATGGTTCCCGTGGCGACAACCACGGCAACCAGCAAGGCCACCCGGCTGCCGAAGATAAGCCGCGACAAAACGCAGCGCCCCAAGGCGTCCGTTCCCAACGGATATTGCGCCATGCCGCCCGCCGACCAGGCCGGCGGCAGCACGGTCGACATGAGGTCTTGCGCATTGGGGTCGTTGGGGGCAAGCCATGGCGCGAACACCGCCACGAATACGAAGACCAGCACCAGCATGCTGCCCACCAGCACCTTCGGATGCCTGAAGATGCGTGTGAACGCCGCGCTGCGAACCGGGTTTATGGCGATCGCTGTCATGAAACTCTAAGCCTTGGGTTAAGCACCGCATACAAGCCATCGACGCAGAAATTGACGAACAGCACCATCAAGCAGAACACCAGCGCCACGCCCTGGATGAGCGGCAGGTCGTAGTTCTTGATGGCCTGCACCATAAGATTGCCGATGCCGGGAAACGAAAAAATCACCTCGATCAGCAACGTGCCGCCAAACAGAAAACCAAACTGCACGCCGATGAGCGTCAGTGTCGGAAGCGCGGCGTTCTTCAGCATGTGCAGCAATAGCACCCGCCATTCGGGCACTCCCCGCAGACGCGCCACATTGACATACTGCGAAGTCGCGGTATCGATCAGGCTGGAACGCAACACACGGATGATGATGGGGCTGAAGGCCAGGGCCAATGCGAAAGCCGGCAACAGCAAATGCGCAAAGGCATCCAGCCATGCCGACCACTGCCCGCTCAGCAGCAGGTCGATAAGAAGAAAGCCCGTTCCGTGGGGGGCGGTAATGCTGGAATCCAGGCGGCCCATGAACGGCAGCACCGGAAACAGGACGCCAAGCAAAAGAATAAGAATGATGCCCCACAGGAACGACGGTACGGAAAGCAGAAACACCAGAAAGAAATCCGCGGCGACTTCACCCCTTTTGCGGTCCAGCAAATACAGCACTATGCCGCCGGGAATGGAAATGAGCAGCGCCATGACCAGGCTGACCAGCACGAGTTCCAGCGTGGCCGGCAATGCCGCGCCCAGCAGTTCCGATACCGGTTCGCGAAAGAAAATGGATCGGCCCAGATCGCCGTGCACCGCATTGCCCAGCCACACCATGTATTGATGGGAGACCGAACCATCCATGCCCAGGGCCTTGCGCAGCAGGTCGACATCGGCCTGCGTGGCCGACGGCGGCAGCATCATTCCCAAGGGGTCGGAGGGAATCATGCGCAATACGACGAATACCACCATGGAAAGGAATAGCGCGGTGATGACCATGACGCCCAGCTTGCGCCCCAGCAGCGAAACAATGGGAGTCATGCGGCGCCCGTCCAAATACAGAGGTTGAGCAGGCGCGGACCGCAAGCCGGCGCATTGCATATTGGTTTAATCGGCATAACGATCGCGCCCTTGAAACCTTATTTTTTCCAGGAATACTCTTGCGGCAGAATGTAGCCGGTTTGATAAGTGGGAACGTTCAGCCCCTTCTTGTAGGCAACCGTCGCAATGGATTGCAAGACCGGCAAGCTCCATGCGTTCTCGGCGGCTTCGCGGTTGAGCGCCTGATACCCGGCCACCCGCTTGGCTTCGTCCATTTGCCCGTTCAGCGCATCGAGCTGGGTAGAAAGCTTGGCTTCCTTCCAGGTGGAGAAACGCAGGCGCGGATCCAGGATCCGGCCGGTGAAGATTTCCGGGTCGCCCGTTGCATTGGCCCAGCTGTACAGCATGACGCCCGTCAGCTTGGACGAATGGCTGAGCTCCAGATACTTGGCAACGGTGATTTCTTCGACCGTGGTGTCGATGCCGATTTGAGTCCACATTTGCGCAATCGCACGCGCCACGTCGTAATCCGACGGGAACGTGTTATTGGTGGAGAGCAGATGAATCCGCAGGGGCTTTTCCTTGCTATAGCCGGCTTTGGCCAGTTCGGCAACGGCTTCGTTCTTGTTGTACTCGACCTTGTAGCCAGGCACGTCGCCGGGCGAACCCTTGGTGGCCAGAACGGAGATCGGCTGCGCAACGTTGTTATAGAAAGCGCGCGACAATCCAGCCTTGTTGATGGCAAGCTGCATGGCCTTGCGCACATGGATATCCTGGAAGGTCGGCACATAGCTGGGTATCTGCAAAATATAGATTTCGCTGTATGGATACACCTTGGCCTGCAGTTTGGGGTTCTTTTCCAGGCGCGTGACTTCGCGCACCGGGATCTGCACCGAAATGTCGGATCGACCGGATTCCACCGCAGCCACCCGTGCCGACGCATCGGGCACGATTTCGAAAACCACGCGCTTGATGGCGGGCGCCCCCTTCCAGTAGCCGTCGAAAGCTTCCAGCGTAATGCGCGAGCCGCGCTTGTAATCGACCAGCTTGTAGGGCCCCGCCCCGATTGGATGCTTGACGAATTCGGCTTCGCCCACCTGCTCGAAATAAGCCTTGGGCAGAATATAGGCCGACAAGAAAGCCAGGCCCTTCATCGCCGTCGGGGTTGCCTGGGAAAAGGTAATGACGGCCTTGTCGGGCGCCGTAACCTCGACCGACTTCAGGGTGGGAAGCATGCCGTGCAGCGCCAGAATCTTGTTCTGGATCGCCCGGTCCAGGGTGAACTTGAGGTCTTGCGCCGACATTTTGCTGCCGTCCTGGAAAAGCACGCCATCGCGCATTTGAACCTCGAGCTTTGTGCCCGTATCGTCCAGCCAATGCCAAGCCTTGATGAGGCGCGGCTCGACCTGCAGATCGTTGTTCACGAACAGCGGGGAGTCGAACACCGCCTTGTAAATGGATTGCCCTGCCGGATACGTCACCGCCGTGGGATCCCAGCTTGGGACATCGACCGGATACGCAATAGTGAGTTCGGATGGATGTTCTTGCGCTTGCGCCCAGCCGGCCATCAAACCCATGGTCGCGCACAGCATCAACCCTATTGTTTTGTTACGCCATATTTTCACGGAGCTTTCCTTAAGTATGGATGGTTTGCAGACACCCAATTGAATGAACAGATTCCAGCCGGAAACGCAGGCTGCCGCATGTAAATCAATTGCCCGTAAAAAGTATATTGTTTATTATAAAAATCAGTCGATAATGGTTTTCCCTATTTTTAATAACATTAAAATCAACAAGTTAATTTAAATTCAATTAGTATATAGATATTATGAAAATGCTAGAACCTTGCCCAGGATCAGAAACAATGGCAAAACTCCATTTTCAATACACGGATGCAAAAACGCCCGAAGCCGCGGCGCCCCGCCCGGCGGAACCGGGAGTGGGAAGCTGGTATGCTGCAAGCTATCGGTTCGCTGCTCCACCAAGGCCTGTTACCACCTACCACCGCCAACCATGACATCGCTTTCAAGCCCAGCCCGGCGAAGCCCGCAAAAAACGACCGCCACGCGCAAGCCGAATATGCGCGAGCAGGTCTATCTGCACTTGCGCGCACGCATGCAAAAGGGTGAAATCCACTTCGACGACAGGCTGGTCGATCACGAAATCGCGGCCGACCTGCGGGTGTCCCGCATGCCGGTTCGCGAAGCGCTGCTGCAACTGAAAAACGAGGGGCTGCTGGACAGCACTTCCCGCGGCTTCGTCTTGCGCCGCTTCACCCCCACCGATATCGCACAACTGTTCGAAGTACGGCTGCTGCTGGAACCGGCGGCGGCCGCGGCGGCATGCGAAAAAGCCACGCTGGAAGGACTGGCCATCATGCGCATGGCAACCGACGAGTCCGAAAAAGCGCATCACGCAAGCGACATCCTCGCCTACATGAAAGCGAACACCACGTTCCGCTCCACATGGATCAGCCTGGTTCCGAACCCCCACCTGGCCAATATGATCTCCAGGCTGGTCGACCACGTCGAAGCCGTGCGCCTCGCCACGCTGCGCGATCCGAAATGGCGGGCCTCATCGTTGCTGTCCACGCAAAAAATCATGGACGGCTTCATGAAAAAAGACACCGACCTGGTTCAGGAAAGTGTCCGTTATAACCTGCGCCACGCGGCCGCCGCCTACTACGCTGTCCAGGACGCCATGATGCTGGAGACCAAGCAGGCCGAGGCCTGAAGCCTGTTCAGCGCACCAAGGCCTGTTCCGTGTGCCTTGCGGCAAACCGAGAGCCGCACTATCAGGCTTTCGGCAAGGCCCCTATCCAGGCAGGCTCCACCGACAATGGGCGCTTACCTCACAAGCCGAAGAAGTCGGCCGCGTTACCGGCAAGCATCCGGGCTTTGTCCTGGGGTGACAGGAAATCGGCTCCGGCGATCAGCGAGCCGATTCTCGGTTCGCCAAGGGGAAACGGGTAGTCCGAGCCCAGCATGACATGATCCACGCCCATGATTTTCGTCAGCAGGTTCAGGGAGCCCGGATCGAACACCGCGCTGTCCACGCTGAAGCGATCCACATAGCTGGAGGGGGGATTGGGGCAGTCCTGCCGGACGATATCGCGATGCTTCCAGGCATTGTCCACCCGGCCCAGCAGGAAGGCGAAGGCGCCGCCGCCATGCGCAAAGCACAGCTTCAGGCTTTTGGGAATACGCTCGAACGCGCCCGAAAGAATCAGGGAAAGAATGCTCAGTTGGGTTTCGGCCGGCATGGCCACCAGCCAGGGCAGCATCCACTTCTTCATGCGGTTCGGCCCGCCCATCATGTCCCACGGATGGACCAGCACGGGTATGCCTTCGTTTGCGCAATGAACCAGAAAATCCACCAGATGGGCGCTGTCCATGTCCAGGTCGCCCAGATGGTTGCCGATCTGGACGCCCACATGCCCCTTGGCCTTGGCGCGGCTGGCCTCGGCGCATGCCAGATCCAGATCCTGCAAAGGAACCTGGGCCAGGACCTTGAGGCGGGCCGGATTGGCGTTGGCGAACTGCAGGGCATGATCGTTCATGCGCTCGGCCCAATCGGCGGCCGCCCGGGCCGCATCGCTGTACCGGAACATGATGGGGGTGGCGCAGCTGATCTGGATATCCACGCCTTGCTCATCCATTTCGGCCAGGCGCGCCTGCGCATCCCAGAGCACTTTGTAGACGGGCCGGAAAGGCTTGTCTCCGGTCATGATCTGGCCGGTATCGCCGCCGGCGTCGACACGAAGCCACAAACCGTTGTCACGATCCAGGGCCGCGCCCTCCTCCTTGGTCAAAAGGGGGAAATGATGGGCGTGCATATCGATTTTTTTCGGGTAGGTCATGGTTTTTTCTGTGTGGTTCGTGGTGCTTGCCGGTTCATGGCCGCAGGGGCCGGAGCGTCATACAGCATGCGTGCGGTGCAGTTCGTCGTGCCAGGCCTGGAAATCCCGGCCGGAATGGATCAGTCCACAGCTCGGACACGTGCGTTCGGCATCGCTGGTCGAATAAAAACGGTTGTATATGGGAGGGAAATCATCCACGATGCTTTCCAGCTGTATGTCGTAGCGCTTGACTATGGTGCCGCAGCGGGCGCAGCTCCATTGCAGCCCGTCCGCCTCGCCCTTGGGGCGCTTGCGCTCGATGACCAGGCACAGGCTGTCGGCTTCGCGCTGCGGCGAATGCAGCGTATGCGGCGCCATCAGGAACATATCGCCTTCCTTCAGATGCACTTTTTCGTACTGCCCGCGATCCCACATGAGCAGGTAGGCGTTGCCCTTGAACTGGTAAAAAAACTCTTCGATGGGATCGTCGTGGAAGTCACTGCGCTGGTTGGGGCCGCCCACCACCGTGACCATGAAGTCGCCGTCCGCCCAGATTTGCTGGTTGCCAACCGGCGGTTTGAGCAGATGGGAGTTGTCGTCCAGCCAACGCTGGAAATTCAAGGGATAGCCGTATTTGTACATGTTCGTGGTCTCCTTCCGATCGCGCCGCCTTTCGCGGCTTATGCGCTATGTTTAAAACAACTTTGGAGCAGCAAGATCAAGGCTGCCTCCGGGCTCAAAGCGGCTTGTAGGCAATGGCCTTGATTTCGATGAGCAAGTGCGGATGAGGCAGTTGGTGCACGGCCACCGTCGTTCTGGCGGGGCCGTTTTCGTCGAAGAACTGGCCATACACCTCGTTGTAGCCGCCGAAATCATTCATATTGACCAGGAAGGCGCTGATTTCCACCACATCGCTCAGGCTGGCCCCTGCGCTGGCAAGAATGTCCCGGATGTTTTCGATGACCGCGCGCGTCTGGGCGCGAATATCCAGGCTGGTGGTGCCCATGGCGTCCACCTGCACGCCCTCGAAACTGTTGTCGGGCCTGCGCGAACTGGTGCCGGAAACGAAAATAAAATCACCCGCGCGCCTGAAATGCGGAAAACGACCGCGAGGCTTTGCTTTTCCGGGTATGACGCCGGCTTCTGTGGTTTTCATGTGCTTGTCCCAATAAAAAATTCGCTGCCGCCACGGCAACACCCGACGATTTGCGCCAACCCAGCCGCGGGCATGGTTCCACCGGTTCATGCAGGTATCGGCCAAACCTCGCGCCTGGCGTTGGCGGACTGCAAAAAGACTTGGATATGACTTCCATATTGGGAAACTATAAAGGCAATTTCCAAGGCTGGATACTGAAAAACCAGGCAAGCAACTATAACCAAAATGAATACATGGCCGCTCGCCGGCTTGGCGCTATAAACCGCCCAGGGTGTCGATGCCGGCCACCTGCTCCAGAGCAGAAATCAAGCGCGCGGTCGCCGCCGTGGGCGGCCTGTCGGCCATCAAGGTATAGCCGACCTTGCCAAAAGGGCTGGACACACCCAGGCGCAGAATGCTCAGCAGGCCAGCCCGCACGAACTGCTCGGCGACCGCGTAGGGCATCAGGGCGATCATGGTCGACTCCAGCAACAGCCCCAGATTGGTCAGGAAGGAAACCGATTCGACCAGCTTGCCCGGCATCGCCATGCCGGCCGCTTCGAAAAAGGAATGGGCGGACCGCCTGGCCACCGACTCGCCAGTCGGAACTATCCAGGCCATGTCCTGCAATTGATGCACATCCACCTGCGCATCCAGGGCCAGGGGATGATGGCGCGACACAACGGCGCACAGCCTTTCGTCATACAGCGGAACATGGATGAAGGAAGGGTTGGCGTTTTCTTCCGGGAGAAAGCCGATGACCACGTCGAACTGCCCCCGCGCAAGCTCCGGAAACAAGGCATCGTTGGAGCCGACGCGGATCTTCACGATGATGTTGGGCGCTATTTCGCGCAAGCGCAACACCGCCCTGGGCAGCAATTTGGCCGAGGCCGTCAGCAGAGTGCCCACCACGACCTGGCCCGAAACGCCCGCGCTCCACGAATTGGCGTCGTCGGCCAGAAAGCGCAGCCCGGCCAGCAGCGACTGCGTGTGCCGGCGCAGCAACTCGCCGAATTCGGTCAGTTGCACCCCGCGCTTGCCGCGCGTGAAAAGGGTTTCGTTGAAGTGCTGCTCCAGCTCGCGGATGGATTTGCTGACGGCCGGCTGGGTCATGTGCAATTCGCGCGACGCCGCCAGCATGGAACCGGTTTCGGCCACCTTCTCGAAAATGGCGATCTGCTGCAGCTTGAGCCGGCGAACCAGGGAGCTGCTGGAATGTTCCGCGGCGGGCGGACCGGAGCCTAGTCCAGCCATACCGTGAAGTCGCCGGCGGGCACCCTGGGCGTGCGGAATGTATTGACCAGCGCCGACTCATCGGCGTAGCCCAGCGCCATGCCGCACACCACCATTTCGTCGTCGTTCGCGCCGACGTGCGGCAATATGATTTTTCCGTAGGAGTTCCAGGCGGCCTGGGGGCAGGTGTCCAACCCGCGCGCACGCGCGGCGATCATGACGCTTTGCAGAAAGCCGCCGTAGTCCATCAGCGAGCCCGTGCCCAGAATCGTGCTGATCGTGAAGATCAGCCCCACGGGCGCATCGAAAAAGCGGAAATTGCGCTGATGCTGCGCGTGCATGCCGTCTTTGTTGCCGCGCTCGATGCCCAGCAGACCGTACAGGCCCCAGCCGTTCTCGCGGCGGCGGTCGATGAAGGGGCTGACCCATTTGCGGGGGTAGTAGTCGAAGGCTTCGACATACTCGGCGGCCAGCGCGGGATCGGCGCGCAAGGCGTCGTGGGCGGCGCACACTTTTTCCACCAGAGAGTCCTTGCTTCGCCCCTGCAGCACATAGGCCTTCCAGGGCTGGATATTGGCGCCGGACGGCGCGCGGCTGGCCACGTCCAGTATTTCTTCGATCAGGCCGCGGGCAACGGGCTCGCCGGTATAGGCCCGAATGGACTGGCGGCCTTCAATGGCCTGGTCGACAAGCGCCACGGCGTCGGATACACAATTTTCAACGGCGGTACTGCTGGACATGATGCGGAAAACTCCTGATTTCTTGACCCCGGAGCCGCTGCACGCCCCGTGACTATCGATGATAAAGCAAACAGCGCAAATATATGCGCGCAAAAGATGAAGCCTGCGCAAAACTGATAGCCGGCGCCCCGCTCCCGCCCGTAATGTATCTCCAAAGGCGCAATACGACGCCAAGCCAAGACGGGCCGGCCGGCCCGGACAACCAGGAGATGACACAGCATGGCCACCCACCCCTTCCTCACCCAAAACCGCTTCCTGCTGGGCACGTTTTCCAGCAATTGCTCTGGCGGGATGACCGTATCCAAGCTGCCCGGCCGCTGGAAAGCCGACTGGCCGCACAATTTGCGCCTGGGAAAAATGCTGGATGAAGCGGGCATCGATTTCATGCTGCCCATTGCGCGCTGGATCGGCTACGGCGGCGAAACCGATTTCCATGGCTATGTGCTTGAAACCGTCACCTGGGCCACCGCCCTGCTGGCCAACACCAAGAATATCACCGTGTTCGCCACCGTCCATACCGTGGCCAACCATCCCGTCGTGGTCGCCAAGCAAATCGCCACCATGGCGCAAGTCGGCGGCACCGAACGCGTGGGCCTGAACATCGTGGCCGGCTGGAACAAGCCCGAGTACGAAGCACTGGGCCTGACGCTGCCCGACGACCACGAAACACGCTACGGCTACGCCCAGGAATGGTTCGACATCGTCAAGAAGCTGTGGACGCACGACGGCCCCTTCGACTGGGACGGCAAGTACTTCCATCTCAAGCACACTTACGGCAACCCCAAGCCCGAGTTCCAGCCCCCCATTTTCAATGCCGCCGGATCGGGCCAGGGCCGGGAATTCGCAAGCCGCAACGCCGACTTCCTGTTCACCCCCGCCATCGACCTGAGCCGCTCGAAGCAGGAAGTCGCCGAGCTCATACAACTGGGCAAGACGAACCAGCGCAACGTGAACGTGCTGACCTTCAGCCACGTCATTTGCCGGCCCACCGAAACCGAGGCCAAGGCCGACTGGCAAAAGCTGCAGGACAACGCCGACTGGGCGGCGGTGGACAACCTGATCAAGCTGCAGTTCGCGCACGCACAGTCCTTCCCCCACGACCTGCTGGCGCTGATCCGCGAGCGCTTCGCCGCCGGCCACGGCGGCTTCCCGCTGGTCGGCACGCCCGAACAGGTTGCCGATGGAATCTGCTCGCTGCACGAGGCCGGCTTTGCGGGAACCACGCTGTCGTTCTTCGACTATGCCGAAGAGTTCCCCTACTTCCGCGACAACGTCCTGCCCATTCTTGAAGCTCGCGGCATAAGGTAACTATCATGGTTTTGCTTCGTCTACCCAAAAAACCCCAGGCCGCGGCCGATACCTGCGCGGCCACTCCCGGCGAGCCCCAGGCATTCCGCAGCGCGATGCGTGAACTGGCGGGCGGCGTCAGCGTCATCACGGCTTCCCGCGGCGACGAGCGCACCGGCCTGACCGTCACCTCGGTGATTTCCTTGTCCCTGGATCCCCCCGAACTGCTGGTGTCGGTCAACCAGAACTCCTCGTCCTGGCCCTTCATCAAGGAAACCGGTTATTTCGGCGTCAATGTATTGAGCGCCGAACTCCAGCCGGTGGCCGAACGCTTCTCGGGCAAGGGGGGCATCCGGGGAGAACAGCGCTACGAAGGATCACCCTGGCAGCGCGACCGGCACGGAGTGTGGCTGCTGCCGCAAGCCCTGGCCACCTTTTCATGCAAGGTCGAGGACATACTTATCCATCGCACGCATGCCCTGATCGTGGGCGCGGTGTTGTGCGCCCATACGCAAGGGCAGGAAAACGGGCCGCTCTCGTACTGGCGGGGCCGGTACGGCGGCTTCAGCCTGTAGCAGGCCTGCCCGCGGCCCAGGAAAACCCTGGCAGCCGAATTGGGGTTTTAGGTATAAACTCTTTACCATCAATATGCTGCCGTATCGAGCCTGGCGCGGGCGGTTGTCCGCGCCACACATGCCGGCCTTCTCTGGAGCTGCCTTGTCGCGATCAGTCCTCGCCGCTTCCCGCAGTCGCCTGTTCGAGCGCTACCCCGTCATTGCCTCCAGCGACCTGGACGAAGTCCGCGGCCAGGTTGCCAGCGTCTTTTGCGAGCACCGCTTGAGCGTCGTCGGAAAATCCCAGCATTTAAGCACGCAAATGTATTTCCGGCCCGGGCCGCGCGCCGGCTATGGCCGCATGAGCTACGGCGCCGCCGTCGACATCGACCCGGGCAGCCTCGACAATTTCTTCCTGCTGCAGTTTCCCTTGCAAGGCGGGGAAACCATTTTCGCCGAGGGGCAGCCGGTCGAATCCACGTCCAATCTGGCCACCATCGTCAGCCCGGCCGTCGACTTTCGCATGCGGCATGGCAAAAACACCGAAAAACTGTTCATCCGACTCGACCGCCAGGCCCTGGAACGCGAATTCGTCCAGCTCTCGGGGGCGGCCCTGAAGGGCAGTCTGAAATTCCTGCCGGGCATCCCCCTGGACACCCCGCAAGGCCAGGCCTTGTACCGGTACGTCCATTGGCTCATGCAGGAAGCGTCCGACGGCGCCCTGCTCGACCACCCATTGGTCGCCGCCCAGCTCGAAAGCACGCTCATGGCGGCGGTGCTCGATACGCTCGCGCACAACCAGAATGGCGCACTGCGCCAACCCAGCGCGCCGGCGCCGCATTTCGTGCGCCTGGCCGAAGAATACATGGCCCAGCACGCCCACGAACCCATCAGCGCCAGCGATATCTCCCGCTATGTGAATGTCAGCACGCGCAGCCTGTTCGCCGGCTTTCGCAAATATCGCGACACCACGCCCATGGCGCACCTGCGCACGCTGCGCCTGGAAAAAGCTCATGCCGACCTCAGCGCCCCGTCGTCCAGCGACGACAGCGTCACCAGCATCGCCCTGCGCTGGGGGTTTTCGCACCTGGGGCAATTTGCGGCGGCTTATCGGCGCAGCTATGGCGAAACACCCTCGTGCACGCTGCGGCGCGCCGGCGGTTCAGCTCAAACCCAAAAAAACGGTTGAAACCGCCTTCCTTCCCGACCGCGCCGCCCGCTACATGGCCGCGCTCAGCAGGCGCTGCACAAACTCGGCAACCGGCATTTTCTTGCCATTGACCTCGACGCTATCATCTCCATACCGCAGCCGGGCGGCGGCATTGCCGCCATCCACGGTAACGAGGCCCGCACGGGCCAGACGGCCGGTATAAACGTCAAACAGCATGGCCCCCATCATGGCTGCCCGGCCATCCTGGCTGGCACCGCCCTGCAACTGGCTGAAGGTCTGGACAAACATGGGCTTGGCCACCACGACGCTCAGATTCAGTTGCTTGACCATCTGCGCCAGCAGGGTAACGGTATCGCCCGCCGCCGAAGGATCTCCCGGCCTGGCCAAATCCACGGACACCGTCAAGCGGCTTTCTCCCTTGTCGTTCTTCCAGACGAGCGGATCCACGGCCAGCTCGGGCTTGCTGTCCAGCACAGTCCATAGCCTGTCCCGCAACACGGCGGCTTCATCCGGCGTAAGCGCCAACGCATCATCTGGAGCGTCGCCGTGCCTGGCCTGGATGCGGTCGTAGTCGACGGCCAACGCCGACAACGCGTCCAGATCGAGGTTGCGGCCTCTGAAACTGGCTTCCACACTGCCAAAACCCATATCGCCGACCCGAATGGCGCCCAGTCGGTATTGCAGCGTCAAATCCATGTGTTGATTGCGCTGCACGCTATCCAGGCCGATGCCGGCCTTGTCCAGTTGCACAGGAACGCCTTCGCCCGATTGCAGAATGAATTTGTCCGCGGCGGCTTGGCTGCTGGTTTTCACCTCGTCGGCGCCGCTGCCTGCCGCCGTTGCCGTGCTGGCCAGCGTTATGCCCTGCACGTCCAGGCTTTCGCCCTTGTTCGCCGAGGCGTACTGCACGCCGCCAAAAGAGCCTTTGACAACGCTGTCCCGGAAGTTATTGCTGAACACCGCGTCGACCTCGCCCCCGCTGAATTTGAGACTGTCGCCGCCGTCCTGCAGGTCAACCGGCATGAAACGCCAGGCCGAACTGCCCTTGCCCATGAACCCCATCCGGGTCGTCCCCGTCACCGGCGACTGGCCTTTCAGGCTGTCGAACCACTTTTGCGTGGCGGCCGAGGGGATGAGCTGCGCGCGGCTGGATGCGATTAGCGGCGCCACGCTGCCCGATTTCAGGGCGTCCAAAGGAAAAGGGCCGTGCTGCAAATGGTCGCTCAGCAAATACTCCACGCGCTGGCCGCTGCTGTTTTGCAGTTGCAGGGTGTAGACCACGTCGGACGAAAAGACATGACGCTTGTATTCGCTGATGGCGAGCTTGACCCCGTTTCCATCCGCGCCCGGACTCAGCGTATTGTGCAGCCGCTCGTTGGCCTGGACGACCCACTGCTGTATAACAGCCTGCGCCTTTTTGCCCACGTACCAAGAGGCCGCCGTATAGCCGGCCGCCACCACCACGACGGCCGTCAAAATCCTGGTGCTTGTTTTCATGCTAAGTCCGAAAAGGAGTTCAGGAAGCCGGACGCTTGCGCGACAGCTCTCGCGGCAAAGGGAAGGCCACGTTTTCTTCGGCGCCCGGCAAGGTGCGCACCAAGGCGGCGCCCAGCTCGTTGAGACGCTCGATGACCTGGCGCACCAGGACCTCGGGCGCGGAAGCCCCGGCGGTAAGCCCGATGCGCTCGGCCCCGGCCAGCCAGGCCGGATCGATCATGTCCGGATCATCGATGAGATAAGCCGGCACACCCTTGCGTTCGGCCACTTCGCGCAGGCGATTGGAGTTGGAACTGTTGGGGCTGCCCACCACCAGCACCAGATCGCATTCGGGCGCCAGGGCCTTGACCGCATCCTGGCGATTCTGGGTGGCATAGCAAATATCGCTTTTCTTGGGCTCGGCGATACCGGGAAACCTGGCTCGCAAGGCGTTGGCCACCGCGGCCGCATCGTCCACCGACAAGGTGGTCTGCGTCACAAAAGCCAGATTGCCAGGGTCGGCGACCTGCAGGGCCGCCACGTCTTCGACGGTTTCCACCAAATACATGCCATCGCTGGCCTGGCCCAGCGTGCCCTCGACCTCGGGGTGCCCCCGATGGCCGATCATGATGATCTCGCGGCCCGCCGAACGCATGCGGGCCACTTCGATGTGAACCTTGGTGACCAGCGGGCAGGTGGCGTCGAACACCTGCAGACCCATGCGTTCGGCCTCGGCGCGAACGCTTTGCGCCACGCCATGCGCCGAAAACACCACGATGGCTCCCTTGGGAGCCTCGTCCAGCTCGGCGATGAACACCGCGCCCTTGGCTTTCAGGTCTTGAACCACGTAGCGGTTATGAACGATTTCGTGGCGCACATAAATGGGCGCGCCATGCAGCTCCAGCGCGCGCTCGACGATGTCGATGGCCCGATCGACCCCGGCGCAGAAGCCGCGAGGCTGAGCCAGCACCACCTCGACGGCTTCGCCGGAGCGAGTTCTGACCTGGGCCATTACAGCACCCCCAGCAGGGACACTTCGATGGACAGATCCGCACCCGCCAGAGGGTGGTTGAAATCGAACAGCGCCCAGCCCTCGCCCCGTTCTTTCAGAACGCCCGAATAGCGTCCGCCATTGGGAGCCGAAAACTCGACGATATCGCCGGGTTCAAAGACCGTGCCCGGCTCCGTGTTGGCCAGGATCATGCTGTCGGCCACGCGCTGGATGAGCTCGGGATTGCGTTCGCCGTAGGCCTGTGCGGCCGGCAGCTCGATGCGAAAACGCGTGCCTTCCTCATGGCCAAGCAAGGCTTCTTCCATGCCCGGCGCCCATTGCCCCATGCCCAGTTGCAAGGTGGCGGGGCGATCGTCGAAAGTATTGACGAACACGGAACCGGCCGCGGGCCCAGTGGCCAGCTCGATGCGGTAATGCAGCGTCAGGTAGGAGTCGGGGCGCACAACCGCCTTGGCCGAGTCGATAGGGGAAGTCAAGATTCGTCACCGTAAAAACATTGCTGATGGGCCATTTTAGTGCCTCTTGCGAGTTGGCACATGCCATACAGCACTACATGCCCGAAATAGGCCTTTCGATCCGTTGCCCACGGGCTCACCTGAGCGCGAGCCCATCATCCGCGCACAGTCAGATCAGCAGATGCCCTGTCATTTGGCCGCTTTAAAACCGAGAGCAACTTGGCCGGCAACGGCTTGCGTGACAGCGAAGCCGCCTCTGCCGCAGGAACGCCATAAAGCCGAAGCATCAGATCGGAAAAATGCATCCCGACCGAATCGGACAGATCTTCCACGAGCATATTCCTGATGACAGCGATCAACCCCCCAAGCGTAATGGCTATCGCCGTATCCAAGTCGGGAATGATGAAGCGCCCCTCCCGCGCACCCCTTTCCAGAGTGACGGCGGCCCTCTCTTTGAATGTCTTCTGCATCTGGGGAAGCGCATCTTGCGCCCGGACGATAAACCAACCCCACACTGGATCAAGGTGCGCTTTTTTAATGATCAAGCGCTGCACGAAGCTGACAGTCAATGCGGGATCAGTCGTGGTTTCCCGGGCCAGATCCAGCACTTTCGCCAGATCTTCCGTTTGCAACTCGAACACGGCATGCGCGATTTCTTCTTTCGACGAAAAATGATTGTAGAAACTGCCGAAACCGACATCCGCCTCTTCAGCTATTTCCGCGATTGTGGCGCGCTCGACGCCAGATCGCGCCATCACGGCTTGCGCCGCCATGACCAACTTCATCTTTGTGCGCATGCGCGTACGGTCAGACCGGCGGCCCGGTGTCGTGCCGCCCTTCTGCTCCAAATCCACTTTCTGGCTTTTTTTCGAGCGCACTCCATTGGAGTCCATTGCCGGTTCCTTTCTTCTCTGACGGTCGCTTCTCAGTCGTCGAGGACCCGCTCTCAACGACGTGTCCTGTTCTCGACGTAATGTACTTCATTTATTATTGACATATTTATCATAAATGATGAAAATATCAGAAATAAACAAAACAACGACCTGGATATTCATATCAAAGAGACAATGATGAGCAGACTCAATCACACATACGACTTCGACATCGTGCAAATCGGGTACGGTCCGGTTGGCCAGACATTTGCAGCGCTTGCCGGGCAGCGGGGATGCCGCGTAGCGGTTTTCGAACGCTTTCCCACCCTTTATGGTTTGCCCCGGGCGGGTCATATCGACCACGAAATCATGCGTACTTTCCAATCGCTGGGTTGCGCAGAGGCCATCGAAAAAAATGCGCTGCGCTCCAACAAATACGAATGGCGCAACGCATCCGGCCAGTTGTTGATCGATTTCGAATGGAATTCCGAAGGCATATCGGGCTGGCCATCGGACTATCTCGTGTTTCAGCCCGATATCGAAGCCGCACTCGACAGTGTGGTCAACGCCACGAATACCGTCTCGGTAAACATGGGATGGGAAGCGGTGGAGATTGCCCAACATTCCGATCACGTCCAGATCACGGTTCGCAATGCCTCCGATCCCGGCACGACCAGGAAAGTAACGGCGCGCTATCTTGTCGCCGCCGACGGCGGCAATAGTTTCACACGCAGGGAACTCGGCCTGGACTGGGATGATCTCGGGTTCAGCCAGCCCTGGCTGGTCGTTGATTTCCAGGAAAAACGCCCGCTCTCGCTCCCCTTCGAAAATGGCCAGATCTGCGACCCCTCTCGACCCATGTGTCTATTCCAACTTGGCAAAAACCACAGGCGCTTTTCATATATGATCAAGCCCGGCGAAGAAGACTGGGCAAAGCAATCCGAAGCGGCATGGGCGCTTGTCCGACCCTGGGTCGGGCCGGAGGACGTGACGCTTATCCGTCAAACTACCTACGTCTTCGAGTCGAAACTGCTCGCGGACTGGAAAGTCGGGAGAGTCCTGTTCATTGGCGATTCCGCGCACGTGATGCCGCCGTTCATGGGGCAGGGAATGTGTTCGGGCATCCGGGACGCCGCGAACCTTGCCTGGAAGATCGCGTTGGTTCTTTCAGGCCGATGCACCGAAGACCTTCTCGATACTTACTGTCTTGAACGAAAGCCACATGTGGCGGACTACATCCGCCTTTCCATGGAGGTAGGCCGGATCAGCTGCACTACCGATCCCACGGCCGCGCGAAAGCGCGATGAAGCGCTGCTCGCGGGCGCAAGACCTCCGGCTCCGGTTCTCCCCAACCTCGTCTCGGGAGTGCTCATGCCGGAGCCAAGCCCGCTCGAGTCGGAACTTGTCGGAAAACTTGGCCCCCAAGGCAGAATCAACCATGATCGCCGTATAGGACGTGCCGACGACCTGCTGGGTACTGGCTGGCATTTAATCTGTCTTCATAGCCTTACGCCATTTCTGAGTCCCACATCGCAAACTGTCCTCCAAAATATAGACGCGAAAACGCTTGATCTGAGCATAAACGACACGATCGACATCGACGGCTACTACCGCGACTATCTTGAATCGCACAACATATCGGCAATCCTGGTCAGACCAGACTTCTACATCTATTGCGCCGCCGAACTTCCTGCGCGTTTGAACTCCGCCATCGAACAATTAGGCGACATGCTTTCGCCCCCGAGTAAGGCAGCCACCCCGCTACGACATGATGGTGCAACCGTCTGAGCCAACAATCTATGAGCCCTACCCCATTGAAAACAGCCGTGAACCCAAGGGCCGAATTTCCCTGGTCAATCCCTTGCGATCCCGAAAAAGTGCCGGCGCCCCTCGTCCCCGGCTTCGTGTCCGAGGAAAAGCGGGCCGAACTGGATGCTCTTTTACGCGCCATGCCTCCATCCCGGCTACTCAGCAACGGCATGGAATATGCGGACGTACAAAACCTTCGCTCAATGGCGGAAGCCGGCATTGATTGGGTCGAAGCCGGCTCCTGGCTGGGTGAAAGAAATTTGCGATTGGCGCACATAGCGCTTGCGGGCGGTCATAGGATCACTGCCCGTTCGTATTTTCGCTGGGCGTCGGCCTGCTTCCGATTCGCCCAGAACGCAATCACTTCTGACACCCAGGTCAAAAAAGATATCTACAGCCGCATGATGGCGGCGTTCTCGCAGGCGGCCTCTTTGGACGATCAACCGATCGAACATTGGTCCACACGCTACGAAGACGGGCGCATATGCGGCTGGCTAATGCGTCCAGCGGCACCCAGGATATCGCCTCTTGTAATTGTCCTGGGTGGCTTCGATGGTTGGCGCGAAGAGCACCACGTCAGCGCCACGGCACTCGTCGAACGAGGAATGTCTGTGCTTCTTGTCGACGCACCCGGACAAGGCGAATCCCGACTGTTCCACCATCTCTTTCTGACAAGCGAGGCTCACCGGGCCTTCTCCCGAATAATCGACGTCCTGTCCAACGACCCGAAAATATCGGGCCGCTTCGGCATTTGGGGAAACAGCTTCGGCGGATGCTTGGCGGCGCAGGCCGCCATCGCGGACAAGCGCTTGATTGCATGCTGTGTCAACGGAGGAGCAAGCAGGCCCCTTGAATTTCCAGAAAAATATCCGCGCCTCTTCAATAAAGTCGAGGCAATGATCGGCACCATGGGCGTTGACCATGCCATTGCCTTCCTGGAGGCCATCGAGCTATCTACATCGCTGGGCGAACTACGCTGCCCATTGCTCCAACTGCACAGCGAACTGGATCCGGTGTTCAGCCTTGCGAACGCGCGGAGGATCCATGATCTGGCCAGCTCCGAGGACAAGACCTTGCTGATTTGGGGCGATGGCGATCACTGCATATACAACCATGCGGCCGAGCGCAATTGCGCAGTAGCCGACTGGTTTTACGAAAGACTGCACCCGCTACGTGGCACCTAAGCGCGTCAACTCTGCAATAACAACGAACAATGGATCCAAGGAGACGACTATGAATTCTGCTTCAATCGATCTGTCGCGGGTGTCGAGCGATGGAAAATTAACGCGATTCCACCTTTACCTGCTCTTATTGACGTCATTACTGACGCTGCTTGACGGCTACGATATTACTGCCATAAGTTTTGCCGCTCCAGAGCTGGCAAAAGCATGGAGCATTGCGGACAAATCGGCTTTCTCGCCCGTGTTCGCCTCGAGTCTCGTCGGCATTTTGATCGGAGCACCATTATTCGGATGGTTTGGCGACCGCTACGGACGCAAGCCTGCCGTGATAGTGTCCTGCTTGATATTCGGGAGCCTCACTCTCGGGATGACGGTGGCCACATCTTTGGATCAACTCGTTATCTTGCGGCTCATCACCGGCATCGGTCTAGGAGGGCTGCTTCCCAATGCCTCAGCATTGAATGTCGAATATGCGCCCGCCCGATATCGCGCGACAATGATCATCATCATGTACATTGGTACAGCGCTGGGAGGCGCCATACCAGGAGCCATTGCGGCGTTGCTCGTTCCCCATCATGGCTGGCAAATCCTTTTTCTGATCGGTGGCATTCTTCCTATTATTGGCGCCGCCGCCATATGGCTCTGGCTTCCCGAGTCCGCCAGATACCTCGCCATCAAGAAGCAACGCAACGACGAGGCTGTACGGTCGCTGAACTCACCGAAGGCTGCTCAATCAAGTCCATCGTCCCAAGACTCGTTCGCCGTCAATGGGAAAAAGCCCTCTTCAAGTGTGTCGTTCAGAATGCTTTTCAAAGACGGCCTGAAAATGGCAACACCACTGTTGTGGCTGCTGTTTATCGCCAACCTGATGGGCTATTTTTTCTTGATGAGCTGGACGCCGCTCCTCTTGGCTGGCTCGAACGTTTCGATTGCAAAAGCCGCGATCGCATTATCCATCTTCCAGCTCGGCGGAATCGCGGGAGGACTTTGCATTGCCCGGCCACTGGATAAATGGGGTCCCGTACCTGTGATCGTCTTCTTTATTGCCGCCGTTCCGGTCATAGGCAGCATCGGGTTCGTCGGATCGGCGGGTTCGGAACTACTGCTAATGCTAATCATATTTTTCGGAGGCTTTTTCACACTTGGCATCCAATTGGGGCTGAACGCGATGTCCGTAATGATTTACCCGACGATTGTGCGCTCATACGGGGCAGGCTGGGCGCTGGGAATCGGCAGGCTGGGATCGATACTTGGTCCCGTCCTCGGGGGCCTGCTTATCGCCGCCAACCTGTCCATAAAAAGCCTGTATCTCGTCGGCGCCATCCCCTTCGCGGTTGGGGCGATTGGAGCAATCGCTCTTGGTGTCGTATCCAAACGCCAATTCGATGGCCGCATACTGGCGGATGCCGACACGGCGTCAAATAATCAGGCATCCGCCGGCTGACACCGCAATCCGGACAATCCGAAACGGACAAATACGTTCAACAAGCACGACGCGAGGCGGGAAAGCTGGCATCGTAGGGATCCGACTTTCGACACGGATGGATCCATGCCCCGCCAGTCTTTCGCCGCCGCCCCGGAACGCCCCCGCGAGCGCCTGCTTGCCCACGGCGCCCACTCGCTCACCTCGCCGGAACTCCTGGCCATCGTGCTGCGCACCGGCATCCGCGGCCAAAGCGCCATTACGCTGGGGCGCCAGCTTATCGAGCATTTCAACGGCCTGCGGGGCTTGCTGGACGCCGATCTGCGCACGCTCATGGCCCAACCCGGCCTGGGCCTGGCCAAAGCCTGCGAACTGCAAGCCATCCACGAACTCAATCGCCGCGCCCTGGCCGAAGAACTGCGCCTGGGCCAGGCGCTGGATCAGCCGCAGCGGGTCAAGCACTACTGCATCGCCACGCTGGGCCATCTCAAGGTCGAACACTGTTTTGCGCTCTACCTGGACAGCCAGTACCGGCTGATCACCTCCGAAGAGCTCGCCCGCGGCACCCTGACCCAAGCCTCGGTCTATCCCCGCGAGGTCATCAAGGCCAGCCTCAAGCACCATGCCGCCGCGCTCATCCTGGCCCACAACCATCCGTCGGGCGTTTCCGAGCCCAGCCAGGCCGACCTCGCCCTGACCCGGCACTTGAAGCAGGCACTGGCCCTGGTCGACATCCGCTTGCTGGATCACCTCATCGTCACGGCGAACGGCGCCATTTCGCTGGCGGAACGCGGCCATGTCTGACTGTGCGGGGCAAATACCAGGATGGCGCCGCCGCCCCATCGTCCCGCTTTCAGGAAGCCCTTTGAAAACAAGCCACTGGCGTGCTAGAATTACGAGTTAATTTGGATACGTGATCAAAATGGCGCTTGCGAATTCATGCGCGTTTCGATCGGCGACCCGTTTTTTGAAAGCAACCGGATCCTAGCGGATCCAACAGGATATCACCATGAAAGAAGGCATCCACCCCGAATACCGCGAAGTGGTGTTCTTGGATCAGCAAACGGGCAGCAAGTTTATTTCGCGCTCGACTCTGGCCAGCCGCGAAACCATCGACCTCGATGGCAAAACCTACCCGCTTTTCAAGTGTGAAGTTACCTCCGAATCGCATCCGTTCTACACCGGCGCTCAAACGCGTATCGTGGAAACCGGCCGCGTCGAGAAATTCCGCGCTCGTTTTGCCCGCACCGCCGGCACCGTCAAGAAAGCTTCGTAAGCACCGGCTTGCCGCCCAAGCGGCAAGAAGTGCGAAGGGCCTGTTTTTACAAGCCCCAACAAAAAGGCAGCCTGCGGGCTGCCTTTTTGTTGCCTTTTTACTTTAAGATGGCTGCGTCATTCATTTAAATTCCGCCGACTCCGTGGCTCCACAAGAATCCCGCCTGACCCCGGCCCGCCTGACCGCGCCGGCAACCACCAAGCTGCCCAGGCTACTGCTATTGCTGCTGGGCGTCGTCTACATCTTTGCCGGCCTGTATTTCCGGGATCCCTGGAAAAGCGACGACGTCGTCGGCCTGGCCACCATGCTTACCGCCCTGCATGGGCCGGCGCACGCCCTCTGGCTGCCTCAGATCGGCGACATGGCCCACGCCCAGGACGGCCCGCTTCCCATGTGGATCGGCGCGTTCAGCATCTGGCTGTTCAGCCCGTTGTTCGAGTTTTTCACCTCGTCGCTGGACGCCGCCATCATCGCCTCGCGGCTGCCGAATTTTCTGTGGTTCGGGATCATCCTGTGGTCCATCTGGTACGGCACGTATCTGCTGGGCAGACGCCCCGAACCCCAGCCTGTGGCGCTGCCCTTCGGCGGCGAGCCCACGGTACGCGACTACGGGCGCATGATCGCCGACGCCGCCCTGCTGCTCATCCTGGCCACGGCGGGCATCATGTGGCGCCTGCACGAAACCTCCGAGGTTCCCGCCATCATCGCCTTCCAGGCGCTGGCGTTCTATGCCGTCGCCCGCATGCTCGATCACCCGGTATCGGGCGCCATCACGCTTGGCGTCGCGGTGGGCGCGGCGTTCCTGACCCGCGGGTGGATAGGCGCACTGCCCATCATGCTGGCCGCACCGTTTGCCTTCACCCCGCATACCAGCTTGTGGCACGCCAAGCACTGGCTCATCGTCTCCACCGTCATCGCCGCCAGCCTGATCCTGCTGTGGTGGATTCCAGCCAGCCACCTCAGCCCCTACTGGGCCGAAAACTGGTGGCTATGGAACATCGACTCCTTCAACTGGCCCCGCCTTCCAGAGCTGCTCAGCACCTTGCGCGACCTGCCCTGGTTCTTGTGGCCCACCTGGCCGTTCGCCCTGCTCGCCATCTGGCGCTGGCGATCCTGGCTCTACGCGCCGCACATCTGGATCCCCCTCATGTTCGCAGTGTGGCCGCTGGTGGTCATGATATTCCTGGTCGATCCCTTCGAGCCCGAATACAGCCTCATGGCCGTTCCCGTCGCGGTGCTTGCGGCCTTCGCCCTGCCCACCCTGCGGCGCGGCGTCGTCAATTCGCTGGACTGGTTCGCCGTCATGTGCTTTTCCCTGACATGCGTTACCGTATGGCTGGGCTGGGTAGCCCTGCAGACCGGCTGGCCGGCGCAAATCGCCCACAATATCGCCCGCCAGACACAAGGCTACAACGCCTACGTATCGTGGCCGGCCGTCCTCATCGCCCTTGCCGGCACCGCCTGCTGGATCGCGCTGGTGCACTGGCGCCTGCACTCCAAACCGACCGCCCTGTGGCGCGGCACCGTGCTGTCGGCCTGCGGCATTACGCTTACCTGGCTGCTGCTGGTCACGCTATGGATGCCGGCCCTGGACTACGTGCGCAGCTATCGCGACGTATCGGCCCAGCTCAAGACCGCGCTCGACACGCTCGCCCACCCCGGCGAATGCGTGCGCGCCTCGGCGCTGGGAACCGGCCAGCGCGCCTCGTTCTACGTCTTCAACAATCTCAATTTCAGCTACGACCCCAAATGCACTTTGGTGCTGCAGCAAACCTCCCCGCAAAACGTCCGGGACGGCATGGCGGGCTACGGCAATGCGCAGGTATTGTGGGAAGGCAAGCGCGGCCCCGACCGCCACGAAATGTTCCGTCTGCTGAGAGTCAAATAGCATGGGCGCTTCAGCGTTGCCGGGCACGCTGCTGTACTACGTAAAGCAAACCCTCAATCACGCATGGCCCGTGCTGGTCAGCGCCTGGGCGGGTATCGCCTTCGGCGTTCTCGATACCGCCATGGCCGGCCATTCCAGCGCCGCCGACCTGCAGGCCATGTCGCTGTCCGTCTCCATCTACATTACGGTGTTCGTAGGGCTGATGGGCGTGGTGCACGCCCTCATCCCCATCATCGGCCAGCATTTCGGAGCCCAGCGCCACGAAGCCGTTGGCCAGGCCTGGAGTCAGGGCGTGTGGATGGCGCTGGGCCTGTCGGCGGTGGGTATCGCCACCCTGCTGTTTCCTCATGCCTGGCTGGCCATGTCCGGCGACATCGAGCCCGCCGTGGAGCACGAAATCGCCTGGTATCTGCGAGCCCTGGCCCTGGCGCTTCCCGCCACGCTGGTCTTCCGCACCATTTACGCGCTGGGCACCGCGGTTTCCAAGCCCAAGATGGTCATGAACATCAACCTGGCCAGCATCGGCTTCAAGGCCTTGTTCAACTGGGTGTTCATTTTCGGCAACCTTGGGGCGCCGGCGCTGGGCGCGATCGGCGCCGGCCTATCGACGGCCATCGTCGGCTGGATGACCCTGGCGGCCGGCCTGTGGATGCTGAAGCACGACAAATTCTATGCACGCTTCAAGCTCAAGCTCCATCGGCCGCGCTGGCAGGCCCAGAAAGAACTGCTGCGCCTGGGGCTGCCCATGGGCGGCTCGTACCTGGTCGAGGTCTGCGCATTCAGCTTCATGGCCCTGCTCGTCGCGCGCGAGGGCATGTTCGTCACCGGCGGCCATCAAATCATGGCCAACCTGGTGGCGCTTTGCTACATGATGCCCATGGCGGTGGGCATCGCCTCGGCCTCGCTCACCGCCCAGGCGATCGGCGCGGAAGACATGCCGCGCGCCCGCAAAACCGCCCTGGCCGGGCAGCTCATTGTGCTGGTCGGAGCCCTCGCCACCATCGGCATCCTGATCGTGGGCAAGAAGGACATTCTGGCCGTTTACACCGACGACCTGCAGGTGGCCGCCGTTGCCGCGACGCTCATGCAAGTCATACCCTACTTCCATCTGTGCGACGCCATGCAATGCATCAATTCGTATTTGCTGCGCGCCTACAAAGTGGCCACCGTGCCGCTCCTGCTGCAAATCTTCGCGCTGACGGGCGTGGGGCTGCTGGGGGGATGGTGGCTGGGCTTCGGCCCCTCGGCCGGGGCCCTGCAGCCCATCGTGGACTGGATCATGCCCGGAGCCCCCATAGGGGCCGCCACCTTGTGGCTGATGGCGCTTATCGGCCTGGGCGTATCGGCCGTGCTGCTTTATTTCTGGTACTGGCGGGTGCTGCGGCAATACCGCCGCCGCACCGCGCCCT
>CALMPB010000370.1 GCA_937871985.1 uncultured Burkholderiaceae bacterium
CACACCGGTCTTGTCGTCGAAGACCTTGTCGTCGAAAGCCAGCGCCTGACCTGCCGCGCCGCCCAGGATCACGACAATGACGAGTGCAGAAAGAGCCGACGACCTCAGAAACTCGAGACAGCGCGCCGTATTCGCGCTCCTCAAGCCGACCTCGGGAATCAGGTTACGCTTCAAACTCACGACGCCGCCCGCCTGAGTAAGGAATCTGTTGGCTGAACGGACCACGCCATCATGCACATTCCAGACAAGGTGGCTGATATTTTCGGCCAAAGTGCGGCCGGCTCCGGAAGGGCAAGCGAGACTCTCGGCAACCGGCGACAGCGGCCAATGCACGACGCGCGCCGAAGCTACGCTTGCGTAGCGGCTGGGCAGCCTGGCCTTGGAAATCGCTGTTGCGTCCATGCTCTTCCTTGCCGCTGGCGGTGCGGCCTGCCTCTTCGCCCTGCCTTATGGCCCGTGTCCCGAGACCTCTTCGGGGTGCGCCGGGTTTATGGCGGGAAATAGGCAATTTCTCCGGCCGGCTTTGTAACCGAAGGCTTGTTCATAAACTGTTGCCGAAACGTCACAATCGCATGAGGCGAAGAAGGTGCGGCTAATATGCAACGCAGCGGGAAGGGGATGAGCTTCAATGCTCGCCCAATAAAAAAGCCGGGCGATGCCCGGCCTTTTCTATACTTCCGAGTGGCTTACCACTTGATGCTGTAGCCGCCCGAGAAGGCGTATCCCCAATCACCCTGGACGGTGCGATTGAAGATCGGCGCATAGTTGGTTTCAGACACCGAGGCCAAGTAGATCGCAGCGACGCCCAAGCGCAGTTCGCCGCCCATCTTGTCCTTCAGAGAAACGCCCGTGCCGATCGTATAGCTCGCGCCCGTCAGGTCCCAGCCGGTGCTCACGCCCCGGTCCCAGGACGCGAAAACTGTCCCGGAAAGCTGGTCATTGAACTTGTGACCGATACCGCCCGTGACGGTCCAGCCATCACGCCAGAAGTAGTCGTTGCCATTGGTCAGGTGCAGACCCGGAACATTCAGCGTCAGCTGCTTGGTGACGGACCAGTTGGTCCATTTCACGCTGCCATAGGCGAGCCAGTCCGGCGCAATGCCGCTCTGGGCCTTGAATTCGACGCTCTGCGGGAAATTCGCGGCGCCCGTCGCTGGACCGGCAGGAAGGCCGTAATACGTCGCATTGCCCGTCGCGTTGATGTTGACGCCAGAGCGGTACATCAACTGCGTGCGGAAGGCGATCTCCGGAATTTCATAGGCAACGCCGGCGCGCCAGCCGACATTGCTGTCGTGCAGACTGACATTGATCGGCGCTACGCTCGAACCCAGGGCGGCGCCCGCTACGAGATTGTAATCGGTGACTTCGTTGTACACGCCGCCGATGAACCAGATACGCCCCTTGCTGAGGTCGAATTTGACGCCGCAGGTCGCGCCATATTCGTACATGGTGAAGTCTTCCTGCAGCTTGCCAAGCGTCCCGCTCGATCGGGACCAGCTCGCGCTGCCGCCATAAGACTCCGTGAGCGTGCCGGCGCAGGACAGATTCTCGGTCAGCTTGAACTTAACAGCGGCCGACGGGATCGCGTAGCTGTCCGAATAATTCTCGCCGATCAGGTACGGATTGGCGATGTTCTTGGAGTATTTTCTCGTCGGCGCCACATACGTCACGCTGGTGCGCATATTGAAATTGCCATCCTCAAAGAGGATGTCGGTGTCCGCCGAGCCGCGCGAGAAGCCACCAGCATGCGCCGAACCGATCAAAGCCAGCGAAAAGCACCCTGCCCCCAACAGTGCTTTCAGGCGTCGATTGTTCATGGAAATTCCTCCCCGAATAAGTAGTGCGTCAAGCTAGAACCAATTCAGGCTAATGGCGCAACAACGAATTCAGGAGGCGTACATGTACGTCTTCGTCTAACGCGTTTCCGGGAAAATGCAGCCCCTCGCAATGCGAGCGAAAACCCGGGGGGCGCAAGCAAATCGACGGGAAAAATCGGCGGAATAGAGCAAAAAAGGCGCAAAAATCGGCATTTTTGCGCCCTTAACGCCCCATTGTTACATTATGGCAACAATGGGGCCAAAACATTCCGTATACGTCAAGACTAACGCAGCGGAATGCCAGTCCAAGCAGCAAAAACGCCACTCAGGAGGCAGGTTTTCGACGCTGCGAATCCTGCTCCTCAGACAGCATCCCGCACCCGACTCAAGGCTACCGAGAGCTTCTCCTGCGCTTCCCGGTATTCTGCCATCTTCTCGCGCTCGGCCTCGACAACCTCTTCCGGCGCATTGGCGACGAACTTCTCGTTGGAAAGTTTCTTGTGCAGGCGAGCAATCTCCTCGGTCACCTTGGCCAGCTCCTTTTGCAGGCGTGTGGCTTCGGCGGCCAGGTCGATGAGACTGCCGAGCGGCAGACAGACCGTCGCCTCGTTGAGGACGATCTGGGCCGAGCCTTTCGGCGCGGCCTCGGCCAGGGAAATATCACCAACCCGTGCCAGGCGCTGGATTGCAGCCTGCTGGCGTTCCAGCCTCTCGCGCGTCGCCTGGTTGGCGCCAACGACAACCAATGGCGCGATCGCTGCCGGCGGCACATTCATTTCCGAGCGCACCGAGCGGATGCCCGAGACGAGATCGATCAGCCAGTTGATGTCAGCCGCGGCTTCCGCGTCCTCGAAATCCGGCGAAGGCCACGACGCATGGCAAAGCAGCGAAGACCGCTCGACGCCCTCGCTCGCCGTCTGCGCCCACAGTTCCTCCGTCATGAACGGCATCATCGGGTGTAGCAGTTTGTAGATCTCATCGAGCACGAAGGCGACGCAGGCCCGGCTTTCCGTCTTCGCTGCCTCGTCGCTGCCCATGAAGACCGGCTTCAGCAGCTCAAGATACCAGTCACAGAACAGGTTCCAGACAAAGCGATAGGCCGCGCCCGCCGCCTCGTTGAAGCGATAGGACGTTATCCCATCGGTGATCTCGCGCGCGGCGCGCGTCAACTCGGTCAGGATCCACCGATTGACCGCCAGCTTGGCGTCGTTCAGCCAGAACTCGTCGTTGCGCGCGACGCCGTTCATCTCGGCAAAGCGCGTGGCGTTCCAGAGCTTGGTGCCAAAGTTGCGATAGCCGGCGATGCGCGCCGGGTCGAGCTTCACGTCACGTCCCTGAGCCGCCATGACAGTCAGCGTGAAGCGCAGCGCGTCGGCGCCATATTCGTCGATCAAGTCGAGCGGGTCGATGACGTTGCCCTTCGACTTCGACATCTTCTGCCCGTTCTTGTCACGCACCAGAGCGTGGACATAGACGGTGTGGAACGGCTCGACGGGGTTGCCGGACTCGTCCTTCATGAAGTGCAGGCCCATCATCATCATCCGGGCGACCCAGAAGAAG
>CALMPB010000371.1 GCA_937871985.1 uncultured Burkholderiaceae bacterium
GATCCTCCTTAAATCACAACCTCAAATCTGTGCCATTGGTGCTGACGGCGGACACAAGTTACCAGCGTCGTGCGCGCGTCCGACAAGACCTACCAGGTGAAGTGGGTTGAGACCGCCTATGAACGAGGCGCGCAGGCTGGGAGCACGCACTGGACGGCGATGCTCACGGTCGTGCTCGCGCCGCCGTCCAGCGCCGACCAGCTCCGGCGCAACCCGCTCGGTCTCTACGTCGATGCGGTCGACTGGAGCCGCGAACTTGAACCCGGCGAACAATCGCAACCTCAGCCACGCCCGACTCCACCGGCGGCAAACCTGCCGCTCGGCTCACCGCTCGATCCCAACCTCGTGCAACCACAGGAGGCCCGTCCATGAACCTTGCACTTCTCGCCGGATTGCTCACCGGCGCATCCGCCACCGCGACACCACCTGCGGTTTCGCCAACGCCATCTTCTTCGACCACAGTGCCGACTGATGCACCGACTGCGATCGCCATGCCGCCCGTGGTCGTGTCGCCCCCTGTCGTTCCTCATCGGCGGGTACCTCCGTCGGCGGCCGAACTCCGTGTCCAGGCCGCCAACCACGCCGCCACGCTCGAACCGCAGGCGGCCGGCTATATCGACGCCGTCCAGGTCTACCCGTTCAGCGACGGCGCCATCTTCCACGTCTTCACCGCGCCCGGGCAGGTCACCGATATCGCGCTGCAGCCGGGCGAGACTCTCGGGGCTGTTGCGGCCGGCGACACCGTTCGCTGGGTAATCGGCGACACGACCAGCGGCAGCGGCGATGGCAGGCGCACCCATGTCCTGGTGAAGCCCTTCGCGGCCGGACTGGCCACCAACATCATCATCACGACCGATAAGCGGACCTACTACCTGTCGCTGACCAGCGTGGGCCGCTCCGCGATGGTGGGCTTGTCGTGGACCTATCCACAGGACCAGCTCATTGCGTTTCGGGCGGCCGCCGAGCAGGCTCGCGCAGCCCAGCCGGTCGCGAGCGGGCTGCAGGTCGACCAGCTTCATTTCGACTATACCATCACCGGCGACCAGCCGGCATGGCGTCCGCTCCGCGCCTTCGACGACGGGCAAAAGACGTTCATCGAGTTCCCGGCGAGCCTTGGCACCGGCGAGGCGCCGCCGCTGTTCCTTGTCGACGCCAAGGGCACCGCCAGCTTGGTCAATTACCGGCTGCAGGGCCGATATTATGTGGTCGACCGGCTGTTCGACGTCGCCGAGTTGCGGCTTGGCCTCAAACACCAGGACATCGTGCGGATCAGTCGCACCCGCGCTGCCGATACGCGACGGAGGGCATCATGAGTGAGGCGGCGGCACCTTCGAGCCCCAAGCTCGATCCCGAGACGCTGGCGATCCGGGCACGGCCGCCGCGTGCGATCCGGTTCAAGCGTGGCGCGATCATCGCGATCGCGGCGACCGGCTCGATCAGTCTGGTCGCGGTGACATGGATGACGCTCAGCCCCCACATGCTTCGACATGGCGAGGCACCATCGGAGCTGTCGCAGCCCGATACCCGCGCGACCAGCGATGCGCTGAACGGGGCGCCCGCCACCTACGGCGATGTGCCCCGCCTGGGGCCGCCCCTGCCGGGTGACCTCGGCAAGCCCATCCTCGAGCATCAGCAGGCGCTGGCCGCCGCCGTGAACCCCGCCGACCAGCAGGCACAACAGGCCGAGGCGGCCGAGCGCGAGCGGCAGCTCGCCGAGCTGAAGGCGGCCCGCGAATCCGGACTGCTCGTGCAGGGACGCCAGTCGCAGTCGGCGACCGAAGGCACGGTGCAGGTGGCGGCACCGGCACCCAACGCCCCGACGGCTGCCGAAAAGGTCGCGCTCGATCCGGATCACGATCCCAATGCCCAAGGTCGGAAGACCGCGTTCGTAAGCACCCTCGACCCACAGGGCGACGTCAACCCGCACGCGCTCACGCCGCTGCCGTCACCCTACACGCTGTCTGCCGGCAGCGTGATCAGCGCGAGTTTGATCACCGGGCTCCGATCGGACTTGCCGGGGCTCGTCACTGCGCAGGTCACCGAGAACGTCTACGACAGCGCGACGGGTCGCCTGCTGCTGGTGCCGCAGGGTGCGCGGCTGGTCGGCGCGTACGATAGCGTTGTGGCGTTTGGGCAGAGCCGCGCGCTGATCGTCTGGCAGCGGATCATCATGCCCGATGGAAGCCCGCTGCGGATTGACAATGTGCCGGCGACCGATCCGTCCGGCTATGCCGGGCTCTCGGACAAGGTCGTTTTCCACACGTGGCAGCTGCTCAAGGGCGTCGCGTTGTCGACCTTGCTCGGCGTCAGCTCCGAACTTGCGTTGTCCGGCCAGAGCGATCTCGTGCAGGCGTTGCGGATGTCGACGCAGGATAACGTGTCGCGCGCAGGCGATCAGATCACGCAGCGCAATCTGGGTATCCAGCCAACGATCACTATCCGGCCTGGCGCTCCGGTTCGGCTGGTTGTGCACAAGGATTTGGTGCTCGCTCCTGCCGGGAAGGAGGGCTGAGATGGCCGATCTCAAGTTGCCACAGCTTCCCGATCGTACGCCGGTCAAGCTGAGCATCGCGGTCTTGCCGGACCTGCATCAGGCGCTGATCGATTATGCCGCGCTTTATGCCCAGACCTATGATCGCGACGAACCGGTCGCCGAACTGATCCCGGCAATGCTTGCCGCCTTTCTCGAAAGCGACAAGGGCTTCGCTCGGTCGCGGATACGGTCATGACGCGGATCGAGGATTTCGAGAAACGGCGAGGGCAGGCGCGGGACGCGGCGGCGGAACTCGAGGATTTGCCGGTCGAACCGATCAGTGTGAGGATCGCTGCCGCCGTGAGGCTCACCGGCATCCCGCGCTCAACCCTTTATGAGCTCATCAATTCGGGCGAGATCGAGACGATCAAGATCGGGCGCTCGACCTACATTCCCTATCGTTGTCTGAAGCGGCTGATCGGCGGCTGAGCGCACAGACAAGCACCGGCCGCGCTGCTATTCCTTCGTCATGCGCCTCTGGATCCTCAGCGACCTTCACGTCGAACAGTCCATTTGGGATCTGCCGCGCCCATTTCCCGACTTCGATGTTCTGATCGCCGCCGGCGACATCCACGATCCGGCGAGCGACGGGGTCCGATGGTTGGCGGAGCGCATAGATCGGCCCGTCGTGTATGTGATGGGTAATCACGAATGGTATACCCATCGCGAGAAGTTCACCGTCGCCGACGAAGCTGCGCGCGCACGGGCTCTTGCGGAAGAGGCTGGCATCCATCTGCTGATGGACGAGGCGATCGTGATCGACGGCGTCCGCTTTCTCGGCGCCAGTCTGTGGACCGACTATGATCTGTACGGCACGCGCGCTGCTTCGATGGCCGAGGCCTCGCAGATGATGAACGATCATCGTCTGATCTACCCGGATACCGAGTCGGGACGGCTGTCGCCGCGCCGGGCGCTCGAATGGCACGAAGCCTCGACCCGATGGCTGGCCGAGCAGCTCACGCCGGATGCTTTCGACGGACCGACAGTGGTCGTGACGCACCACCTGCCGCACCCGAATTCGATCGCGGCTCAGTATGCCCATGACAGTCTCAACCCGGCGTTCTGCTCCGATCTCTCGTGGCTGGTCGAGGGATCAGGCGCAGCCCTTTGGGTGCATGGCCACACGCATTCGAGCTTCGACTATGTGGCGGGCGGCACCCGGGTCGTCTGCAACCCTAAAGGGTATGGACCGGTTCGTTTTGGCGGGCGGATCGAGAATCTTGAATTCGATCCGATGAAGGTCGTCGAAATTTAGCGCGGCCGAACACCGCGAACCGGCTAAATTCTCTAAAATTCAGATAGTCACTGCCCTAGTCGCGAGAAATTATCCTTTACCAGATCCAAGTCACAGGTTTGTGAAACCACGTAGATTTAGAGACAGTTATTTCCTCCAGTCATCTCCGTCGCCTTTCCAATGACCGTCGTGATCGGCATCATCAGCTTCATTTTCATCAGGACCATCAATCCAGCCGCACTCCTCCATAAACTCCCAAGCCCTAAACCAGCTGGAAATCGCATCGACGCGCAAAGTTGGCGCATCGAGATCAGCGCCATCCGCGATTACACGGTAAAGTTCATCGAGATAGGCGACATAAGCTTCGCGAAAGAGCCCAGTTGGCCTGAAGCCGATATTATGCGTGTAAACGACTTCGCCAGGTGTGCTTACAATTCCTTCCCAGGTCGGGAACTCCATCTCGCTCTCGATGGGGTTTGAGATCGCCTGGCGCAGGCCGCGTCTTCCAACGTCGCTCAGCCGCCCATCGAACCCCATCTGCGGTAACTCGAGAAACGCGCTGCGCTTATCCTCAGGGAGCTGGCCGAGGAGGGTTGCTACCCGGTTGGGCTCAGCGAAGATGAAGGGGTTGAGCGCGCAGACGAACAGCGTGTTGGCGTAGTAGAGTTCCATTTCCACCCAACGCTTACGCATGAAGCAAAAGCCATGGAGCCCTTCGGCTTCCATCAGTTGCGCGACATAGCTACTGATTGCCGACAGGTTTTCAACGGTGGTATCGGACGGGTTCTCACCCATCGAGGGGCTGTCGATCCAGCCGGGGACATTGTGAAAAGAGATTGCCGCGCAGGCCATTGCTCGGTGCGACAGCAGATGGTTGGCGATTGTCTGGAAAGTCTCATCGCTTGGAAGGAACAGTTCGAGTGACAGCGTCGCAATGTCGTCGCCGTCGAACTTCGGCTGATAGACGATGATGTCGCGCTCGTTGATCAACAGGTCATAGAGATAGGCTTGGGTCGTAATCTTCACAGCCAGTGGGGCAACAAGCACGTTGACGATGTCCTTACGGCCCGAAAGTTGAAAAGCCCCGGCGACATAGTTGGAATAGGCGAGTAGCTCGGAGAAGGCGTTGCGTTCGGCCGGCCCCTTTACCTTCAGCTCGAGGATGAACAGGCCGTCCTCGTGCGTGCCGATGAGATCCAGCTCCATCGGCGTGGTGTGATCCGTCGGCAGTTTCACCTTGCTGCCAACGAACTCGCCGTAGCGAATGAGATTGTGCATTCGCTGAATCCGCCGCAGTGCCTTTGCCTTGAGCACCCGCCAAAATTCGAACGGTACGCCTTCATGCGTGAGCGGGGCGCCGGATTGCGCAGTTTCGAATACGGCCGGGTCCGGGTCGACGATTACCGTCTCCAACCCGACCTCGTATAGCAGCTCGTGGACGGCATCTTCGTCGAACAGCATTGGCGTCCTTCTCCGACTGCCCAGCAGGCAGCACCGCCCTATCTTGGCGCTGAAATGCCTGCGGCACGCCCGAACGCCTAGCGCTTACACTAATTTATGACAGGACGACATAAAGAGCTTGCGCAGGGCAGGGCTGACGTTAGGTATCGGCAACCGCGCGGAACACGCCATGACTTATGACGAATTTCAACGGCAAATCGGTAAAGCGGGGCTCACCGTGACCGAGTTTGCCGGTCTCATCCGCATGAACCGCGCCTCGATCTCAAACCTCGCCAGCAAGGGCGAAGTCCCTGCGCATCTCGCGATCATCGCCTGTTTGATGGGAGAGATGGCCGAGCATCGAGTCGATTTTCGCGCCCCTCTCGCGGCTATCGACATCGCGGCGAAAAAGCCCCGGGGCGGGGCAGTCAAAGGCCGGTTTGGCGGCAGCCGGCAGACCGACATGTTCCTTGAAAGCGCTCGGGGGACTGGTCAGTGACGAGAGAACATAGTAAGAACATCATCGAGAACCGCAGGGGAGCGTGCGATGACAACGGGTAGAGCAAGGGTCACGCCGTTGCGGCGTCGGCGCAAGCCGGGCGGCGACACGAACGCACCCGGACTGACTGTCGTCGACCTGTTCAGCGGTGCAGGTGGGCTCTCCGAGGGCTTCCGTCAGGCTGGGTTCACCGTGATCGCCGGATCGGACAATGATCCGGATGCTCTGGCGACCTATGCCGCCAATTTTCCCGAAGCCGAGGCCATTCTCGGTGACATCCGCCTGCCCGAAGTGCGCGCGCGGATCAGAGAGGCGGCGCGCTCCGCAACCGTGTTGGTTGGCGGGCCACCCTGCCAGGCGTTCTCGCAGGTCCGCAATCACAGCCGTGTGATCGATGACCCGCGAAATTCGCTATACCGCGAGTTCGTCGAAACTCTTCGAGAAGCCGAGCCGCTTGCCTTCGTCATGGAAAATGTGACGGGTATGGATCAGATGGGCATCCGCGAGCAGATCCTCGCCGACCTGTCATTGGCCGGCCGCTACGACGTGATCGCGCAGGTGGTCGATGCCGCCGACTTCGGCGTGCCGCAGACGCGCAAGCGGCTGCTGTTCATCGGTGTTCGGGCCGGAGAAGGAATGACGCCGCCGGTGCTTGCCGGCACGAGTGCCGTCGGTTCCGTCACCCTGGCGCGCTTCACTGGCAGCCGCCGCCCGCGCTATCAGCTTGTCGTTCAGCAGAATCTGGCAAGCATGCAGCTTGGTGAAGCACTTGCGGACCCGGAGAATTTAAGCGCCGTCACCGCGCTCCAGGCGTTGTCGGATTTAGCCTCGCTGGCCATCGGCAATCGCGACGACGCTTTGGATTGGTCGGCGCTGCCGGCGCCGGCCAGCGCTTATCAGCGGATGATGCGCGAAGGTGCCGGCCAGCGCGTGACCAATGTCCAGGTGCCTCGCATCAATCCCGACACGCGGCTGAGACTCGAGGGCATCCCGCAGGGCGGCAACCACCGCGATCTCGACGAACGCCTACTCGATCGCTTCCTGACCGGACAGCGCTGGGGGCAGGACAATGGATCGGGCAAGCTCTCGCGCAAGCATTTCTACGCCTATCGCCGGCTGCATCCGGGGATGTGGGCTTGGACGCTCAACACCAAAGCGGATTCGGTTTATCATTATGAGGCTGCGCGCGCGCTGTCAGTGCGCGAGTTTGCCCGGCTTCAATCCTTTCCCGATCGGTTCGTCTTCACCAGCGATCCGCGCCGCGGCATGATTCCAGGGCGCCATGACGGCGGACCGGCGCATTCGCGCTATCGTCAGGTCGGCAATGCCGTCCCGCCCTTGCTTGCGAAAAATGTCGCCCAGAGCCTGATGGCCGAGCTAAACGCTTGCACGCAGCGCGAAAAGATTCGTGCCGATGCGGGGTGATTGATGGCGGAACCGGAAGTCGTCGCGAAAGAGGAAGAAGCGGTTGAGCGCGCGTTCGGCGCCGACAATCGTAACAGGCTGATCGACCTCTATTTCGAGCAACACGGCGACATCGCCCCCGGCACGGCGTGGGCGCATGTCTATCGGTTGCTTCTCTGGCTCGACCCGACGACAGGTCTGGCGCATTGCTATGAGAGCGACAAGTCGCAGCCGGGCAAACCCTGGTATGCGCGCTCCCTCGCTTTTCACGACTGGTTGGCCACGGCGCTCAACGTCGAACCGAACGCGCTGGTTGAGACGATCGACTGGCTGTTCATCAAGGCATGCGCCGATCTGTCGGCGGTGATGCTGCGGCGGGAAGCCAAGCTCGCCGAAGTGGCAGCGCGGCAACGCGCGCCTTATGCTGATCGCGCTTTCCCCGAACCGGGCAGTGATCCCGAGCTGGTGTCGATCATCCGGCACATCATAGAGCCCTATCTCAAGAGCGAACCGGCCGAGACAACTTGGCATGGGCTCACCCAGCGCGTGCGGGCGTATCTTTCCGTCCAGAACAAGCGCAAGAATCTGGTCGGCGAAGGTTTCGAGGATGTGCTCGCCCAAGCCGTCCGGCGTGCATGCAAGCTCCCCGACGATCAGATCTTCACGCGTAGCCTGCTCTACGACATTCCCGGTTTCAACCGGGCCAAGGTCGGGAGCAAGGAGAACAAGGTCGATCTCGCCATAATCCGCCCGTCGATGCGTACACTGGTCACTGCAAAGTGGAGCGTGCGCGCCGATCGCGAGAAGCAGTTCCCGACCGAATATGCCGAATATATCAGCGCACAGTCGGAGAACCGGAAGTTCGAATATGTCTTCGTGACCAACGAGTTCGATCCTGCCCGGCTGATGCGTGCCTGCGAAAATCTTCACAACAACCACCCGATGTTCGACTGCGTCGTCCACATCAACACCGACGGGCTCAAGGCCTGCTATGGCAGCGCCGTCGGCGGCGACGCGCGCTCGACCGAGACCCAGCGCCGCGTGCTCCAGCATATCGAAGAGGGCCGGCTGATCAGCCTCGAGCGATGGTTCGACCGGCTAATCGCGCAGTAATAGCCAGGCGCACCGCCGGTTCCTATCTTCCGGCCTGATGGACAAGTTATCGCCCTCCCGCCGCAGTTCCAACATGCGCGCGATCCGTTCGAAGGATACCAAACCAGAATTGGCCGTGCGAACTGCGCTGCGCGGGGAGGGGCTGACGGGTTACAGGCTGCACAGGAAGGATTTGCCTGGCCGGCCCGACATAGCCTTCATAGGCCGGCGTAAGGCGATCTTCGTGCATGGCTGTTTTTGGCATGGCCACGATTGCCGGGAGGGGGTGAGGCAACCACGCTCCAAGCAAGATTATTGGCTTCCAAAGATTGCCGGCAACCGGGCGCGTGACGAACGGCATGTTGCGGCGCTCGCCGCTCTTGGCTGGGATGTTCTGGTGCTCTGGGACTGCGAGATCAAAGACGGTCAGCTAGCGCAACGCCTCTGGTCCTTCATGTTCGCCGAGCCAGGTCATAGGAGCTGACGCTCCTTACGGTACGGCATCTCGAATCGGTGGTTTCAAGCTGGCGATCGGCAGTCTTTGGGACTCGAACTTTCCCTGCAAAAAACCTAGAGGGTATCGGTGGAGGTATCGAATTAGAAACATCAAAGATAATAGCGTAAATACAACTACTTGCCGGTGATTTCGAGTCCTCTTCTGTCCATAGACGTCTACCAACGTCCGCGATCGTCTAGCTGGTTTACGCATCGTCGCTCTACAAACGAGGATCAATCCCACGTTGCCTCGTAGGGCCCGTGCATTTGCGCAGCTCGAACCGCGGCAATCAGATTTCGTTTCGCCGCCTCGGGCCAATGGTTATCAAAACGCATGGCTTTCGGCGTCTTCATCCACCGATCTGATTCGATCTACGACGACACACCGGCCGAACGATATCAGTTTCCCCGACAGTATCTGGAGCGAGCGCGCGCCTGCGTGGGAGACTGGATCGTCTACTACGAACCCCGCAAGGTGCTTGGCACGAAGGGCTACTACGCTGTCGCCAAGGTCGAGCGCGTTGTTCCCGATCCATCAGCCTCCGATATGTACCTCGCGCTGATCCAGCCCGGCAGTTATCTGGACTTCGCGAACCCGGTCCCATTTGCTGATGAGAGCGGCCCGATTGAACGCGGGGTCCTGAACGATGCGGGACGTATATCCGGGCGCGCACAAGCCGCCGTGCGAGGGTTGTCGCCAAGTGACTTCAACCGGATCGTCGAGGCGGGCTTGGCCGACGACAATCCACTGCTGCCGCGAACTGGCACCGTGATCACTGACTACACTTTGCACGAAGAGCGCGCACCCTTCGTCTTTGAAGAGACGCGGGAGCGGGTTGCTGCGCTCGTGTCGCGGGTTGTTCGCGACCGCGTCTTCCGCAGGATCGTCCTACGGGCTTATGACGAACGCTGTGCCGTCACAGGGCTGAAGCTCATCAACGGTGGCGGGAGAGCCGAAGTCGAGGCGGCACACATTCGTCCGGTCGAGGCAAATGGCCCCGACATTGTCAGCAATGGCCTTGCACTGTCCGGAACCGCCCATTGGATGTTCGATCGCGGGCTGATCGGACTTGACGACGACCTCCAGATCCTAGTGTCGCGACAGGCGAACGATCAGGACGGTATCCGCGGCGTCATCAACAAGGGCGGTCGCCTACTGATACCGCCGCGAGAGGCCGATCGCCCTCACCCGCAATTCGTCAGGTGGCACCGGGAGAACTGCTTCAAACATTGAAGCTGTGCTCCCGGTGCGCCACGCGAATTACCGTGCGCCCGTTTTGCGGACGAGATGGCAGCCGTTCGTCTGCTGCTCGAACACCCAGCGCTGGCCGGTGAATCGCTCGATCACATCGCGCGCGGTCAGCGAATGCTGGCTCGGCTTCACCGTCGTGAAGCTGCCGCCACCGGCGATGGCGAAAGGCAGCAACAACTGATCGGCCAGATAGGGGCCGGCAAAGGCATCGCTCGCCAGATAGCCGGCCATCCGGTGCGCCGAGGTCTTGGCGAGTGACTCCGCCGAGACGCCGAGCTTGCCGAAGCCACTGACCACTTCGGTGACGTGCTCGAACGCGGCCTCCAGTAGAAGGATCGTTCCCGGGCCCTGCTCGGCCGGCAGCTCGCGCACGGCGAACGCTTCCTCCGGCCACTCGGCCAGGAATTTTCGCGCCGTCTTGATCTCACGATCGGCGATATCGAACGGCAGGCCTGCAAACACCGCAGTCGCAGACCGCGAGAGCAGGGCACCACGCTCGAGGCGATCGATCTGTGCGAGGGGAGCCGGAGTGATATCCACCTCGATCCGACCACCGCCGCGCGGGTAGAATCCGTGGCGTACGAGCCGCGCGGACACGCGCGGGCCCATCCGCTCGATGATCGGCACGAAGCTCTTCGCGATGAAGTCGAACGGCGGCGCAAGCATGTTATGCGTGCCGCCCTCGAGCACCAGGCGCGACGGGGCACTTGCCAGTACGAGCGGCATAAGCACGGTCTGGAATACGAGACCCGTGCTCCCCGCGGTGCCGACGGCAAAATGATACTCGCCGGCCTCCACGCGGCCGGGTGCAAAGCTGATCTCCGACGACCCGACGGTCAGCCCTTCGCAGTGGGCGCCGCCAAGCCGGCACGCAGCTTCGATCGCGGTCACATGCTGGCGCATCAACCCCGGCTTGGAGCGTTTGCCGCGCACATTGGTGATGCGGAACGGCTGGCCGGTGACGAGCGACAGTGCGCACGCATTGCGTACAACCTGCCCGCCACCTTCACCTTCCGAACCGTCGATCTCAATCATGGCATTTCTCTTTTGGGTGGCGGTGCGCGCCAAGAGCGCTAGCCCTTGACGCACACCACCTGCTTCAACGTGTGGACGATCTCGACCAGATCCGACTGCGCGGCCATCACGGCCTCGATCGGCTTGTAGGCCTTCGGCGTCTCGTCGATCACACCCTCGTCCTTGCGGCACTCGACGCCCGCCGTGTCGGCGATGTGCTCGTCGAGCGTCACCAGCTTCTTGGCGGCCGTCCGGCTCATCACCCGACCGGCACCGTGCGAGCAGCTGTCGAACGATTCCGGGTTGCCCAGCCCGCGCACGATGAACGATTTCGCGCCCATTGAGCCCGGGATGATGCCCATCACACCTTTGGCGGCGCGTACGGCGCCCTTGCGGGTGACCAAGACATTCTGGCCGAAATGGTTCTCGCGCTGGACGTAGTTATGGTGGCAGTTGACCGCCTGCATCTCCGCGTCGAACGGCTTAGCAATGTGGCCCCGGAGCGCGCGGATGACGTTGGTCATCATCATGCGCCGGTTCAGCGCGGCAAAGTCCTGTGCCCAGCCGACCGCCTCGACATAGTCGTCGAAATGGTCGGTCCCTTCCGGGAAGTACGCCAGATCCTCATCGGGGAGGTTGATGTACCACTTGCGCATATCCTGCTTGGCCAGTTCGATGAAGAAGGTGCCGATCGCATTGCCCACGCCACGCGAACCGGAGTGCAGCATCACCCACACCCGCTGCTCCTCATCGAGGCACAGCTCGATGAAATGGTTGCCGGTGCCAAGCGTGCCCAGGTGCACGAGATTGTTCGTGTTCTTGAGCCGCGGGTGCTTGTCGGTCAGTCGCTCGAAGCGCTCGGCGAGCGTCGCCCACGCCTCGACGATCGCCGGCGGCGGGCTGCCCCACGAACCGTGATCTCGCTGACCGCGACCGACCGAACGGCCGTGCGGCACAGCCTGCTCGATCGCCGAACGAATGGCTTCCAGGTTATCCGGAAGATCGCTGGCCACGAGCGAGGTACGCGCCGCCATCATGCCGCAGCCGATATCGACACCGACCGCCGCCGGAATCACCGCACCCTTGGTCGGGATCACCGAACCCACGGTTGCGCCGATGCCGACATGAACGTCGGGCATCGCAGCCACATGCTTGAACACGAACGGCATCTGCGCAGCCCGCATGAGCTGGGCGCGCGCGCCATCCTCGACCGACACGCCGCGGGTCCACATCTTGATCGGCACGCCGCCCTCGACGTGCTGGTAGTCGAACATTGCTTCGGTCATCGCGACCTCCCTTGCTTCATCATGGTGCCGGCGACGAGACGTGGCGAGACATTTCCCTGAGCTATCCGGTTTCCCGGAGGCGGAGTTGGACCGCCGACCTCCTGCCTTGCGGCAGGCGCTCTGACCTGTAGTCCCGCCGGCATTCGCCGGCTTTCGGTGCGGTGCTGGCGACGAGGTTAGGTGAGACATCCCGGATCACTCCGGGGCGGATTCGAACCGCTCGGCCTTTCGGCCTTTCCCGATGTAGTCTCACCGGCATTCGCCAGCTTCAATTCGGTTCGTGACGACCAGGTGTTTGACAGACGTTCCTGCTCTACCAACTGAGCTACGGGTCCATGGCAGACCCGGCGGGGCTCGAACCCGCGACACGGCGATTATAAGTCGATGTAGTCCATCAGGCATTCGTCACGATAATCTCGGCCACGGCGACGAGGTGGTCGTGAAACAGCTTCATGCTCTATCCAACTGAGCTACGAACTTGCGCCCGGGCGGAGTCGAACCGCCGACCCTGAAGTCCGATGTAGTTCCACTGGCATTCGCCGTGATGAGGTTGGGTCGTGGCGACAAGGAGCGGCGAGACGGCGGTCCTTAAGCTACGTTCCGGCGGCGGGATTCGAACCCGCATCTCCCGTTCGGCCTTGCGGCTTTCCGAGCGCTTTACTCGTCGGACCTGTCTGTGGAGGATGTAGTCCCACCAGCATTCGCCACGACCCAATTCCTATACTTCAATCTCCTTGATGATCTCGACCCAGTCCCGCGTCTCGCCAGTGGCGAAGCGCGCGATTGTGTCGAATACGGCGTCGGAAAAACCCCCGACATTCAGGATGTCCGCCCGGCTCTGCGCCTGCGTGGTCCCGTACGGCTGGATGTCGACGCAGACGAGCTTCGCCCCCGGATTGCGGGTTTTCAGCTTGTTCCACTCCTGCATCGTGGCCGTCGAGCCGCGCCGGCTGGCATCGACCCAGGACTCGTTGTCCGAGACGATGACGACCAGATCGACCTTGGCACGTTCCGCGTTCAGCATCGCCAGCGGTGCCGAGACATTGGTCCCGCCACCCCCGACCGCCGCCAGCTTCGCCGCATTCACGGCGACCCGGGCATTGGCCTCGAGCTTCAGCTTCACGACCGCCTGTTCGAACGGCAGCACGCGCGCCTCACGGTTGGTCCGCAACATTGCCGCCGCGACCAAAGCCGCAACATCGATGCAGCGTACCTTCGACGAAGCACCCTTGCGGTACCCCGTCGCCGGCGAGCTCATCGACCCCGATACGTCAGGGCAGACGACGATCCGGCCCGGCACCGAAGGCACTCGCGCGACCGACTGCTCGAGCGCATCCTCCAGCGCCGCCTGGACCTTGAGCGGCACGCCGTCGCCGGCCTGACCCAATGCTACCATCAACTGGTAGGGCATCGGCCGGACCTTCGCGATCGCGTTCGCATCGGCCAGCCGTGCGGCCACTGCCTCGGTAACTCCCGCCACGTCGAACGCGCCCTTACGGGCCAACGTGTTGAGGTTCATCCGCAGCGCCTGCCACCCGATCCGCGTCGACAGCCCCGCCCAATCCTCCGCGGTCAGCGGAAAGGCGGTGAGCCACTCGAACGGCACCGGCGGCAGCGGCAGCGACCGATCGGCCTTCCACGCCTCGAAAGCGGCGATCTCGGCGGGCAGCTCAGCGACGTCGTAAGGACGTCCGATCAGCCAGCCATAGAAAGCCTTGCGCGCCGCATCGGCGGGCCTGGGGTGAACCATACGGACCACGTCCGCCAGGCTCGGATCCTTGCCCGTCGCCGCTGCCATCAGCTGCGGCATCGACGCCTGCTCCAGCCAGCGCTGGACCAGCCGCTTCGGCCGCGAGCCAAGCGACGTCCGCCCGACCTGGCCCGAGCGCATGATCTGCACGAAATTGCGCAGCATGCGGCCGTTATCGATCACACGGTTGAACACCGGGACCGCAACGTCAGGGTCGGCGACCGTGAGATATGCGGCGAGCAACGCCGGCATATCCTTCATCGCGCCCGAGCGCCGAGCGTAGATCGCGGCTTGCGCCACGAAATACGGATCGACCGCCTTGGCTGCTTCGAGCACGCCGGCAAGCTGCGTCTCCGCAACGCCATAGAAATTATCGGCCAGCGTGCCGGTCGCCGCGAGCTGGGCGAGCTTCGCCTCCGGCCCATAGGCATAGGCCGGCGCGCCTTCGCAGTTCACGGTGTCGGTACGCGGCAGCAACTTGGCCACGGCCGAAGCAAAAAGTCCCTTGTTGGCCATCGTCCAACCTCCAACTGGTCAGGGCGGCAGGATTTGAACCTGCGGCCTCCCGCTCCCAAGGCAGGCGCTCTCACGCAGACTGAGCTACGCCCTGTGAATTCCTTGGGGCGGCCGGCCCATTCCGACCGCCCCGGCTCCGCTGTGTCGGAAGAGTAATCCGCCTCGACCGACGTCAGAACTAGAGCAGGAGGCGTGCCAACTCGCCGCATGGCGGATCGCAAAATTTCAACTCACTGATTTTACGATAATATTTTTGCTCTTTGTATGTTTGCCGCAGTTCGCGTGAAGGGACGATTTATATCGATCCTGATCAGGTTTTATTCTAATGTATAAGGATGAAGCCGCTCACCGTTATCGGATTCCTGGGCTCGACGCTGGATGCGAGCAAGTTCGGCCCGTCCCGCTGGAACAAGTGGCGCCCGACCGTCGGGCTGACGATGCACGAGGATTTGCGGGTCGATCGGCTGGTAATGCTTCATGGCACGCCGCACCGCCGTCTTGCCGAATATGTCGCCGAAGACATCGCTTCGGTGTCGCCCGAAACCAGTGTGGAAATGCGCCTGCTCGATTTCCGCGATCCATGGGACTTCGAGGAAGTGTACGGCAAGCTGCTCGATTTCGCCCGGGCCGAACCGTTCGATCCCGAGGCCGAGGATTATCTGATCCACATCACCACCGGCACGCACGTCGCGCAGATCTGCCTCTTCCTGCTGACCGAGGCGCGTTATCTGCCGGGCAAACTGCTCCAGACCCAACCCGAACGCGGGACCGCCAATCCGGCTGGCATTTGGAACACGATCGACCTCGACCTGTCGCGCTACGACAGCATTGCCACGCGTTTTGCGGCGGCGAGCGCCGAGAGCACCTCGTTTCTCAAATCCGGCATCGATACGCGCAATGCCGCCTTCAACCGGATGATCGACGAGATCGAGCGCGTCGCTCTTCGATCCAAGGCACCCATTCTGCTCATGGGACCGACGGGCGCGGGCAAGAGCCTGCTCGCGCGCCGCATCTATGAGCTCAAGAAGCTCAAGCACCAGGTCGTCGGGCCTTTCGTCGAGGTAAATTGCGCGACGCTCAAGGGCGACAGCGCGATGTCGGCGCTATTCGGCCATCGCAAGGGCGCGTTCACCGGCGCGGTCGCCGATCGGCCGGGATTGCTGCGCTCGGCCGACAAGGGAATGCTGTTCCTCGACGAGATCGGCGAGCTTGGCCTCGACGAGCAGGCGATGATCCTGCGCGCGATCGAGGACAAGCGCTTCCTGCCCGTCGGCGCAGACAAGGAGGCTGCGAGCGATTTCCAGCTGATCGCCGGCACCAACCGTGACCTGGGCGAGGCGGTCGCCGCAGGCGCGTTCCGGGATGACCTTTATGCGCGACTCAACCTCTGGACGTTCCGCCTGCCGGGGCTTGCTGATCGGCGGGAAGATGTCGAGCCCAATCTCGATTATGAGCTGGACCGCTTCGCCGAGCGCGAAGGGGATCGGGCCAGCTTCAACAAGGAAGCCCGCTTGCGCTACCTCGCCTTCGCCACATCGGCTGAGGCAACATGGCCGGGTAATTTCCGCGACCTCGCCGCCAGTATCACCCGTATGGCGACGCTCAGTCCCAAGGGCCGCATCGATCTCGAGTGTGTCGATGCGGAAATCGGGCGCTTGCGCCGACTCTGGTCGGGCCAGGTGGACAATGGTGCCGGTATTCTCACGGATGTGCTCGACGAGCAGGCGATCGTCGAGATGGACTTGTTCGATCGCGTCCAGCTTGCCGAAGCGCTTCGGGTCTGCCGCGCCAGCCGGTCGTTGTCAGAGGCTGGGCGAACCCTGTTTAATGCATCACGCGCCCGACGCAGCAGTTCCAACGATGCCGATCGTCTGCGCAAATATCTCGCGCGCTTTGGACTGGACTGGGGAGCGGTAAAGGTAGGCTGAGGAGGCATTCTTGCCTTGGCGCGTGATCGATAACCCGGCTACTTATCGATCAAAATATCCCGCAATTTGATCTATAGAAGGCTTTCCGTAGTCAAATGGGCGCCTCGGCTCCATGGCGGTAGGGTCAAGTCGGCCTGCGAAAGTTGATCAGGCAGTCTTTGCCGTCAGCCGTTTGCACGACGGCCCTACAAGATTCCACACCGCATCAATGATGGAATTCAGACCAACGCCTTCGAGTTCGACGGAAGCGGCATAAGCACGCCATTGGCGCTGCTTCGTTTCGTCCTCCATCATCTCGGCTGAAAGCCCGGGCGGCCGTTCGGTCGGGATAGGTGTTCCGCGCCGCTCGAAAGTCGCGCGGATGGCCACATCCAGATCCTCGGAGGCAATCTCCAGACTCCTGGGGATGGCCCATAGGTCATAATAGTCCTTCATCCGGCCATTGAGCACACCGAGCGCCACCATCGCCTGGAACTTCTCGGCAATGACCGTCGCCGGCGGGTAGGACCTAATGTGCGGAACAGGGAGATCGAGCAGCGTCGGGTAGTCGAGTTGTTGAGCGGCATCCGCCAGCGCATCGCCGAAGGCGATGTCGATCGTCACGGGTATTCGTGTGCGCTCGAGATAGGCCGCCGTCTTGAGTCTGACGCCGCCGTATTCCATTTCCTCGCGGATCGCTGTGGCAACCAATCCATCGGCGTCGAACACAAGGCCGTCGTCTCCTTCAATTTGCATGATTGCTCGGAAGTCGGCGACCAGCTTGTCGGGATTGGCGTCGCCATAGCCCAGGAAGTCGGCATCTCGCGTGACTCGATTGTCGTCGTCGATCCACGCCGTGACCAGCATTCCGCCCTTGAGCACGAATCGCTCGCGATATTCCGAGACCGACAGCCGATAGAGGAGGCGTTCAAGCGCGAAGCGGACCAGCAGAACGTCGAAAGCGCGGCCTTCTTTTCGCGAAATGTTGAGCAGGCGATCCTTGACCGACTTGGCGAGATTGACGGGCGATCTAGCCATTGGCGGTGAGGGCCTCGAGATAAGGGCGCATGGTCTTCCAGGCACCGCCGGCCTTGGCTCCTTCGGCGATTGCGTTCGGTGTCGCCTTGCGTTGCTCGATTGCCGCACGAAGTCCTTCGACTGCGACCGAACGATCGACCAGCTTAGGATTGCGGAACGCATCGGCGAGGGTCTTCGAAATCGAATAGATAGGTACGTTTACGCCGGCGATCGTATGATGCTCGACGCCTTGGCGAAGATAGGGGTCGGTGAAGCGTACGATCCGCAGTGGCGGATAGGATTGCACTGGCGACCAATCGCTCGTGCCGATCGCCATCCATATCCGTCTCGGCATTTGATCAGTCAGGCCGTGAAAGGCTAGGGCCGAGGTCAGGGCAATGACGCCCTTGGGAACTCGGATCGCAGCTTCAGCCAGTATTTGGTGCTCCTCAATCTCTGAGTCGCGCCGCTGATACAGGCCACGCGAGATGCGCTCGAGTTCACCTTCCTCGACGGCCCGCGCTATCGTTTGCGGACCGATACCGGCGGCACGCAGCTCTCCCGCGCGCCTCATTGTATGGGCGGTAAATAGACTGCGAAGCTTTGTCCGTTGCGAGATGGGCCTCGAGGCCATGTGACGAATCCTCTGATGGATTGCATCTTTATCAGAGGTTTTGTCACATGTCATCCGGTTGCAGCGAGGGCATCGCGGCGCACTGCCCGCTCAGCTTGAACCCTCCTAAACAAGCGCAATCAGGACTCGAACCATCGTATCCGAGGACGTCCATCCTTTTCCACGAATCCAGATCGTGCTATTAGTGCCCCTGGCGAGTTCGCAAGTCTATGATTTGACTGCGAAATCAACCGCTTAGTCGCCCAGCGATCAAGCTCTTCTGGCACCAATACTGGCTCTGGATACGTCCAGAAGCGTCCAGTAAGCGGCTGGTTTCACAGCATTTTCAGACCGAGAATCGCCAGACACCGTCCGGCGAAATCCGGCTAAGAGCACCAGCGGCGACCACAAAATGCTGCCCACATTTGACGGGATAACGCATCCACGCTCGCTTCGGCGTGGACGCGTTATCCCGCGAACCGGTCAGCCAGCTCGCTCAGCGCTCCTTCCCCGCGACCGTCAGCACCGCCAACGCCAGCGTTTCCGCGCCGCGCCTGATCGTCGGTTCCGGCACCGGCGCGAAGAATGGCGAGTGGTTGACCGGCAGCGGCTTCCCCTCCGCCTTGTAGCGCGCGATCATCGCCGGATCGTAGCCGCCGACCGCGAAGAACACCGAGGGCACGCCCGCGTCGACGAAGACCGAGAAGTCCTCGCTCGCATTGCCGCCGGGGGCGGAGGCGGGGACGAAGGTCGCGTCCTTGCCGAACGCCGCCGCCATCACCGGGGCGGTGCGCGCCGACAGCGCGGCATCGTTATGCACCGCGTTGGTGCCTTGCGGATGGGTGATCGTCGGCTCCGGCGCGCGCGCCATCTGCGCGACGGCGCGGGCGGTGCGCTCCACGCCGTCGATCAGCAGCTTGCGGGTGGCGTCGTCGTGCGAGCGCAGCGTCAGCAGCAGGTCGGCATGATCGGGGATGATGTTGTCCACCGTGCCGCCGACGAAGCTGCCGACCGTCACCACGCCGAACGCATTGGGGTCCTTCTCGCGGCTGATGACCGTCTGCACGTCGGTGACGAAATGGCTGCCCATCACGATCGGATCGATGCTCTTGTCGGGCATCGAGCCGTGCGCGCCGACGCCGTTGAAGGTGATGTTGATCTCGTCGGAGGCGGAACTGACCGTCCCGTCCTTGATGATCACCGTGCCCACCGGCATCGGCCCGACGTGCGCGGCGAAGCCGTAATCGGGCTTCGGCCAGCGCTTGAACAGCCCGTCCTCGACCATCGCCTTGGCGCCGCCGACCGTCTCCTCGGAAGGCTGACCGATGAACATCAGGGTGCCGTGCCACTGATCCTTCATCGCCACCAGCGCCGATGCCGCGCCGACCCACCACGCCATGTGGCTGTCATGCCCGCAGGCGTGATCGACGAAGAAGGTCTTGCCGTTCACCACCTGCTGCGCGCGGCTGGCATAGGGGAGACCGGTCTTCTCCTCCAGCGGCAGCGCGTCCATCTCGGTGCGCACCAGCACGGTCGGCCCTTCGCCGTTCTTCAGGATCGCGACGATCCCCGTCTTGCCGACCTTCTCGGTGACGGTGAAGCCCAGCTTGCGCATCTCGGCGGCGAGGATGCCGGCGGTGCGCACTTCCTGGAAACCGACCTCCGGGTGCTGGTGGATATCCTTGTAGAGCGCGTCGAGATGCGGATATTGCTTGTCCAATGTCGCATCGATCCGCGCCTTCGCGGCGGCGACGTCGAAGCCCGGCGCGGCGTTGGTCTGCGCGGCCGCCGGCAGGGCGGCGAGGGCGGTGGCGAGCATCAGCACGGTCTTGCGCATCGGATGATTCCTTCGGGTCTGGAGCATGGAAAGCACGGTCATCGCAGCAGCGCGTCCACCAGCCGCGCGATGAAATCGTCAGTGACGGGGCGATCGACGAGGTAGCCCTGATCGATCGCGGCGGTCAGCGTGAAGATGATGTCATAGGGGCCGAGCACCGGATGCAGCCCCTGTTCGTTCAGCGCGCTGGCGAGCGTGCCGATGTTGGTCTTGCGCCGGTCGCGCTGCGCCTCGCCGATCGGACGGACCAGCTCCGGCGTGACGCGCCGCGCCTCGTAGATCGCGGGCAGGCAGATGCTGACCACCGGATCGGCATAACGGTTCCTGACGCTGAGGGAGAAGGCGATCAGGTCGGCCTTCACGTCGCCGGTGTCGCCCAGCAGCGCATCCTCGAACCGGTCGTTGAACGCCTCGATCAGCGCGGCGACGCCGGACGGCCAGCGGCGATAGAAAGTGGGGCGCGGCACGCCGGCGTGCTGGCAGATGCGGTTGACCGACAGGCCGGCGAAGCCCTGCTCGCCGAGCAAGGCCACCGCGCTCTCCTTGATCCGCGCATCGAGCGCGGACTGCCTGGGACGGCCGGCGCCGATCGCCCGTTCGTCAGTCAATCGCCTGTCTCCCCCTGTCGCCATTCCTATCCGGCAATGCCGACATGATCGACTGTGAAAATTATTATTGACGCAAGTTTGTATCGATATCATCCTGCATTGCAATACGACAGTGACACGAAATTCACTGCGGTCCGGGAACCGGCTGAAGCCGTGCCCAGATGCTTCAAGGGAGGTCCAGAATGATACGTTTGTTCGCAACGCGTGTGTCGACGATGGCGCTGGCGGTGGCGGCGCTGCCGTTAGCGGCGCAGGCGCAGGAGGCGCCAGCCGTCGCGCCGGCTGGGGATGCCGCCCAGCCCGACATCGTCGTCACCGGATCGCGCGTCGCGCGCCGCGACTATCAGGCGACCAGCCCGATCGTCACCGTCAGCAGCGACGCGATCGCCGCGACGGGCAACACCACGCTGGAAGGCGCGCTGAACCAGTTGCCGCAATTCGCGCCGGGCTCGACCGCCTTTTCGAACGGCCTCAACGACAACGGGCAGGCGACGCTGAACCTGCGCGGGCTGGGCGCGCAGCGCAACCTCGTGCTGCTCGACGGCAAAAGGCTCCAGCCGTCCAGCTCGACGCAGGTGATCGACATCAACACCATCCCGACGATCCTCGTCGGCGGGACGGAGATCATCAGCGGCGGCGCCTCGGCGGTCTATGGCTCGGATGCGATCTCGGGCGTGGTGAACTTCAAGCTGCGCAAGATCGACGGGATCGAGATCACCGCGCAGAACACGATCACCGAACATGGCGACGGCGGCATCCGCGATCTCGGCCTGGGCGCGGGCACCAGCTTCGCCGGCGATCGCGGCCGCGTGACCTTCGGCATCTCCTATACCGATCGCGACGCGGTGAACATCAACGCGCGCGAATTCTTCCGCCGCAGCACCGGCGTGTCGAGCTCGATCGGCGCGGGTCTCTACACCCCCAGCACCAACCCGCCGTCGCAGGCGGCGATGAACGCAGCCTTCGCGCAATATGGCATCGATCCGGGCAAGGTATCCTATTCCTCGTCGATCGGGTTGAACCCGGACGGCACGCTGTTCTCGACCGGCAAGGGCGTCTTCAACTATCGCGACACCACGCCCTATATCTACAATACCGGGCAGGCGCTGCTCCAGCTTCCGGAGAACACCTACACACAGATCCCGCTGGAGCGCGTGTCGACCTTCGGCAAGGTCAGCTACGATCTGTCGCCCAACATCACCTTCTACGCGCAGGGCCTCTACACCGATTATAATTCCACGACGATCGCCGACGCCGCGCCCAATGCCGGCCTGTGGATGCTCAGCGTTCCGCTCAGCAATCCGTTCGTCCCGGCGGCGTTGCAGCCGATCCTCGCCTCGCGCGCCAATGCCGCCGCGCCGTTCCTCATCACCAAACGCTATCTGGAGGCCGGGCCGCGCCTGACGCTCCACGATTCGACGACGTGGCAGGCGATGGCCGGCTTCTCCGGCAGGCTCGGCCAGCTCACCTGGGAGCTGTACGGATCGCACGGCGAGAGCAAGCTGGCGGACAAGACCTCCGGCTCGGTCTTCGCCAGCAAGGTGCAGCAGCTCGTCTCCGCGCCCGACGGGGGAGCGGCGCTATGCGGCGACGGCATCGGGTACAATCCGTTCGCGGTCACCGGCTCCGCGCAATGCGCCGCCTATTTCAGCGGCACGACGGTCAACCGCACGAAGACGACGCAGGACGTCGTGGAATTCACCGTCCAGGGCGGGTTGTTCAACCTGCCGGCGGGCGAGGTGCGCTTCGCGGCCGGCGCGGATTATCGCCGCAACAGCTTCACCTTCACGCCCGATCCGCAGCAGGTGATCGGCAATGTCGTCGGCATCACCCGCACCTCCGCGACCGGCGGCTCGACCCGCGCGATCGAAGGCTATGCCGAGCTGGTCGTGCCGTTGCTGCGCGATCTGCCGCTGATCCAGTCGCTCGAGCTGGATGCGGCCTATCGCTATTCGGATTACGACCGCAGCGGCGGCGTCTCCACCTACAAGGCCGATCTGGACTGGAAGGTGGTGAACTGGCTCCGGCTGCGCGGCGGCTATCAGCGCGCGATCCGCGCGCCCAATGTCGGCGAATTGTTCACCGCAAGCACCGGCGTCTTCCCGACGATCGGCTCGGCGGCGCAGGGCGCGGGCGATCCGTGCGACACGCGCAGCGTCTATCGCACCGGGCCGAACGCGGCGGCGGCGCGCGCGCTGTGTCTAGCGCAGGGTGTGCCGACGGCGGTGATCGACACGTTCCAGACCAACGTCACCCAGGTGGCGGCCTATATGTCGGGCAACACCAACCTGACCCCGGAAAAGGCCGATACCTATACGGTCGGCGCGGTGTTCACCCCGCGCGCCGCCTCGCCGTGGCTGTCCGGGCTGAGCGCCTCGATCGATTATTACAACATCTCGATCAGGAACGCGATCTCGACCATCCCGGTCACGCTGTCGCTCAGCAAGTGCTTCAACGGCGACGGCAGCAACCCGACCTACGCCCAGTCGAACTATTATTGCTCGCTGATCGGGCGCGATCCCAACACCGGCGGCATCACCAACGCGCTGATGCCGTATCTCAACATCGGCGGCTATCGCACCGCGGGCATCGACGTGCAGGTCGACTGGAACCTGCGGCTCGCGGATGTCGGCGTCGGCGACGGGGGCGCGAAGTTCGGCATCTCCTCGGTGGTCAACTATCTCGACACCTACAAGGTGCAGAACCAGCCCGGCTCGCCGTTCCAGGAGTTCGGCGATACGATCGCCGGGGTCGCGACGCTGCCGCGCTGGCGCTCGACCACCTCGGTCACGCTGGGCGACAGCCGGATCGGCGCCCTGTTGCGCTGGCGGCATATCGGCGGAATGACCGACGCCTCGCACGTCACCAACCCGTCGAGCACGATCCCCGGCGTTCCGGCCTATGACTATTTCGACCTGTCGCTGCATATCGAGGCGACCAAGCGGTTCGGTTTCCGCTTCGGCGTCAACAACCTCGGCAACCGCGAGCCGCCGGTGGTGAGCGGCGTGCTGGGGCAGACCGATACCGGCACCTATGACGTGCTCGGCCGGACCTATTATCTGTCCGCCACCGCGCGCTTCTGAACGACAACGAAGGAGAGGATGCCATGAAAGCCGCCCTGATCGGAATCGCCGCCCTGGCGCTCCCGCTGCCCGCGCTCGCGCAGACCACGCCGGCGGCGGGAACGATGATGCGCACCGCGCCGCTCGCTGCCGATCACGGGCTGGCGGACGCGGGCAAGGCGCTGAGCATCCTTTATTCCTCCACCGACGGCGTGAAGGGGCAGGGGACCGTTCCCGTATCGGGCGCACTGTTCCTGCCGAAGGGCACGCCGCCGAAGGGCGGCTGGCCGGTGGTGGCGTGGGCGCACGGCACGGTGGGGATCGGCGACGATTGCGCGCCCTCCCGCAACGCCCGCTCGCAGCGCGATTCCACCTATCTCAATAGCTGGCTGCGCGAGGGCTATGCCGTCGTCGCCACCGACTATCAGGGGCTGGGGACGCCGGGGCCGCACCCCTATCTCAACACGCGGGCCGAGGCTTATTCGGTGCTCGATTCGGTCCGCGCGGCGCTTGGCGCGAAGCTCGGCCTCGCCAACAAGGTGCTGATCGTCGGCCAGTCGCAGGGCGCGGGCGCTGCCTTCGCCACCGCCGGCTATGCGCAGGCCTATGCGCCGAAGGTCAACCTGCTCGGCACCATCGCGACCGGCGTTCCCTATCTCAACGGCACCCTACCCCAGCCCAGCGACGTGGATCATGTCGACCGCACCATCGCCTATCTGATGTATATCGCCTCCGCCGCACAGGAGGTCGATCCGGCGCTCAAGGCGGACGCGGCATTCACGCCCGAGGCGCAACCGCTGGTCGCGGAATCGGAGAAGCGCTGCGTCGGCGACATGATGGGCGCGGTGGTGCACGCCGGTCTCACCCGCCGCAAGGCGCTGACGGGCGATTTCTCCGCGCTATATGCGCCCTATCTGCGCGGCACTGGCTATGCGACCGTCCATATCTCCACGCCGGTGTTCATCGGCACCGGAGAGAAGGATATCGACGTGCCGCCACCGATGCAGAAGGCGCTGGTGCGCGATGCGTGCAAGGCGGGCACGCGCATCCAGTTCCATCTCTACAAGGGCCTTGACCATTCGGGCGCGCTCAACCCGTCCTTCGCGGATTCGCGGGTGTTCGCGCGCGACCTGCTGGAAGGGAAGCCGGTCGCGTCGAACTGCGGGACGCCTGACGCGGCGGAATGACCGCGCGCTATCGGGCGGCGGCGTTCATCACGGCCTGAAGCCGCAAGCGGGGAAACACATCCTCGAGCGGCTTCGTGTCGGGCAGCACATAGACGTAGCCGCCCTTCTTGCGGAACAGCGGGCTGAGCAGCTTGCCGTAGAACGCCTTGGGCACGTTGATGCACCCGAAGGTGATGCGATTGTCGTCCGGCGTGGGGGACAGCATCCGCTCTCGGCGCTTTTCCCTGGCGCCGGCGTCCCTCGGGATCGGGTGGAGCGCCACCGACGTCGCATAGTCCACCCACAACACTCGCTCACCGCCCACCGGCACGCCGAATTTCGCGAGGAAGCGCCCTGCCGGCGTCGTCTTCTCGGCCGGGCCGAGATCGGCCAGCTTCTTGCTGCCGACGCCGGGACTGGCCTCGTCACCCGTGGCGATGCCGATCAGCACCGGAGCCGAGCCGAGCGGTTTTCCCTGCGGATCGAACAGGAACACGGCGGCATTGGTCTTGTCGACGACGGCCCAGGGCAGCGAATGATTGTCGTTCGACGCGGCCACCCATGCCACGACACGCGTCGCGGCTTCCGAAGGGACGATCGCCGGGGTAGTCGCCGGCGCGGCTTTGCCGCCCGCCGGCCGCGCTTTCGCCGGCTTGTTCACGGGCTTCGCGGGATGCGCGCCGGCGGCGGCAGGAACGATCAGCGCAAGCCCGGCCAGCGCCCGCAAGACTTGGATCATCAGGTCGAGGCACTCGAAAAGAATCGGCCGCCCCGCTGGGGGACGACCGACAGGGAAAGACAGTCTGATTTATATGCGTCGCGGTGTGCGATCAATGGCGCGGCCGCTTGGCGCGCTTCTGCTCCTGCACCGTCAGCCGCTGCTCGACGCCGTCCACCCGGCTGCCGAGCTGATCGAGCCGCTGGCCGTTGTTCTGCGCCTGGCCGGCCGCCGCCTGCGCCGCCGCGAGCGCCGATTTGGCGGTGCCGTCGGTCTCCTGCAATCTCGTTTCGAGCACGCCGACGCGCTGGCTCACGGGTTCGATCTGCTCGCGCACATAGGATTTGGTGGCGCAGCCACCGAGGCCAAGGGCGCCGGCCAGAGTCACCACGGCGAGCATGGATTTCGACGCAAAAGCGGACATCGGGTTTCTTCCAATCGTTAACTAACGGAAGCCAGCAAGCCGCGCGGCGGCTCTCCCGACAATCCGGATTCTGTCCGACTGTGCATCTTCTCCGTTCAACCGATCGCCCCCGTGGGCGCGGCGCGGTTTTGGGGCGCTTCGCCGCAGCGACGGACTCGCTTCCTTGCGGCTATTTCCTCTTCGGCTTCCGCGGAGGGGCCGCGAACGGATCATCCGGGATATCGTCGGACCGCGCCTTGCGGCCCGTCGTGGCGACCGGATTTTCGCGCTGGGCGCCGACGCATTTCCGCAGTGCCGCGACCGCCGCTTTGCCGCCATCGAGGCTCAGCCGCTCCACCGGCACGTCCCCGCGCGAGATGTGCAGGATTTTCGATGCCGCGAAATAGGACGGGAATTGCGCGCCGAAGCTGGTGACGAATCCCTGTTGCCCGTCCGACGCGATGCCGACGGCGAAATGCGCGGGATAGCTGCTGTTCGAAAGGCGGAAATTCAGCTTCAGCTGGTCCTTGGGCTTGATCGACCAGTTCGCGTTGAGAACCGAAAGCCGGTTCGTGCCATCGATGTCGAGGCCGAGGAGCAGCCTCGTCCCCCCGTTCCGCTCATATTCCCGCGTCAGGAAACAGCCCTTGCCATCCGCGCTCGCCGCCACCGTCCAGTCGCCGACATCGCGCGACGCATGATCGCGGGCGGAGGCGCGATCGCCGGCAAGAAGGCCGGCGGCGCCGGCGAGGGCGAGGAGCACCGGCCGCGCGAATGCCCGAAGCCGGGGCCGAACGAGGGGGAAGGCAGGGTCGATCGGTCGTCGCGGCGTCGGCATGGGCATGTTTCTCCACGCCGACCTTAGCCGCCGCCGCCGGCCTTGGCCACGATCGCGAGATTGCGGCCCGGCCGCCATCGCGCCTACACTCCCCGGAAAGAGCCGCGCCGCGGCGGGAGAGGAGGATCGGGCATGGGGATTTTACGATGGTGAGCACGCGCGATCCGCTGGCGACGCCTCATGCGGCGCACTGGCCCAGCCCGCCGCGCGCGCCGGAGGGGGCGCCGAACATCGTAGTCATCCTGTTCGACGACGTCGGCTTCGCGGACTTCGGCTGCTACGGCTCGTCGATCCGCACCCCGGCGATCGACGCGATCGCGGCGCGGGGGGTGCGCTATTCCGGCTTCCACACCACCGCGATGTGCTCCACCACCCGCGCCGCGCTGATGACGGGGCGCAACCACCATTCGGTCGGCATGGGCTGCCTCGCCAATTTCGACAGCGGTTATCCCGGCTATCGCGGCAAGATCCGGCGCGAGGCGGGCACGCTGGCGGAGATGCTGCGCCCGCATGGCTACAACAGCTACATGGTCGGCAAATGGCACGTCACGCCGCTCGGCGAGACCGGGCCGGCGGGGCCGGTCGACGGCTGGCCGCTGGGGCGCGGGTTCGATCGCTTCTATGGCTTCATGGATGCCGAGACC
>CALMPB010000372.1 GCA_937871985.1 uncultured Burkholderiaceae bacterium
AGGATCCCGACGGCATCATCTTCGACATTTCCGGCAAGGGGTGGCAGGGCACCGGACCGACATAGCCCCTTTCCCCCCTCAATGCCGCGGCACATGCACGGCAGGGGGCTTGAGCACACGGCAACGACGCAACGCTATTTCGCCAGCCGCGCCCTTTTCTCCGCCGTCGCGGACTCGTCGACCTGGTATTGAGCGTCCAACGCAACGCCATACGATTCGAACGCTTCGTCAACGGAAACATACCCCTGGACGACATCGCTCCGTACGAGTTCAGGTGCGCGCAGCCATGGCGAACCATAGCCGCCTCCGCCGCTGCTGTAGACATGCAATTTGTCCCCCGGCGCGACGGGCAGGGCGCTCATTTTCAGGAGCTTGCGCGTCGCTTCTCCAAGACGATGGAATTCCACGTACCCAGACTGGCCCGCCCCGCCCCCATTCAACCCCCAGGGCGGGCAGAAATGCCGTTCTATGGCTATGCTTGCCGTGCAAGGGGCCGCAATGCTGTAGACCTTCCTGGTACCCAATCCTCCACGGTTCTGGCCGGCCCCCGCCGAGTCCTCGCGCCACTCGTAGCTTTCGACGATCAAGGGATACAACGCCTCCTGCACCTCGATGGGAATATCCTTGTTGTCGCCATGTCCCTGGGTTTTATAGGGGCCCACGCCGTCACCATGCATCGAACCTCCCCATCCGCCGTGAACAGTGTCAAAAATATTGAAGTGCCGTCCCGAGCGGGGATCCTTGCCCTTGAATCCATAGACGCCAAACGAGGCATGGTGGCCCGCGGCCACTCTTTCGGGGATGACGGGCGCCATGGCTGCAATGATGGTGTCGATGACGGTGGACAAAGGCAGGCTGTACAGTGCGTACGGGGCCGTGGGACTGGCGCTCAAGAACTTCCCCGGGGGGATCACCACCGTTACCGGCGCGAAGCACCCTTCATTCGCGGGCTCATCCGGTATGACCAGATACTTGAACGCAATCCGCGCGCATACCTCGGCTCCGCCGAACCGCCCTGAATTGAAAGGCCCCTTAAGCTGGTCCGCAACGTTGGAAAAATCAACGATAAACTCGGATCCCCGAATTTGAATGGCGACACGCACGGGTATCCGCTTTCCCAGATCGATGCCGTCATCATCCAGAAAACTTTCCATCTCGTAGACGCCGTCAGGAATGGCTTCGACACCGGCGCGAGCCGCCGCCTCGGCGCTGCGCCAGATCTCGCCTATGGCGTCAAACAGAACGCCGCGCCCGTGCCGTTCAAGCAGGGTCTCAAAAAGCTCGCGGCCTTTCATGCATCCCGTCAATTGCGCCTCAATATCGCCCAACAACATTTCCGGCAAGCGCGTGTTGTGTTCGATGAGCCGGTAGATTTCTTCCACCCTTTGCCCCCGGCGGATCAATTTGACCGACTTGATCTGCAGCCCCTCCTGGAACACTTCGACAGTATCGGTTCCCAGGCATGAACCGGGATATTGACCGCCAATGTCGATCCAGTGTCCGACGATGGCCATGAACGCGACGATCGTGCCATCGCTGTCGCAGGCCGGCGTGTACATCACCACATTATTCAGATGCTGCCCCAAGGTGCCTGCATGGTTGGTGATGATCACGTCGCCAGCCTCGATACCCTGCGCCCCATAAGTGGCTATGCCGTCCTGCACGGCCAGGCCGATAAGGTTGGCGAGAAATAACGGTATCCCCTGACGGGCCAGGGCAATGCTGCGGCCCTGGGCATCCACCAGCCCGACGGCATAATCCTTGTACTCGTAGATCAGGGGGCTGAATGCCGTACGCATCAAGTCGGCTTCCACGAGATCGGGGATCGACTGCACCTCGTTGCGAATGATTTCCAGCGTAATGGGATCAACCGCGGCCTTTGCCGCGTTAAGCGTGTCTGTCATGGTGGCTCCTCTATGACTGCGTGCCGATACGAATCTTGATTTCGCCCAGCGCGCCAACCTCGAACGCATCGAACGGCCCGACGATTGTCGTGGAGCCATACTCTTCGATCACAGCCGGGCCGGAGGCCGAAAACCCGACGGGCAGGGTGGCGCGGCTGAACACGGCCGCCTGGAGTTCCGACTTGGATTCGGAGAAATAGATCGGGCGGACTGGCGGCGGCGGTGGAGCCTGCGTGCCCGTCACCGCCAGATGCCGAATGTCCGGTTGCGGAGTCCGGGCGAAAGCAGCCGTATGAAGGGAAACCACTTCGGGCTCCGCCTCGGGATTCACATGGCCGTAGCGTTTCTTATAAACCTCATGGAAAGCGCGCGTCAGAACCACATGGTCATCGCTGGCCTTGAGCGGCACGCGCACAGTATGCATTTGCCCGACAAATCTCATTTCCACGCTGCGCCTGAATTCAATCGCAATATCCGGAAAATCCGCCAGCATCTCATCGGAGAGCAACTGCTCCATCTCGGCGAATGTGCCTTCCAGGTCTTCGATCGTGGTTTCGTCCACTGCTCGCAAAACCGTACGATCCGTATCGCGCCGGATATCCGCCAGCAGCATGCCGATCGCAGAGAAATTTCCTGGCTCGGGAGGAATGATCACAACCGGAATATTCATTGCCCGCGCCAACCCCACGGCATGCAATGGGCCGCCTCCGCCATACGCGAATAAAGTGAAATCCCTGGGATCGCGGCCGCGTTCGATCGTGATACGCTTGATCGCACCGGCCATGATCACGGCGGCGATCGAAAGAATCCCGTCCGCCAGCTCAAGCAGCGACTCGCGCCCTTGATATCCCAGGGCATCGCCGATTTTCGACTTCAACGCCTCGGACGCCTTGGCGATATCAAGGCCCATTTCTCCGCCCTGGAACCGTTGCGCATTGAGCCTGCCAAGCAATAGATTCGCATCGGTGACCGTCGGCTCGGTTCCGCCGCGCCCATAGCAAGCCGGGCCCGGCTGGGAACCCGCGCTCTTTGGCCCCACCCTCAGGCGATTCTGGTCATCCAGCCAGGCAATCGAGCCGCCTCCCGCACCCACCTCGACAATGTCGACAACCGGAGCGCGAATGGGTATGCCGCGCCCATATCCCCCAACGTAGTAGATCGACTCGACCGCAAACTCGCCCGCCTCCACGAGGGCGCATTTGGCCGTTGTGCCGCCCATGTCGAAAGCGATGATATTGTCGATGCCAAGCTCTACGCCAAACGCGCTGGCGCCAATGCAGCCGCCGATAGGGCCCGACTCCACCAGCAGCACCGGGGCCTTGGCCGCATGAGCGGCGGAAAGCACCCCGCCGTTTGAACCCATCAAATAGAAGCGCCCATTGAAATCGCGCTCGGCCAACGCGCCGCCAAGAGACGCGATATATCCGCCTATCTTCGGTCCCGCATAAGCATTCGCCGTCACGGTCGCGGTCCGCTCGTATTCGTACCACTCCCGGGAAAGCTCCGCCCCCGTTGTTATGAAGCACTCCGGCAGCAGGTCGCGGAGCATTGTGGCGACCATCATTTCGTGGGCGGGTTCCAGATAAGAATTGATGAATGAGATCGCCACGGCTTTGGCGCCCGAGGCACGGATCGACTCAGCCACCGCACCGACTTCGCCGGCATCGGGCTCGACGATGGGCCGGCCGCTGCCGTCAATCCGCTCGGTCAATTCGTATCGTCGAACGCGGGGAACCAGAACGGGATCCCGGCGATAGTAAAGGTTGAAGGGTTCCGTACGGTTTCCGCGCCCGAGCTCGACCACATCGCGGAACCCACGGGTGGTAACCAATGCAATATCGGGCCCCGAGCGCTCCAGGAGAGTGTTGATCACCAGAGTCGTGCCGTGCTTGAAAATGGCGGCGGACTCCAGCCGGGTGCCGGTCTTGTCGGCGCCCGCCAATATCCCCTCTATGGGATTGTGATACGTCGTGAGGCTCTTGGTGTACTTCACATTCCCGCTATCCGGCTCGAATGAGACAAAATCGGTGAACGTCCCACCAGTATCGACCGCTACAAAATTTTTCATTGGAAATTCTCGTCAGGATGTCGCTCGCGGTTTCCACTGGATCGCAAGACGTTCGATAAAAACCACGCAATAAAACAGCACCACTCCCCAGAAAGACAGCACCGCAATACAGGCAAACGTGCGGATCGTCTGCAACTGGCTGGCGGCAAACTGCGACAAGTAGCCCAGACCACTTTGTCCCGCCACGAGCTCGCCCACGACAGCGCCAATGGTGGCCAGGGTGATGGATAGCTTCAGGCCGGCAAAAATGCTTGGCAGCGCGGTTTGAAATCGGATCTTCCAGAAGATCCGCCAGGAATTGCCTCCCATCACGCGCCCCAGCCGGACCAGATCCGGATTGATCTCGGTAAGCCCCAGCGCGGAATTTATGATTACGGGAAACACCGCCACCAATAGCGCAAGCAGCGCGTTCAACGTTTGCCCGAATCCGAACCAGATCAGGAAGAGCGGCGCCACGGCTACCTTGGGGACGGCTTGGGAAACGACCAGGAGCGGATAAAGCATTCGTTCCAGGGTTCGCGAAAAGGCGATCATGACCGCAATGGGGAAGCCCACCACAATGGACAAGAAAAAGCCCGCCAGAATCTCGCCCAGCGTCACCAGGCTATGCTCCCAGAGCAGCGCCCTTTGCTCATACACCATCTTGAGCACAACGATCGGGCTCGGCAGGATGAATTCCGGAAGTTTGCTGAATCGGACCACAGCCTCCCACACGACAAAAACCAGGACAAACCCAAGGGCGGGCCACATGACAGGCGCGATTCCAATTTCCGGAAGCGCAGGCCGCTTCCGCGCCAGCGCACCCGGAACCTTGGCTTTAGACGGCAAGCTGGGCATAAGCGCCTCCTCTGACCAGCGCTTCGCGCGCACGCTTTACATAAGCATCGAACACATGCTCGCCGCGAGGCCATTCAGCGCGAGGCCGGGGCAGATCGATCTGGATATCGTCCGCGATCGTCCCGGGCCGGGCCGACATGACGATGACTCGATCGCCAAGGAACACGGCCTCTTCAATACTATGGGTTACGAACACCACGGTCATGCTGCATTCGGCCGTAATCCGCGCAACGTCTATGGTGATCTGTTCCCGCGTTATGGCATCCAGAGCGCCAAAGGGCTCGTCCATCAGCAAAAGGGTCGGCGAATGAACCAATGCCCTGCAAATGGCCACGCGCTGCCGCATTCCTCCCGACAACTGGGACGGATAGCTGCCCGCAAAGCCCCCGACGCCCACCATGTCGAGAAGCTTGTGGGCTCTGTCCACGTACGGCCTGGCGTCCTTGCCTCGCATCTCGAGTTGCAGAAGAACGTTGTCCAGCGAAGACCTCCAATCCAGCAGAAGATCTTTCTGGAACACGACGCCCGCCGAGCTGTTCGGTCCTTGCAGGCGGCTTCCATTGATCAGGACCTCGCCGCCGGTCGGGACATCGAGGCCCGCCATGATGGACAGCAACGTACTTTTGCCGCACCCCGACGGCCCAAGGATGCTGACGAAGGATCCCGTCTCGATTTCCAGATCGATGGAGCTCAGTGCTTCCACATCTCCCTTCCTGCTTCGAAATGTCCGGGATAGATCCTTCAACCGTATATGAGGCGTTGCATCCGTCGCAGCCGCGCCCCGAACGCTGCTTAGGCCGGACATTTTTCGACGCTCACTTCCGAAGATGGCTCGAAGGCGGCATTGGAAAACAGAGAGGCCGGATTCACATCCGTCGTGACGAGCCCCAGCTCCTTGTAGATCCGTACCGTTTCTTGCCAGTCGCTCAGGCTTTGGAGACCATAGGGCTTTCCCTTTTCCGCATCGCTGCATTCGAATGGCACGGCCGCCTCGAATTGCGCAATGGAAGTCGCCGCATCGGCGCCCGGAACGAACTTGACCGTCGCATCCCCCGCCAGCTTGGGATCGGCATGAAGCAAGCGACTGGCTTCGTAGGTCGCATGCAGGAACTTCCTGACGATATCGGGATGGTTCTTGAGCGTTTCGGGTGTCGCAATGTACACGTACCCAGGCTCGGGAACGCCGAAGTCCGCGAACAACAATCCCCTCGATGCTCGTTTGGCGTCGACTCGAGGCAGCGCCCAGGGAACCACGGTGACGGCGCCATCGCTCTGGCCAGAGGCATAGGAACTTACCATCGCGCCGGGGTTCGGCACCATGATGTAGTGGTTCGTTGCCGGATCCACCCCGTTCTTCTTCAACACCATCTTCAGGACATTCTCGTAGCTTGCCCCTGGAACGATGATATTGCGCTTGGTCAAATCGCCGATCGTATGGATATTCGAATCCTTGCCTACGACGACGCCGAAAACATTCTTGCCGTACCGGGCGCCCACCGCAACGACACGCTGGCCTTTGTCCGCGCTTAATATGACATTGATGCCCAGGGACGATCCAAGTGTCGCAGCGCCCGCAATCAACGAGTTGATCGTATCCTGGGACGTGCGGCCAGGTACGATCTGCACATCCAGGCCTTCCTTTTCGTACAAGCCCCGCATCTTCGCCAGATACACGGGAGCGTCAATTCCTCCTGGAATCGACGCGATCTGGTATTTGACCGGAGTGAGCGGCCCGGGGCTGCCTTGAGCCTGGCCAATGGCCAGCATGGAGAAAGCCGCCAGCAACATCGGCGCAAAACTTCTTTTGAAATTCGAAATAACCATGATGTCTCCTACTTTTTATAGTGAAACCGTTGTTGAACGACTCCATCGGTGCATGACAGCCATAAACAAGGCCAACCCGAATCTAGCTATCAAAAGCGCATGGCGAAGGGCTACACAGCACCCCTTTTTTTCTGTACCATCTAATAGTGAACCACATTAACTAAATGCGATCCTAGCACACGCTTTGCTAATTTGTATAGCACCTTCACAAATTATTTATCAAGGACATGACTCAGTGACAAAGCCCTCAAAAGTGACTACGGCAGCGCAGCAAAAAGCCCCATTGGAGGCGCGCGGGCCAGGCCGGCCCCCTCGCATCGACAGAGAAAGCATTCTGGCCGCGACCATCGATATGGGCCTGAGCAACCTCACCCTTATTTCCATTGCGAAGCGGCTCGGAGTCAGCACCCAGGCGCTCTATCGCTATTTCCCGGATCGGGAGGCGCTCATCGACGTCGTCATCGAACAGTTGATGGAACACTATCCGCTACCCGACTACAAGGGTGAAGACTGGTGCGTCTGGGCTTATCGATGGGCGTGCGCCTTATATGAGTTCTACAACGCTCTTCCCGGCATGGCCGAGCGCGTCATGGCAAGCCCACCCAAAATTCCCGCTGTCCTCGTCCGTTTCGAAACGTCGATCAAGATCGCGCGCGAAACAGGCTTCGACGAAATCAATGCGTTATGGGCCACGCGGGCCATTACGGAATTCGTCCACACCTGGGTCGCGCGCGAACAGAAACGCGCCGCCGGCGTATCGTCATCCGGAATGACCTATAACGAAGTCTTGCAGGAGATTGTCAAGGCAAACAAGAGTGTCGGCTTGTCGAGCTTTTCAGCGGCGCTGAAAAGCCGCAAAGCCAAGGATGAGGACTCGAGATTCGACTACACGCTGCGCTGCCTGCTGGAGGGTCTCAGCCAGCAAAGGCAAGGCAGCGCAAAAGGCTCGCTAATACCGTAGGCGGGAAACGTTCGCGTGAAAGACCGTCGAATACCCACTAAGAACCGCTTATCACGCCGCGCTGTATCTGGTCGCGCTCGATCGATTCGAACAGCGCCTTGAAGTTGCCCTCGCCGAAACCGTCGTCGCCCTTGCGCTGGATGAACTCGAAGAAAACCGGGCCCAGCAAGGTTTGGGAAAAGATTTGCAGCAGCAAACGCCGATTGCCCGGCTCGCTGCTGCCATCCAGCAAAATGCCCCGCATGCGCAGGTCGTCGACCGATTCGCCATGGCCCGGCAGGCGGTCTTCCAGCATTTCGTAATACGTATCGGGCGGCGCTTTCATCAGCTCGACGCCCGCCTTGCGCAAGCTGTCGACGGTGGCGAACAGATCATCGGTAAGCATCGCAATATGCTGGATGCCTTCGCCGTTGAATTGCATGAGGAACTCTTCGATCTGGCCGCCCCCGCCCGCCTCTTCGTTCAGGGGAATGCGGATCTTGCCATCCGGGGCCGTCATGGCCCGCGACGTCAGGCCGGTGTATTCGCCCTTGATGTCGAAGTAGCGGATTTCCCTGAAATTGAAGATCTTCTCGTAGAAACCCGCCCAATAGCTCATCCGGCCGCGATACACATTATGCGTAAGATGATCGATGACCTTGAGTCCGTGTCCGACAGGATGGTGGTCAACGCCCTCGATGAATTCAAAATCGATGTCGTAGATGGCCTTGCCTTCCGCAAAGCGGTCGATAAGATACAGCGGCGCCCCGCCTATTCCCTTGATGGCCGGCAGGCGCAGCTCCATGGGGCCGGTCGGCAGATCCAGCGCCTGCGCCCCCAGCTCCAGCGCGCGGGCATAGGCCTTGTGCGCATCCTTTACCCGAAACGCCATGCCACAGGCCGAAGGGCCGTGCTCGGCCGCAAAATACGAGGCCACGCTTTTCGGCTCGTTATTGATGATGAAATTGATTCCGCCCTGGCGGTACAGCGTCACGTCCTTGGAACGATGCACGGCCACCTTGGCAAAGCCCAGCCGCTCGAACACCGGCTCCAGGGCATTGGGGGTTGGAGAAGCGAACTCGACGAACTCGAAGCCCATCAGGCCCATCGGGTTTTCAAATAAATCGGCCACAGCCTGCTCCTTTATCCAGTTATCATCGTTCAAACCGTCCCGGCGGGCGGCCGCCGACGCGCTTTGGCGGCGGCTCGCGCCAGGACATCATTGACTGGATTGTAATTGGCGCCGCCAGGCATTGCATCCTTGGCCTCACGGCAGCGCCCAGAGCATCTTCACGGGCATCGCGCCGTAATCACCATTCGCGTAGTTTCCCAGCTTATAGTCGTTTATGTTCCTGCCGCGGCAGCCTCCCGCCGCAACAGCTCGCGCTTGCGATCCACCCCCCAGCGATAGCCCGAGAGCTGCCCGTCGCGCCGCACCACACGGTGGCAGGGAATGGCCACGGCAATATGGTTGGCCGCGCAGGCCCCCGCAACCGCGCGCACGGCCTTGGGCGCGCCGATGCGTTCGGCGATCTCGGCGTAGCTTGCCGTGGCCCCGGGCGGAATCTCGCGCAGCGCCTGCCAGACCCGCTCTTGGAATGCCGTGCCTTGCACGTCCAGCGGCAAATTCAAGCCTATCGACGGCGCGTCGATAAAGCCTACGACCTGGGCCATCAACTGTTCGAAGCCCGCATCGCCGCCAAGCAGTTGCGCCCTGGGAAACTGATCCTGCAAACTGCGCACCAACTCCTCCGGATCCTCGCCCAGCAAAATGGCGCAAATGCCCCGCTGGCTCTGGGCGGCCAGGATGGCGCCCAGCGAACACTGGCCCACCGCAAACCGGATGACCGCGCCCGTGCCGCCGGCCCGGTAGTCGCGGGCCCGCATGCCCAGCAACCGTTCCGAAGCCTCGTAGAACCGGCTGTTGGAATTGAACCCAGCGCCGTAGATCGCATCCGTAACCGATGTTCCCGCCACACTCAGTTCCTCGCGCAGCTTGCGGGCCCGGTAGGCCGAGGCATAGGCCTTGGGCGTCAGTCCGGTTTCCGCCTTGAACACACGATGAAAATGAAAGGGGCTCATGCCCGCCCGGGCCGCCAGTGCATCCAGATTCGGCGGCGTCTGGGCGGACTCGATCAGCCGGCAGGCCCGCGCCACAAGCTCCGCCTGCCCGGCGCCCTCGCCGGCACGGCGGCTGGGGCGATAGCCCGCCGCCTCGGCCGCCTCGGCCGTATCGAAAAACTCCACGTTCTCGCGCTTGGGCAAACGCGCGGACGAGCCGGGGCGGCAATACACACCGGTGGTTCGCACCGCATAAACAAAACAACCGTCCGCCGCGGCGTCACGCTGCCGGACAGCCCGCCAACGGGCTTCGTCCGTCGAATATTCCGCAGAAGTCAAAACGCTGGTAGTCATGGTCGCCATCCTGAAATCTTGATTCATGACGACAGCTTAAACCCGAATCCCATCGCAAAGAATCCGATTCTTGCGGTGGAATTCCCAGCGGGCGCCGCTCACACTAGGAACCCGAACCCTCCGCATCCAGCATTGCCCCTATCTTCCGGCGCACCCATGTCGCGCCCACATCGCACACCCCCGAGAGTTCGGTCTTGACGTTCGCGTATCGCTCCAGCAACGGCTCGATCTGCTCGAGGGCAAAGACGTCTTCCTCGCGCGTGTCTTCGACGGCTTTTTTAAGCCACGCATCGAACTGCGCCGACTCGGTATGGAAATTGCGGCAGATGCCGCTGAAGTCGTGCGAAGTCGTGGCGGTTTCGGGGGTAACGCCATGAAGATGATTGGATATCCCCAGCAATGCACGGTCGCCCTTGGAGGCACTGGTATAAAAATGGAAAAACGTAATAACCAGACCCGGCCCCAGGAATTCGGAACCCAGTTCGATATCCATGGTTCCTTCGAAACCAGGGAACCCTTCGCGGATATAAGGCATCGCCGGCGCCTGATCCAGCAGCCAGCGGTAAACGGCGATAGGTTCTTCACGCACCTGGTTGGGCGGCGCCTCTGCCGCATCGGGCGCGGAAATTGTTCTGCCATGCAGATAACCGATATGGCTGAGATCCATGACGTTGTCGATGATCAGTTGCCCGCGCGCCTTGATGGGCGTGATGCCGTTAGGCACCAGCCGCCAGCCGGGCAGGTCGATGCCGGCGCGGTCCAGCGCGGGTAAAAGCGACAACTCGGCCTTGTCCGCATCACCCATCCATATCCAGATCAGGCCGCCCCGCTCCACGACCGGGTAAGTACGCTGCCGGAATGTTTTCGGCGTATTGCCCTGGGCGGGAATCTTCGTGCATTGCCCCTCGCAATTCAGGGTGTAGCCGTGATACGAGCACTGTATGGAGTCACCGACCAAAGCGCCATTTTTCAATGGGTAGTGCCTGTGCGGGCACAATCCCCACATCGCTACCGGCGTTCCATCCTGCTTACGATACAGAACAACGGGATCATCCAGAAATGTCCGCTGCAATGGCTCGCGACCGACCTCTTCGGCCCAGGCGGCCATATACCACGCATTTCGTACGTATTTTTGTCCAGCTTTATATGGATACATGACTGAAGCCCTTCTAAAAGCATTGTGACCCTGCCGCGCGACGCATCAACCGCCTCGAGCGTTCTGCTCCATAAGCGAGGCCATGACCCGCCGCGCCCTGACCGCCGCGCCGTCGCTTTGCAGCAGCACCGATTCGGGCTGCCGGCCATCCGGCAACTCCATATACCTTTGTTGCGCCTCGATAATGGGCTTGTCCTCGGTGAAGAACGCGCTTTGCACCATGCTTTGGAATTTCTCGCCGAACTCGGCTTCGTCGCGGCGGAACGTTCTGGCCATTTTCCAGAAGTAATGGCTGCGGTTCTTGCTGATAGGGGTAATAAGATGCGCCGCCAGGGTATTCACCCCTTCTTCTTTGGCGCCGCCCAACCGTGTTCCGCCGACTTCCACACAGATGGACGAGGGTGGATTCCACGTCGTGTTGGACCACATGTCCAGGGTGTCCCCCGGGGGCTTGCCGCTGAAGGCATTCCGGATAAGCACGGTGGGCGGCTCGCCGGGACGCTGGTTGAACGCGTGGACGGTATTGCCCTCTTGTTCAACCGAAAGCTTCACCCGTTGATTGGCCCCTGGATTGGCAAGGTTCGGATGCAGGAACTCGGCATGGCTCAAATCGAGCAGATTGTCTGAAACCAGGGCGTAATTGGCATCCAGTTGCATATAGCCTTCGGCATAGGCGTACCTATCGGGCTCGTCCAGGAAACCGAAATCGACAACCCGCGCCAGGTCGGGCGGGGTATCGCCAAACCACGCCCATACGATACCGTTGCGCTCCACCAATGGAAACACGCGGGCCCTGGCCTTGGCGGGTATGGCGCCATTCCCGATCGGGTTTTTCACACAGGCGCCGGTCTTGTCGAACTGCAGCCCATGATAGGGACACTGCACGATATCGTCGATCAGCTTTCCGTCATGCAGCGGCGCGAAACGGTGGGGGCAGCGGTCGGAAAGGGCGACGGGCTCTCCATGCTGGGTACGGTATAGCAGCACAGGCTCGTCAAGCAAGGTTCTAACCATCAGCGCCTGGGTCAGTTCGTGGCTCCATGCAGCGGCATACCATTGGTTGAGCAGATATTCCATTTTTTGGGTCTCCGTTTCAATTGCTGCGCTTGGGCGAAGGCTCTCCCGAAGGCCATGGCCGGGCCGGCAGCAGGCGGGCCCGGCACTCTCCAAAACCGATGGACACGAATCCCTTTCGGGTTGCCCTGGCGGTAAGGATGACCTCATCGTCGTCGGCAAGCCAAAGACGGCTTTCGCCGTTGGCCAACATGAAGGGCACGCGCCCCGCTTCGGTTTTCTCCGTCATGCAGGCCATGCTGGCCGGGCTCGGCCCCGACACCGTACCGCTGCCCAAGAGGTCGCCGGCCTGCAGGTTGCAGCCGTTGCTGGCGTGGTGGGTCAGCATTTGCGGGAACGTCCAATACAAATGATCCAGATGAGTATCGACGATGCGTTCAGGCGGCTGGCCGGCCTGGCGCATGCTCTGGGTATGCAGGCTGGCTTGCAATGCAAGGTTCAATCCACCCTGGGCGGTATGCCGCGCGGAGGCCAGATAAGCCATCGGGGCCGGGTCGCCCGCCGCGGCGGCTTTGCGAAATGGCGCCAATGCCTCCTCGGTGACAATCCAGGGGGAAATCGTCGTGCCGAAGCTTTTACCCAGGAACGGCCCCAGCATTTGCTCCCACCATTGAACCTGCTTGCTGGACCAGTCATTCAACAGGCAATAGCCGAATATGTGCGAAGAAGCCTCATCCAGCGGAATCGGCGTGCCCAGCTCGTTGCCCTGGCCGACAAAGGCGGCCAGCTCCAGCTCGAAATCCAGGGCTTGCGCCGCACCGAAACAGGCCTGGCCGTCGGCCCCGCGCCACTGGCCGTGGGGCCGGTGCACATGGTGGCCGCTTACGCGTATGGAAGAAGCGCGCCCATGATAGGCCACGGGCAGGCTTTTAAAAACGGGAGGCAACGGCACGTCCAGGCCCTTGAAGCGGCCATGGCGTTCGGTGTGGTAGGCGGAGGTCAGGAAGTCGGTATAGTCGCCGATCCGGCAAGGCAGATGCATCTGCACGCCGCTTGCGCGAACCAGCGCCCGCCCGCGCCAATCCGGGATGGTGATTGCCTGGCTAAGCTGTCCGTCCAGCAGACGGAAGGCCGCATTGCGCAACGCCTCCGCGGCGGATTTGCCCGCCGCCATCAGCGGGTTGAGCGCACGGCTTTCCACACAAGCGTACAACAGGGAGGAAAGCCGCTCGTCAGGAATAAGCCGCAGATCGGCGCACTCGGCCAGATCGAGCACCTGGTCGCCGATGGCGATTCCAGGACGCGGCACCGAAGAGCCGTCCCGTGAAAACAGGCCTACAGGCAGGTTTTGCAAAGGGAAATCCTGCTCCGGGGCGTTGGCGGACTCGACCCAGCTTCGCCGCTGCGGGTCGTGCGTTTCATTGATCACGTCAGCCGCCCCTGCTTACTCTCGGTCCAGGCCCGTAGTTTCTGGTGCGCCGTATTGCGGGCGTGCGTCAGAAAACCGGGATCGCCCACGGGAGTGGTAAGCTCCAGCCGCAACCCATTTGGGTCGAAGACATAAATGGACTTGACGAAATGATGGTCCGTCACGCCCACAACCTCGTAGCCCGCGGCGGTCAGGCGTTGAGACGCCATTTGCAATTCGGCCTCCGTGTCCACCTGCACGGCAATATGATTGACCCAGCCAGGTGTATTCGGAGACGGCAGGGCTTTTTCATTGTCGCCCAGATCAAAAAACGCAATGCACGAACCGTCGGCCATTTCGAAAAAAATATGCACGTAAGGGCAGTATTCACCGGTACTCGGCACGTTATCGGCCTGGATGACGTGGACCAGCGGCAGGCCCAGCAGATCTTCGTAAAAGCGGCGGGTTTCTTCCGCGTCCCGGCATCGGTACGCGAAGTGATGCAACTGCTTGATACGGATTGGCGCAGTATTGATAGGCATTTGATTATGGTTCCGGTTATGGCCGCTTATTGCGCAACGTAGCGCCACTTGCCATCTTCGATGCGCACCATGACCTGGCTGCGCGCGTCGGCGCCGTTGTGGTCGGCGGGCGTCATGTTGTAGACCCCCTGGGTCAAGACCAGTTCGTTGGTGTGCTCGAGCGCATCGCGCAAAGCGGCGCGAAAAGCGGGAGTTCCCGGTTTAGCCGTTTTCGGCACCCGCTTGGCCGCATCCTCCAGCAGCAAAAGAGTGTCCCAGGCGCAGCCGCCGAACAGCGAACGGCTGCCTGGCCCATACTTGGCCTCATAAAGGTCGACATAACGCTTTCCGGTCACTTTTGTCGGATTGCCATCGGGAAGCTGCTCGGCAACCAGGAACGGCGATACCGGCATGTACGTGCCGTTCAAGGCCTTGCCCCCCAACCGGAGGAAGTCGTTGCCGGCGACCGCCTGTGTCTGGAAAATCAGGCCGTCGTAGCCGCGGCTCTTGAGCTCCAGCTGCGGCATCACCGCAGGACTGCCTGCGGCAACGATCAATATGGCGTCGGGCTTGGCATGAATAAGCTTCATGGCCTGCGACACGAAGCTGGTGTCGGCGGCGCTGAAACGCTCCTCGCGAACCAAATCAATACCCGCTTGCCCAGCGGTTTTTTGTGCGACGTCAACGAACGTTTGGCCATAAGCGTTGCTCATGGCCACTATGGCCAGGCTTTTTTTGCCCTGCTTTTTCATAGTGTCGTAGATCATGCCCAGAGGAATTTCCTCGGGGGGCGGCATTTTGAACGCCCACTTGCGTATGTCGTCCTGCGGATTCACGATGGCGCCGCCGCCGGCAATGGAGATGAGCGGCGTGCGGGTTTCGGCGGCAACTTGCAAGGCCGCCAGCGTGGTGGGGGTTACCGAGGCTCCGATCAGAACATCGACGTTTTTCTCGGTGACGAGTTTTCGCGCGGCGGCGGTGGTCTTGGACGGGTCGGAGGCATCGTCCAGGATGGTGAGGTTCACCTTATGGCCGGCTATGCGTTTTGACCATAATACAATGGAGTCGCGCTCGGGAATGCCTGCGGACGCAGCTGGCCCCGTCAACGAAACAATGACCCCCACATTGATGTCGGCATTGGCCTGCGCCATTGCCATCATGGTGGTGAATCCCAGCAGCAGCTTGAATAACAGTCGCATTGCCTCTCCTTTTAAAATTACCATTTTTATCCATTTTTGATAAAAACAGTCTATTTTTTATTGCCAGGCAAGTCAACGATATTCACTTGCTACATAATCCGTGTTTTCCCTTAAGGTATTTCCACTATGTCCCGACCTTCCTTTGTCATCAGCCGCGTCGTCGACATCCTGAACCTGTTCACCAAAGAAAAAATCCACGTAACCGTCGACGACATCGCCGCTACGCTGGACATGAGCATTGCCTCGACCTACCGCTACGTCAGCGACCTTTCCCGCGCCGGCTTATTGCTGCGCAACTCATCGGGACGCTACCGGCTTGGCCCGAAAATAATCGAACTCGAATACCTGATTCAGTCTTACGACCCCATTCTCAAGGCGGGCAAGGACTTGATGGAAAATCTGGCCACATCCACAGGCTGCAACGTGCTGCTGTGCAATATCTACGAATACACCATCGTCAATATGCTGCACATCACAGGGGCGTATCCGATCAAGCTTTCATACACGAAAGGGATGAGAATGCCGTTGTTCAAGGGGGCACAGGCCCATATTGTTCTGGCCTATATGAACAAGCGCAAACTCAAGCGCCTGTACGAGGCGGCGTTGCACAACGAAGAACAACGAGAAGATGCGCTGGCCATAGGCGCCGATTGGAAGGCCTTCAACAAAGAACTGAAAGCCATTCAAGCCGCGGGCTATTACATCTCGCATGACCAGCTCGACCCGGGCATAACGGGTATTGCCGTCCCGGTATTCAGCGAAAATACCGAGATCGTGGGCAGCCTGGTATTGATCTACTCCACCGAGCAAGCACCCAATATGGGCTCCGAGATCCTGGCAAACCTGGTTATGCAAAGCGCGGACAAAATCAGCAAACGTATACAACAGGCAACTTAAGGCGCCACACTTCAGGGCAAAATGCGGATCCTGCCAACGACCGCTGATATACTTTCCACGAAGAAACCAAATCATACTATCCATTACTAAAAATCCGCATGCGCCTTCTGCTCGCCTGCCTAGGCACCCTGTTCCTGCTGGCCGCCTGTAGCGGCGCCGGCGACGAAACGCCAGCGCCGCCCGCCCCCATCGCCGCCGCCTGGTTCTATCTTTCCGACAACCACGACTACCGCAACATCCCCGCCGAATGGCAGCAGGTCACTTTCGACAAGGTGGACGTGCTGTATGTTGGTCCCGGCGGCATACAGGAACACAACGATTTCGGGCTGTTCGACAGCGCGCAGACCGGGCCGCTGCGCCACCGCTTCGAATGGCTGGTCGACCAGGCCAGGCGCGACAACCCCGGCATCAAGATCGTGATCTCGCAATGGTGGGGCAATGGCCAGGACGCATGGGGCAAGCCGCTGTCGGCCTTGCAGGGCGAGGACGCGCTGAATGCCTATGTGCAATCGGTGGCCGACTTCATCTCCTATTACCAAACCTATGAGGGCGGCCGATACGCGCTGGACGGCTTCGACATCGACTATGAAGACAACAACGTCACCGCCGACTTCCCGGCGCTGGCGCACAAGCTGAAGGATGCCCTGCAAATCTTGTCGAACCAATACGGCAAGCCCCTGCGCCTGACGCTCTCGCCCGCCGCCGGCGAGTATCTGAACCCCGACAGCCTGGCGCCCTTCGATTACGTCAACATGCAGACCTACGCCGGCGGCATGGACATCCCGCCTGAAGCCTTCCTCCAGGAAGGCGTGCCGGCCAGCAGGATTCTCTACGGCATCTGCCCCGAAACCAACTGCGACACGTATGACGAGAAAGACGTGCTGGCCAAGTACCGTCAATATGGCCTGGCCGGTGTGCACCTATGGCGCTTGAACTCGGACAACCACGTCTACGAGGGGCAGGTGCAGCAGCGCATATATTCCGCGCTGCACCCGTAGCAAGCCATGCCGGCCATTCAGGCTGCGAGCGAAGCGCAGTCCATGACGAAGCGGTACTTCACATCGCCCTTGAGCATGCGCTCATAGGCTTCATTGATCTGATCGGCCCGAATCATTTCAATATCGGCCACGATACCGTGCTCGGCGCAGAAATCCAGCATCTCCTGCGTCTCGGGAATGCCGCCGATCATGGAGCCGGCAATGCTCCGGCGTTTGCCGATCAGGTTCATCACCTGCGGCGACGGGTGCGGCGAAGCCGGTGCGCCCACCAGCGTCATGGTGCCGTCCCGCTTGAGCAGCTCCACAAAAACATCGAGGTCGTGCGGCGCCGCCACGGTGTTGAGAATGAAATCCAGACTCTTGGCATGAGCGGCCATTTCGCCGGCGTTGCGCGAAACGACGACTTCATGGGCGCCTAGCGCCTTGGCGGCGCTGCGCTTGGATTCCGAGGTGGTGAAAGCCACGACGTGGGCGCCCATCGCGTGCGCCAGCTTGATGCCCATGTGGCCCAGGCCGCCGATGCCGACCACCCCCACTTTATGCCCCGCCCCCACCTTCCAATGACGCAGCGGCGAATACGTGGTGATGCCCGCGCACAACAGCGGCGCCACCGCGGCCAGTTGATCTTCAGGGTGGCGAACGCGCAATACGTAGCGCTCATGCACGACGATGCGCTGCGAATAGCCGCCCAGCGTGTGGCCCGGCGCGTCCGGCGTCGGACCGTTATAGGTGCCGACCATGTCGTCGCAATAGTTCTCCAGCCCCTCATCGCAGTCCTCGCAATGTCTGCAGCTATCGACTATGCACCCGACTCCAACCAGATCGCCCTCCCGGAAGCCCGACACATGCGCCCCCACCGCCGACACACGGCCGACGATCTCGTGACCCGGCACGCAGGGATAAAGCGTGCCGGCCCATTCGGAACGCACTTGATGAATATCGGAATGGCACACGCCGCAATAGACGATTTCGATCTGCACGTCGTGCGCGCCCGGCGCGCGACGGGCGATGTCCATCGATTCGAGAGGAAGGTCGCTCGCGCAAGCGCCATAGGCCTTGACTGTCATGATGTTTCTCCTGAATGCTGAGGTTGATTTTCGATTTGGTTCCGCCGCTCAATCGCCATGCGCCATGGCTCCGCGGGCGGTCAAGGCCGTCAGAGCGGCGCAGATTGCCAGCAGCGCGGCGCTCGCGATGAATGTGCTCTGGTAGCCGCTGTGGTCGAACAGCAGGCCGCCCGCGGTGGAGCCCAGCGCGATGGACAACTGGACAACCGCGACGAACAGGCCGCCGCCCGCTTCGGCATCCCCGGGGAAGACCCTGGCAATCCAGGCCCACCAGCCCACGGGCGCGGAAGTGCCCGCCAGCCCCCACAAGCCAAGCAGCACGACGACGGCAGCCATCCAGCCGCCAAGGGCGATCAATGCCAGGGCCGTCACGGCCATCAACAGCGGAATGACGATCAGCGTCTGGTAGAAGCCCCGCTGCAGAGCTCTGCCGATAAGCACCGTGCCGATGAAACCCGCCGCGCCGATCACGAGCAGAATAAGCGATATCGTGGCTCCATGCGCTCCGGTGACAGTCTCCAGGAACGGCCGCACATACGTGAACAGCGAAAACTGCCCCATGAACAGCAGGCTGCTGGCCAGCATGCCCACGGCAATGCCCGGACGCTTGAGCAGCGTGAACGCCTTGAACAGATTGCCGATGCCGGGCGCACGCGCCGCGGCCCGCATGGACGGCAGCGTGATCCATTGCCAGATCAACGCAATCAGGGCGACCGGCACAAGGCAAAGGAATGCGCCGCGCCAGCCGATCACAGTACCCAAATAAGCGCCCAGCGGCGCGGCCACCACCGTGGCCAGCGCATTGCCGCCATTGACGATGGCCAGGGCGCGCGGCACATCCCGCGCGGGTACCAGCCGGATGGCCGTGGCCGCCGACATGGACCAGAAGCCGCCGACGACCACGCCGATCAGCGCTCGACCCAGCATATAGACAAGATAATTCGGCGCCAGCGCGATGATGGCGCCGGACACGCCCATGGCCGCCGTCAGCAACAGGAGAAGCGTCTTGCGATTCAGGCCGCCGGCCAGCGCGGATATGAACAGGCTCGTGAGCACGGCAAATGCGCCGGAGATGGCGATGCCCTGGCCCGCCATGCCTTCGGTGACTCGCAGGTCGTTCGCCATGGGCGTCAACAAGCTGACCGGCAGGAACTCCGATGCGATCAGCGCGAACGCGCAAACCGACATGGCGAAAACGCCGCTCCAGGACGCCGGGTATCCCGCGGCTTCGTTATGGGTTTCAGCGGTGCCCATCCGGGCATCAATAGCGGTGGTGGTCATGAACTAATGAAATAATTTGTTGCTCTGAAAACTAGCGATCGTGGAATCGATTCGTCCACAGCCGATATTCTGGCGGGAACCAGACCGCCTTACTAGCTAATGAACGCTTAAAGCCCCTATAAGTTGTTCTAATAAATAATTCATGGGAAACTGAAAACATGGTCAAGCGCAACTTCAACGATCTCCTGTCATTCGTCACCGTGGCGCGCGAGGGCAGCTTCACGCGCGCGGCCGCATTGCTGGGCGTCACCCAGTCGGCGCTCAGCCAAGCCATCAGCGGCCTGGAAGCAAGGCTTGAAATCCGCCTGCTCACGCGCACCACACGCAGTGTGTCGCCCACCACGGCGGGAGAGCGGCTGCTGAACGCGATCGGCCATCGCTTCGACGAAATCGAAGCGGAACTGGACGAACTCACCGACCTGCGCGACAAACCCGCGGGCACGGTGCGCATCACCTGCGGCGACTATGTCCTGCACAGCATTCTGCTGCCCAGGCTCACGCCGCTGCTGCGCGAGTACCCGGACATCAAGCTGGAGTTCGATGTGAACTACGGGTTCCGCGACATCGTGGCCGACCGCTTCGACGCCGGCGTGCGCCTGGGCAACACCATCGACAAAGACATGATCGCCCTGCCCATCGGCCCGCCGCTGCGCCTCGCGGTCGTGGCCTCGCCGGAGTACTTTGCCGCCCACCCCGTCCCCAAGACGCCTCGCGACCTCATGGCGCACCGCTGCATCAACCAGCGCATGCCCACCTCCGGCGGGCTGTACGTCTGGGACTTCGAACACCACGGCCAGCAGGTGAACGTGCATGTGGACGGTCCGTTGATCTTCAACACCACGCAGCCCCAAGTGGACGCTGCGCTGGCCGGACTGGGCATTGCGCTGCTGCCGGAAGATGAATTGATGCCGCACATCGAAGCCGGCCGGCTCGTATCCGTGCTGCAGGACTGGTGCCCGAAATTCACGGGCTACCATCTGTACTACCCCAGCCGCCGCCAGCCATCACCGGCCTTCTCCCTGGTCGTCGATGCGCTGCGCCTGGCCGGCCCCGTCGACCGTCGCGCCAAGGGCAGATTTTCATAACATCGGAGGCGAACTTGCTGAGCCGGATTGAACCGCTACTCGATCCCTTCCCGCCCGAGGATCCCTCACTGCCGCCCCGCGGCCTGGTGCCATTCCTATGGTGTTGCACACGGGGCTCCCGGCGCTACCTGCTTGCGCTGGCGGTATTGAGCGCCAGCGTGTCGATCTACGAGGCGTGGCTGTTCGCCTTCCTGGGGCAAGTGGTGGATCTGCTTTCCGCGTGGCATGTGGGCGGGCCGGCAACGGCGCATGAACGCCAGGTGCTGTGGGGCATAGGCATTGTGCTGGTGGCCAGCATCTGCCTGGTGGCGCTGCGTACCCTGGTGCAGCACCAGATCCTGGCCGTCAATCTGCCGCTCCGGCTGCGCTGGAACTTCCACCGCTTGATGCTGCGGCAAAGCCTGTCTTTCTTCGCCGACGAATTCGCCGGGCGCGTCACCACGAAAGTCATGCAGACCGCGCTGGCCGTGCGCGACGTGCTTCTGACTTTGTTCGAGATCGTGGTCGGCATCGGCGTGTATTTTTTCACCATCATCGCGCTGGCGGGCAGCTTCGACTTGCGGCTGACGATTCCCTTCATCGCGTGGATCGTGCTGTACGGGCTGGCCATGCACTATTTCGTGCCGCGCCTGGGCAAAGTCGGGCAGGAGCAGGCCCACGCCCGCTCATCCATGACCGGCCGCATCACGGATGCCTATGCCAATATCGCCACCGTCAAGCTGTTCTCGCACACCCGGCGCGAAGCCCGGTTCGCCCGCGCGGCCATGGAGGACTTCAAGGACACCGGCTATCGCCAAATGCGCCTGGTCAGCCAGTTCGAAATCACGAACCAGACTCTGGTCACGGGGTTGATTCTTGGCGCGGGCGGCTACGCCCTGTGGCTCTGGCACGGCGGCCAGATCGGCGCCGGCGCGGTCGCCGCCGTGACCGCAATGGCCTTGCGGGTAAACGGCATGTCGCAGTGGATCATGTGGGAGCTGACCTCCCTGTTCGAGAATATCGGCACCGTGCAGGACGGCATCACGACATTGACGCGGCCTGCCCAGGTACAAGACGCGCCGGACGTCCCCGAACTTAAGGTGACACACGGTAAAGTGGAATTCGACCACATCGCCTTCAACTACAACGGCGAGCGCCAGGTGTTCGACGGTTTGAGCCTGACCGTGCACGCCGGCGAGAAAGTCGGGCTGGTGGGCCGTTCCGGAGCGGGCAAATCCACCCTGATCAGTCTGTTGCTGCGCTTCCATGACGTGAATGGCGGCCGCATACGCATCGACGGCCAGGACATCGCCCACGTCACCCAGGACAGCCTGCGCGCCGCCATCGGCATGGTCACCCAGGACACTTCGCTTCTGCATCGTTCCATCCACGACAACATCGTGTACGGGCGCCCCGATGCCAGCAACGCGGAAATCCAGGCCGCCGCCATCAGCGCCCAGGCCGATGACTTCATCCAGCAATTGAGCGATCCCCAAGGCAACAGCGGCTACGACACACTGGTGGGCGAACGCGGCGTAAAGCTCTCCGGCGGTCAGCGCCAACGCATCGCCATCGCCCGGGTCATGCTCAAGAACGCGCCCATCCTGCTGCTGGACGAGGCAACCAGCGCGCTCGATTCCGAAGTCGAGGCCGCCATCCAGGAAAGCCTCTACAAAATGATGGAAGGCAAGACCGTCATCGCCATCGCGCACCGCCTTTCCACCGTCGCGGCCATGGATCGCCTCATCGTCCTCGACGAAGGACGCATTGTGGAGGAAGGCAGCCATGCTGAACTACTGGAGAAAAACGGCATCTACGCAAGGCTGTGGCGGCGCCAGAGTGGCGGGTTTCTTCAGTAGGGGCTCAACAATCGTCGTGGATACGCCCGCCCTTAGCTGGAAGAACAGGGAATTGCGACGCGCCGATTGCGCCGTCTTGTCCACCACAACACGAGCCCCGATACATACAGCACCGGCAGGGAAAGGCCCGCCAGGAATGTCACGACCTGCCCCGCCAGGCCCAGCATCAGTTCCGCATGCATTGCGGAGGCCACCGGCCTGAACGAGCCGCCAAGGCCCAGCCAGGCGAACCATTTCGGCTGCGCCAGCCAGATCCCGGTCAGGGTCAGCAGCGCCAGCGGGATGATGAGGTAGGCGGCGGCAGCTCCATGCAGCTCCCGCCACAGACGCGTGCCGCGGCTCTTGCGTCCGACGCTCAATGCGCGCCGCCAGGACTGCATTCCCGATCCGCGCGGCCACCACAACCAAAGCCCGGTTGCCAGCGAAGCCAGAAGCGCGAAGCCGGCGGCACCGAGCGCGGGCCCAGCCAAAAAGCGCGGCAGAAATAGCGAGCGGTGCAAGGCAACGATACTGGCCAGGAACAGATCGTCATAAACGAAGAATGCCCGGGGTTCGGAGGAATAAGGGTCGATCATCGCAATCCCTATACCCTTGCGGCCACGTACAGAGCCGAAGACCAGCGCATTGTCCGACACCAGAAAGCCGGCGCGCGGCTTCGCGACGCCCATGATCCGCTCGAACTGCGGATAAGCCGCCTGCGCCGACATTTTCCAGGCATCCGGCTGCGCATAAGGCGTGCCGGGCTCCGGAGCTTGCCGCAGGCGCAGCGCCGCAGCGCCCACTTCCCATTGCAGGACGGGCGCGCGCAGCACCAGAACGGCTCCGCTCAAACCCATGAGGGCGAACACGAAGCCCAGGATCAAGGCCATCCAGAGATGGATCCACAGCCAGGCCTCGCGCCGTCCGGCCATCTCTATTTTCTCTCCAGAGTCAACGTGCTTTCTGCATAGTAGGGGCCCTGCACGTGGTTGCCGTTGACAACGTTTGTCATGTACATCGAGGCGATGCCATCAAGCCGCCGCGGATCCAGTTCGATGCGCATGGTTGCGAATCCCGTCGAGCTGATGCGCGCGGGGGCCTGTCCCGGTGGAAACAAGGCGCGCTTGCCCTCATCCGGAGGCACGTTCCGGACACCCCCGCTGACCAGCAGGTCTATGAGGAGCCTGCCTTCGCGTAATCGCGCCGAGCCGGTGGCCCCCAATTCGGCATCGTCGAGCACCAATGAACCTGTCGTCGACCAGTCACCGCCAGGTAACGCCATAAAGCCCAGGCGTAGACGGAATGGCGCATCGGCCTGATCCTTCATGCGCATCGACCATTGAAACTCGCCCGCCCAGACCGGAGCGGCGACCGAGGGCGGGTTCACAAAAGGCAATGGCTCTATGGCCCACACCGGCTGGGCCAGGCCAGCGGCCAAAGTCAAAGCGGTTGCCAGCCACCATTTCCGCAACCGCTTCAACGCGAAGAATCCGTTCATAGTTTTACCCTCAGGGTGAGCATGGCGCTGCGCGGTTCGCCGTAGACATTGCCGAAGTTGGCCGGGCCGAACGCGCCGGCGCTGCCCAAGCGCGCGTAGTAAGTCCTGTCGAACAAGTTGTTGACATTCAGAGCCAGCGACATGTTCTTGTTGATGCGGTAGCCGATGCGCGCATTGACGACGGCGTAGCCGCCTTGCGACACATTCACGCTGGGAGTGCCGCCGACGCTATAGAAGCCGCTCTGGATATCCGCCCCGGCGCCAAGGCTCCAGGCGTTCCATGCTCCCGGCAACTGGTACGAAGTCCAGAAGCGGAACAGGTGCCGGGGCGCGAAACTGCGAAACGGCTGTCCCTCGCTGGTCGCGTCTTTCAGGTATTTCGCGGTATTGAATGTATAGCCGGCCGTGACCTGCCACGCGGGAGTCAGCTCGCCGGATACTTCCGCCTCGAACCCCTGGCTTTGAACCTTCCCGTTGGCCGCATAGCAGCAGTTGCCGATGACCGTGGGGGTGGTCTGTATGGCCCGGTTGGTTTCCTCGATGCGGAAGACCGCGAAAGAGGTATTGAGTTTTCCGCCATAAAACGCCCCCTTTATGCCGGCCTCGTAGTTGGCGCCGACGACGGGCGGCAGGCCATTGCCGTTGCTGTCCAGATAATTGCTCTGCACACGGAAAATATCCGCGTAGCTGGCATATAGCGCCCATGTCGGGTTGAGGTCGTAAACAATACCGGCATAGGGGGTGAAGCGCGCGTTCTGCTTGTAGTCCGAGGTGGTCGCGCCAGTGAGCCGGTTTTGCGTCGTGCTGTCCCACCAGCTCACCCGCCCGCCCAGCAGCAGCGTCAATGGATCGCTCAATTTCAGGCGCAACGCGCCGTAGACGCCATACTGCGTGGTGTCGGTACGGCTGTCGCTCGTCCATCGAGGATCGCCGGGGTTGGGAATGGACGACGGATTGAAATTGAAGACGTCGACCGGCGTGCCTCCGAAACCGGCAAGCTGCCCCCCTTGCGAATCCGCATTGCGGTCGTACCAGTTGACGCCCACTACGACTTCATGTCGCCGGCCAAATGCCTGGAAAGCCCCGGTCAGATTGGCATCCAGGCCCAACTGCTTGTTGTCGTAGGCATTGGCGCCGCCACTTAGCATCGGCCCCTTCAAGGTCGTCCGGTCGACCGCGCCGGAAACATAGGCATACTTGAGGTCGCTGGTTTCGTGATCCGAGACAGCGCTGAGCTTGAGTTTCCAGCCATCGTTGAACTCATGCGTCAAGTCGGCGAAGACCTGCGTCGTCTCGAAGTTCCAATGCGTCCATGGCGTGCTCAGGAACGTGCTGCGCGGCAAGCCCAGATCGCCGCCGTCCTTGTAGCGCGGCACCCCCATCATTGCCGGCAGCCAGTCGCGTTTCGAGTAGTTCATGCCAAGGGAAAGCGTGGTTCTGGATGTGAGGTCGGCCTCGACGATGCCATAAATCGATTGTTGCCTGCTGTGGGCGTAGTCGACGTGGGAACCCCGGTCGTCATAGCTCGCCGCCAGGCGGCCGCGCACGGAGCCGCTCTGGTTCAAGGGCGTGCTGTAGTCGAATTCGCCGCGGTAGGCATCCCAGGAGCCTGCGCTCAAGGAGCCGGAAAACTGCTGCTGCGCGGCCGGACGCTTGCGCACCAGGTTGATGACGCCCCCCGGCTGTCCCGCACCGTTGAACAAGCCGGCGGCGCCGCGCAGCACCTCGACGCGGTCGAACATGATCATATCGGGCTGGGACCAGGACGCCCCCCCGGTCTGGATCGGCACACCATCGTATTCAAAATACTCGACGGGATAGCCCCGGATATAGAACGTCGGAATCACCGCGGTTCCGCTCAGGTCGGTAGTCACGCCCGTGGCCTGGCCCATGACCTGATCGAGCGTGGTGAGGTTCTGGTCGTCCATGCGCTTGCGCGTGATGATCGAAACCGACTGTGGCGTCTCCTTGAGCGTCGCGGGCATTTTGCTGCCCACTGTCGCGTTTTGCATGGTGTACGAGCCCGTATCCTCCGACGATGCATCGATCGCGCTTCCTTTGACGGTTACGGCGGGCAATGCCTGGACGTCATTCGAAGAGGAAATGCCTTGGCTCAGCGCCGGAAACGCCAGGCCGCACGCAATCGCCGCCACCCCCAAGGGCATCGGGCCATAACGGGACAACAAGGGTAGGCGTACAAAGCATCGTATCGAGCGCGACATCGGCATGGATCCTTGGTTGATAAGATAATGAGAATCAATCTCGTTAATCTTATGGACACATGGCCAAAGATGCTTAAGCGAACGGCACTAATACTTTCGTTTTTTGCTTTTTGTGGAATTAAATGGAAAACACCCTGTCCGCGAAGCGCCTGTGCCCGCAAACCCGCGCAAGCGGCTCAGCGGGCGAGCTGGCTTGGGGAAAAGCCGAAATGCTTGCGGAACAACGTGGAAAAATGCGGAATGGCGTAGCCGACGAACGAAGCAACCTCGGAAACGGAATAAGCACGTGTGGAAAGCATCTGGTATGCCTGTTCGAGCCTGTAGTTCTGCACATACTGGAAGACGCTCATGCCGAACAATTGCTGGAAGCCGGAATTCAATTTGTTCACATTCGTTCCGACGCACCGGGCAATCTCGTGCAGGGTGAGGGGCTGCTGGTAGTGATGCGTTGCAAGCTCGCGCGCATGCCACAGCCGCTCCAGATCGGAGCTGCTCAGCCTGGTCCCGCATTCCTCGCCAGTGTTCAACACATTGCCCGTTGCAAGCGCCGCAAGCTCCAGCCCCTTGCCGGCCAGGTAGACGTCCCGCATGCTTCCCTGCAGCGGGCACACCAGCGCCTGCCGGGCAATGGCTTGCAGCGCCGGGGTCAGCGGCTGATGCAAAACGATAACGTCATGGCTGTAAAGCCGCTTGCCGGCGCTGGCGGCGATCTTGCGCAGGTCGAACCCATTGCGCTCGGCGCTTTCAGTATCGATTCCTATACGCACGAACTGCTGCAGCGTATTGGGTTCGAGCCGGTCGCACCCCTCTTGCGCGCCGGAAGCGATCACCAGATAAGCGCCCGGTTCGGCGATATTGAACGCGGCCCGGCCATTGATGCGGCAGCGCAGCCGGGCCTGCAGCGAGACGATGACCTGCAGCCCCTCGAACACAGGGGCGGTAACCTCCAGCGAATCCCGCAGCACGGCCGATCCCACGGACATTGTCAGGTCAGTGGAAAATTGCCGAGACCAGCCCAGAGGCGCCATATATCTTACAAGATGAGAATGATAATCAATTATAAATTAATCTGGACGGCTTGTCTCAAGGGCGCGGCCCGTTATCCGCCGGCAGCAGTACGCCCGCGCCAGAATCCGTGGCGCCGATGGGATCCGCGGCAGTATCAGCGATAGCGCCCATGAGCGGCGCGCTTTGCTACCTGTCGTCGTTGCCGGGCATCAGCGCTTGGCCTTGTCGGTTCTCGCATCTAGATTGCAAGGTGCTAACCCGCGGTCACACCGCCCGATCCCGGGGGAGAGCCGACCGCCAACACGTCGTTCGCAAACCCGGCCAGCTTGGCGT
>CALMPB010000373.1 GCA_937871985.1 uncultured Burkholderiaceae bacterium
TCAAAACACCAGCCCTCACTGCGCAGCAAACTTCCAAGCCAAGCAAACGCAGTGGTGTCGGGGTCAAGGTGGGGTTTTCCGACTTTCGGGGCTGAGCGAGCCGGAAGCGAAGGGAGCCCGAATGGGCGGACGAGCGAGGCGATGCGGTGTTCGGCGCGCAGGGCGCCGAACCAGCCACGAGGAGGAAAACTCCGCCTTGGCCCCGGCGCCACGTCTTTAGAACATACACCACGCGTCTTTAGAACACTTTACGCAAAATCACAATCCACCCCACGTATTTAGAACTCAAATTGCGAAACGCACTCCAGTAGCATCACATATCAAGGACGCATACGATACAAAATCCAAATACAAGCGTTCCCCCTGTAAGAGCCGTCCTGGAAGCAATAGGCAAGTAGTCCAGCACAAACGATTCAGCACAAACAGCCCGATACGAACAGTTAGTTAAAAGCCCCCCAAACAAAAAAGCCGAGACCAGCAAGATCTCGGCTTTCAAGGATCAAACAGAAAAAATCATCCCAACAATTCCGACGCCGGGTCGTCTTCCTTCTTGACTGCCTTGAGCATGTCCTCGCGCTTTACGCCCAGCCACATCGCCAGCGCCGCCGCAACGAACACCGACGAATAAATACCGAACCAGATACCGATCGTCAGCGCCAGCGCAAAGTAATGCAAAGTCGGGCCGCCGAAGAAGAACATCGACAGCACCATCATCTGCGTCGAACCGTGCGTGATGATCGTTCGGGAAATCGTTTGCGTGATGGCGCTGTTGATCACCTCGCGCACCGAGCTCTTGCGCTGCTTGCGGAAGTTTTCGCGGATCCGATCCATGATGACCACCGATTCGTTCACCGAATAGCCCAGCACCGCCAGAACCCCTGCCAGCACCGCCAGCGAGAACTCCCATTGGAAAAACGCAAAGAAGCCCAGGATGATCACCACGTCGTGAAGGTTGGCGATGACCCCGGATACAGCGAACTTCCATTCGAACCGTATGCCCAGGTAGATCATGATGCCCACCACCACGCACAGCAGCGCCATCAGTCCGTTGCTCACCAGCTCTTGCCCCACCTGCGGCCCCACGAACTCCACCCGGCGCAACTCCACGTCGGCCGATTTGGACTTGAGCGCCTTGAGCACCGTATCGCTTTGCGCCGCCGACGTTTCCCCCGTATGCACCGGCAGCCGGATGAGCACGTCCTGCGACGTGCCGAAGTTCTGCACCTGGAAGTCCGTATAGCCCAGCGACGTTACCGCAGAGCGGATCTCGTCGACCTGCGCCGGCTGCGAATAGTGCACCTCCATGAGTGTGCCACCCGTGAATTCAATCGACAGATGGAAGCCGCGCGTCGCAATGAAGAAGACAGCCAGAAGGAAGGTGATCAGGCTGATCAGGTTGAGCACCAGCGCATGGCGCATGAAAGGGATGGTGCGGTGGATTCGAAAAAATTCCATGTTTCGCTCTTGCCTGCTGTGTAAGATCCGCGGCGCCATCGGGCGCCACGGCGACGCTTAGTCTTGGTTCGGTTTCCAGATTTGGCCGATGGAAAGGGTCTTGAGCTTGCGCCGGCTGCCGTACCACAGGTTGACCAGCGCACGCACACCAACCACCGACGAGAACATCGAAGTAAGAATCCCGATGCAGTGCACCACCGCGAACCCGCGGATCGGCCCGGTGCCGAAGGCCAGCAGCGACAGGCCGACGATGAGGGTGGTGAGGTTGGAGTCCAGAATCGTGCCCCAAGCCCGGTCGAAGCCCAGATGTATGGCCTGCTGCGGCGACAGCCCCGCCCGCAACTCTTCGCGGATGCGTTCGTTGATGAGCACGTTGGAGTCGATGGCCATGCCCAGGGTAAGCGCGATGGCCGCTATGCCAGGCAGCGTCAGCGTGGCCTGCAGCATGGACAATACGGCCAGCAGCAACAGCAGGTTGAAGGCCAGGCCCAGCGTGGAGAATACGCCGAAGAGGCGGTAGTAAAGAATGATGAACACCGCAATGGCAAGGAAGCCGTACAGCGTGGAATCGAAGCCCTTGTTGATGTTCTCGGCGCCCAGGCTTGGGCCGATGGTGCGCTCTTCGATGATATTCATGGGCGCGGCCAGCGAGCCGGCGCGCAGCAGCAGGGCCACGTCGGCCGCTTCCTGGGCGCTCATGTTGCCCGAGATCTGCACGTGGCCGCCGGCGATTTCGCTGCGGATGACCGGCGCGGTAACGACCTGGCCCTTGCCGTTCTCGAACAGCAGGATGGCCATGCGCTTGTTGATGTTGTCGCGCGTCACGTCGCGGAAGATGCGGGCGCCCTTGGCGTCGAGGGTCAGGTTGACCGACGGCTGCTGGGTTTGCTGGTCGCGTCCCGGCTGGGCGTCCTGCAGGTTTTCACCGGTAAGGATGACCTGGCGGCGCAGCAGCAGCGGCCGGCCCTCGGCGTCGTTGTAGCGTTCCAGCCCGAACGGCACGGTGCCCGCCGCCAGGGCGGCCCTGGCCGTGGGCGAATCGTCGACCATGCGGATTTCAAGCGTGGCGGTGCGGCCGAGGATTTCCTTGGCCTTGGCGATATCCTGCACGCCGGGCAACTGGACCACGATGCGGTCGCCGCCTTGCTGCTGGATGATGGGGTCGGCCACGCCCAGCTCGTTGATCCGGTTGTGCAGCGTGGTGATGTTCTGCTTGATGGCGTTGGTTTGAACCTGAGTGACGGCCGATTCGGTCAGCGTGCCCTTCAGACTGAAGGTCTTGCCGCTGCTGGCAGGCGTGAACACCATGTCGGGCATGCTGCGGCGCAGCTCGGAAATAGCATTGTCGCGCGCGTCGGAGCTGTCGAAGTTCGCGACGACGGACAGGTCGCTGCGTTCCACCCCGGAAACCGGCACTTTGGCTTCACGCAAGGCCGAGCGCACGTCGTTGGCCAGCGAGTCGTAGCGTGTGGTGAGGGCGCCGTGCATGTCGACCTGCAGCAGGAAGTGCACGCCGCCGCGCAGATCCAGGCCCAGGTACATGGGATTGGCCCCCAGCGCGGACAGCCAGTCGGGCGAAGCGGAAAGCAGGTTCAACGCGACCGTATAGCTGGGGTCGGAACGGTCGGGGTTGAGGGCCTTCTCGATGATGTCTTTGGCTTTGAGCTGCGTGTCGGGCGTGGCAAAGCGCACCCGCACCGTGCCGACCGGGCCGTTCATCTCGAAATAGGCGCCCGTTGTTTCGATTTTGGCGTCGCGCAGTATGGTTTCCACCCTGGCCAGGGTCTGGTTGTCGACCTTGACGGCGGTTTTTGCGCCGGCGATCTGCACGGCCGGAGATTCACCAAAAAAATTGGGCAGCGTATACATCAGGCCGATGATCACGGCGACGAGTACGGTGATGTATTTCCAGAGAGGGTAACGGTTCATTATCGGTCAACGGTGAAGGCAAAAACAACCCCAGGCAGGGCTGGGGTGCGTATTGCGGCTGGATTACAGCGCCTTGATCGTGCCCTTGGGCAAAACCGACGTCACGGCGGTGCGTTGCAGGATGACTTCGACGGGCTTGTCGGCCAGCGTGCTGACTTCGGCGGTGATGTAGTTGTCGCTGACTTTGATGACCTTGCCGAGCATGCCGCCCGACGTAATGATTTCGTCGCCCTTGGCCAGCGCGGCAACCATGTTCTTGTGGTCTTTCTGGCGCTTCATTTGGGGACGGATCATCAGGAAGTACAAAATGACGAACATCAAGATGATGGGCAGCATGCCCATCAAGGCATTGCCTTCTCCAGCGGCTGCGGCTTGGGCCGTAACGAGCTCAAGGGTATTGATCAGGGACATTCACAACTCCTGGTATTTTTTCGAATGAATCGTCTATTGTAGCGACATCTGGCCCGATCACGCTCCTACTCGATGCCGCGGGCCCGATCCGCGTGGAAACGGGCCCGCCATTGCTCGAACGAGCCGGCGGCGATGGCCTCGCGCATCTCGCCCATGATCGTCAGGTAAAAATGCAGATTATGCAAGGTATTCAGCCGGGATCCCGTGATTTCGTTGGCGCGTTGCAGGTGGTGCAGGTAGGCGCGTGAGAAATTCAGGCAGGTGTGGCACGAACAGGAAGGATCCAGCGGGCGAGTATCGTCGCGATAGCGCGCATTGCGTATCTTGATGTCGCCGTAGCGGGTGAACAGCCAGCCGTTGCGGGCGTTGCGGGTGGGCATGACGCAGTCGAACATGTCCACGCCCCGGCTCACGCCCTCGACCAGGTCCTCGGGGGTGCCCACCCCCATCAGGTAGCGCGGCGCGTTGGCGGGCAGGCGCGGGGCCACGTGGGCCAGGACCCGCATCATTTCCTCTTTGGGCTCGCCCACCGACAGTCCGCCAATGGCGTAGCCATGGAAGCCGATGTCGGTCAGGCCGGCCAGGGATTCGTCGCGCAGGTTCTCGAACATGCCGCCCTGGACGATGCCGAACAGGGCGTTGGGGTTGCCCAGCCCGTTGAACGCCTCGCGCGAGCGCCGCGCCCAGCGCAACGACATGCGCATCGAGCGGGCGGCCTCGTCGGCGGTGGCCGGGCGGCCGTCTATGGCGTAGGGCGTGCACTCATCGAACACCATGGCGATGTCGGAATTGAGCGCGCGCTGGATGCGCATGGATTCCTCGGGCGTCAGGAAGAGCCGCGCGCCGTCGATGGGCGAGGCGAATTTCACGCCTTCCTCGGTAATCTTGCGCAGGCCGTTCAGGCTGAAGACCTGGAAGCCGCCCGAGTCGGTCAATATGGGCTTGTCCCACTGCATGAAACCATGCAGGCCGCCGTGCTTTTCCATGACCTCGGTGCCGGGGCGCAGCCAGAGGTGGAAGGTGTTGCCCAGGATGATCTGCGCGCCGATTTCCTTCAGCTCGTGCGGCAGCATGGCCTTGACGCTGCCGTAGGTGCCCACGGGCATGAAGATGGGCGTTTCCACCACGCCGTGGTTGAGGGTGACGCGGCCGCGGCGGGCCGCGCCGTCGGTGGTCAGGAGTTCGAATTGCAGTCCGGTCATGGGCGGGAGGGCTCTATGAACATGGCATCGCCGTAGCTGAAGAAGCGATACCTGGATTGAATGGCGTGCGCGTAGGCACGTCGTATGGGTTCCATGCCCGCCAGCGCCGACACCAGCATCAGCAGCGTGGACTTGGGAAGGTGGAAGTTGGTGATCAGCGCGTCGACGTAGGCGAATTGATAGCCCGGCGTAATGAAGAGGCGGGTATCGCCTTCGAGCGGGCCGGTCTGGTCGGGCTGCTGGGCGGCGGCTTCGAGGGCGCGCACGCTGGTCGTGCCCACGGCCACCACGCGCCGGTTCGCCGCGCGCGTGGCGCGGATGAGATCCAGGGTCTCGGCCGATACCGAATAGCGTTCCGAGTGCATGTGGTGCTCGTCCAGGTTTTCCACCCGCACGGGCTGGAAGGTGCCAGCGCCCACGTGCAGGGTCACGAAGGTTTGCTGGATGCCCCGGGCCGTCAGCGTGTCCAGCATGGTCTGGTCGAAATGCAGCCCCGCCGTCGGCGCGGCGACGGCGCCCGGTTGATGCGCGTAAATGGTTTGATAGCGTTCGTCGTCTTCCTGTCCCGCTTCGTGCGTAATATAGGGGGGCAGGGGCGTCGAGCCGTGCTCGTCCAGCAGATCCAGGACGCGGCCGGGAAACTCCAGTTCGAACAGTTCGCCTTCACGGCCCAGGACCGTGGCCTCGAAGGCGTCCGCCACGTGGATGCGGGTTCCGGCCTTGGGCGATTTGCTGGCGCGCACGTGGGCCAGCGCCGTATTGGGCTGCGTAATCCGCTCGATCAGAATCTCGACCTTGCCGCCGCTGTCCTTCTGGCCGTGCAGGCGCGCCTTGATGACCCGCGTGTCGTTGAACACCAGCAGATCCCCCGGGTTCAACAGACTGGGCAGATCCGCGAACATCTTGTCGTGCGGCTCCCCGCGGCCGTCCAGGTGCAGCAGGCGGCTGGCGCCGCGCTCGGCGGGAGGCGACTGGGCGATGAGTTCGGGGGGGAGGTGGTAGTCGAACTGGGACAGCAGGAGCGAAGGGTTCACGCGGTGATCTTGGGTTGGGCGGGCGCCACGGGCGCGGCCGGGATGGAGGGGTTTTGGCGGTATTTTAAGCCGTCATCGTGAATTTTTGCTTGACACCCTCCGCAAAGCGGGTGTCTTTCGGTATGCTCATGGTTTGTTTTATTGCGCGGTGGCTAAAAGCGGAGTCGGTGTCGAGATGGTTTCATGCAGGCGGGGCGATAGGGCGTTTGGCAAAATGAGCCGCGCGGGGCGCGGGTTGCGCAGCGTGCTGCTGGGGGCGGCATGCGCGGCGGCGCTGCACATGGCTTCGGCGGCGGCGCAAGGCTTGCCTGCCGAGCTGCAAAAGGTGTTCCAGGCCGCCCATCTGCCGGAAAGCTCGATGTCGCTGGTGGTGCAGGAAATCGGCGGGCCGAGGCTGGTGTCCATCAACCCGTCGGAACCGCGCAATCCGGCTTCCGTCATGAAAATGGTAACCACCTGGTCGGGGCTTTCCGGCCTGGGGCCGGAGTACCGTTGGCGCACCGCCATGTACGCCCGCAACGGAGCCAGCGTGGATGCGCAGGGCTCCCTGCGCGGCCCGCTGTATCTGAAGGCGGGGGGCGACCCCTTCCTGACCATGGCGGATCTCTGGTCGCTGCTGCGCGAGCTGCGCCTGCGCGGCATCAAGAATCTGCCGGAAGTGGTGGTCGACCGCTCCATGTTCGGCGCCGTGGCCACCGACCCGGGCGAGTTCGACGACTCACCCGACCGGCCCTACAACGCCAGCCCCGACGCCATGATGGTGAACCTGGGCGCGGTGCGCCTGCTGTTCCAGCCCGACGCCACGGCCCATAAATGGGTGCCCATTATCGACCCGCCCTTGACGGGCGTGAAGGTCAGCGGCAATATCGCCTGGAGCAATGCACGCTGCCCGGGCTCGCCCACCGTGGGCACCAATGTCGTGCATACGGGTCGCGATGTCACCATCCAGGTCAGCGGTACCGCGGCCGGATCCTGCGGCGAGTTCAGCGTGTACCGGCTGGCCTTGTCGCAGCCGGAGAACTTCTCGGCCTTGTTCCAGATGCTGTGGAAGGAGCTTGGCGGCACCCTGGGCAAGGGCATTGTTGCGGGCAAGGTGCCCGCCTCGGCGCAGATCGTGGCCTGGCACGATTCGGAAAGCCTGGCCGACACCATCCGCCAGATCAACAAGCAAAGCAATAACGTCATGGCCCGCACCTTGCTGCTGACGCTCGGGGCGGAAAAGAACGGGGCGGGCGCAACGCCGCAGACCGGCGCAAGCGCCGCTCTGGCGCTGTTGCATGCCCAGGGCGTCGATACCGGGGGCTGGACCATCGTGAACGGCGCGGGGCTGGCGCGCGGCGCCCGCCTGACCGCGCAGGGGCTGGCGGGCATGCTGGACGTGGCCTGGCATTCGCCCCTGATGCCCGAGTTCGTCTCGTCCCTGGCGATTTCGGGCGTGGACGGCACGGTCAGGCGCCGCTTGCGCAACGAAGACGTGCGGGGCATGGCCCATCTGAAAACCGGCACGCTGCGCGACAGCCGCGCCCTGGCCGGCTATGTGCTGGGCGCCAGCGGCAAGCGTTATATTGTGGTCAGCCTGGTCAACGACGAACGTTCGTCGGCCATCCGGCCTTTCGACGATGCGCTGATCACTTGGCTGGCCGAACGCTAGCACAGCGGATTACCGTAACTCGCGGATGCAGGCGATGCGGGGACTTGTTCCGAGCTTCCTTGTAGACTATTCGGCTGCGCGCCGTGCATGCGAACGGCCATGCGTACATAACAACACCCTATAAGCAGGACTATGCCATGCCCATACACGAAATCCGCCACCCGCTCATCCGCCACAAGCTGGGCCTGATGCGCCGGGGCGACCTGAGCACCAAGAACTTCCGCGAAATGGCCCAGGAAGTCGCGGCCTTGCTGACGTATGAAGCGACCAAGGATCTGCCCCTGGAGCCCTACCATATCCAGGGCTGGTGCGGCGACATCGAAGTCGAGAAGCTGGCCGGCAAGAAAGTGACGGTCGTGCCCATTTTGCGGGCCGGCATCGGCATGCTGGACGGCGTCCTCATGCTGGTGCCGGGGGCCAAGGTCAGCGCCGTGGGCATTGCCCGCAACGAAGAAACATTGCAGGCGCATACGTATCTGGAGCGCCTGGTGGGCGGGCTGGATCAGCGGCTGGCCCTGATCATCGACCCTATGCTGGCGACCGGCGGCTCCATGGTGGCGGCCATCGACATGCTCAAGAAGGCCGGCAGCCGCAATATCCGGGCGCTGGTGCTGGTTGCCGCGCCGCCCGGCATCCAGGCCGTCCAGGACAAGCACCCCGACGTGCACATCTATACGGCTTCCATCGACAGCCATCTGGATGAAAACGGCTATATCGTTCCGGGCCTGGGCGATGCGGGCGACCGGATCTTCGGCACGCGCCAGAAGGTCGAGTAGGGTCGGATGCCGGGGCGGCCCCGCGTCGGGCCGTGTACCGGCCAGCAGGCGTCGAAACCGGCGGTTGGGCTTCACGTTTGCTTATACTTTCTAAAGTTTTGTGTGGCGCATCGAGCCCCGGCGGACTACGATGAAGTCTCTTGAACGTTCCTGGATGGGTGTGAATGGGTAAGATTGCAATTTTCGCGGCAAGCACGGGGCCGGGCCGTTGCCTGGCGGCAGGCGTGGGAGCCTTGTTCTTATCCATGGGTCTGGCGGCGCCCGCCGCGGCGGGCCTTTGCAGCGCGCCCTTCATGCACGATGGCGGCCAGGCGCAATTAAGCGGCTCGGGCGCCCTGGCCATGGCGGCGAACCTGGCGTTTTCCAGTGTCAGCAAGCAGGGCGCCGACAATTGCGAGGCCCGCGTCGTGGGCGATACGTCGGTAGGCCTCATGGGCATGCCGCCCAGCACGTCCAAGCTGGATTATTGGCTGACCGTGCGCAACGGCAAGGCCAGCTTCGAGCGCCGCGAGGCCGATGGAAGCCGTTCTCCCGTCAATGGCAAGTTCGATTTGCGCATGCTTGGCCTGTTCGCCTATGGCACGCCCGTTTCGAAGCAGGGCCAGACTTTTCCCGCCCTGAAGTTCCAGATCAACGTCGACCGCAAGGCCGTGCAGGCCGACCCCATCGTCGTCAGGACCGGCGAAAAAACGGTCGGGGCCCGCAAGACCATACAGACGGCGTCCGGCAGCCAGGCCTGCTGGCCCATAAGCTATACGCGAGTCATCGATGCGACCCGCGCGTCGTTCAACGGCCTGGTCTTGCCGATACCCGCCATGACGTCGGCGGTCACCGACTGGTTCTGCCCCGCGCTGAACATGGTGATGAAGCAGGAAAGCGTGCAAAATGGAGTCAGCTCCACCGTGGAGGTCACACGAATTCAGTAATGCTTTGATTCGCGGCAAAACTTTTTCATGCGGATCAGCTAGTATGGGTTTATCCGGCAACCGGGTAATTTACGGTCAACTTCCTTTAAAGGGGATGCAAAATGGCAAAAATCGACACGCAAGCCAATGAAGATGAATTCATCGAGAACGTCAAGGAAAGCCTGGACGACGCCGAGAAATTGCTGCGCGAGGCTGCCGACGCAACGGGCGACAAGGCCAGCGAGCTGCGCGAGCGCGCCATGAAGTCGCTGCGCCGCACGCGCGAAGCGCTGTACGACACGCAGGATGCCCTGATGGCGAAAGGCCGCCGCGCCGCCCGCGTCACTGACGACTACGTGCACGACAACCCCTGGCAGGCCATCGGGGTGGCGGGGCTTACGGGCCTTCTGGTGGGCATGCTCATCAGCCGCCGATAGCCGGGCCTTCCATGGCGCTAAGGCAATCTGTCGGCGACACCGCGGCCACGCTTCTGGCCGTGGTGCGCACGCGGCTCGAACTGTTTTCGCTGGAGGCTTCCGAACAAAAGGCCCGCCTCGTCAAAGTATTGGGCATGGCTTTCGCGGCGCTGCTGTTTCTTACGCTGGCGCTGCTGGTGTTCTCCATTGCCGTGGCCTTGTACTTCTGGCCCACCGAGCAGCGCTACATCGCGTTGGGCGTGCTGGCCCTGCTGTACGCGGTGGCGGGCCTGGGCTTTTTCTGGGCCGTGCGGCGTGCCTTGCTGTTCGAGCCCATGCCGTTCGCGGTGACGCTCAACGAGCTCAAGCGCGACATGAGCCTCATCGAGCGCCTGGGTGATTCGCCGCGCGCCTCCGAGACGGGCCGCCCGCGCAAGGATGGCCTATGAAAAAGACGCTCAACGGCGAAGAGCGCGCGGCCCGCATCGAATTGTTGCGGGCCCGCGCCGCCATCGAACGGCACAATCTGGCGAACAGCGTCCACGAGCTGAGGGTATCGCTGGCGCCTAAAACACTGTTCAAAGAGGCCTTGCCGGCCTTTGCCGGCAGCCGGCCGGTCGATTGGGTGGTGAGCGGCCTGGGCCTTGTGCGCCGCTATCCCTTCCTGCTGTCGGGGGCCTCGGCCATTCTTGGCGGCAGGCGTTCGCGGCTGCGCTGGGTCAAGGTGGCGGCCGGCCTGCTGGTGGGCTGGCAGCTTTCGCGCCACCTGAATCGCCCCGAGGACAACCCCGAAGGTTCCTAGGCGCGGGCAGGCAGACAACACCGGGCTGCAAAGCCGTCAGCCGTGCGCGGCGAGGGGCGGCGCTTCCGGCCCGCCGGCTTGCCGTCATAGCCCCAGTTCGCCCCACATGGCGTCGACCCTGGCCTTGACCTGCGGATCCATGCTGATGGGCGTGCCCCATTCGCGCTGGGTTTCGCCGGGCCATTTATTGGTGGCGTCCATGCCCATCTTGCCGCCCAGGCCCGACACGGGCGAGGCGAAATCCAGATAGTCGATGGGCGTGTTTTCCACCAGCACGGTGTCGCGCACGGGATCCATGCGGGTCGTCATGGCCCAGACCACTTCCTGCCAGTTGCGCGGATCCACGTCGTGGTCGACGACCACGATGAACTTGGTGTACATGAACTGGCGCAGAATGCTCCATAGCCCGAACATGACGCGCTTGGCGTGGCCGGGGTACTGCTTGCGCATGGAGACGACCGCCATGCGGTAGCTGCAGCCTTCGGGGGGCAGGTAGAAATCCACGATTTCGGGCAACTGCCGCTTGAGCAGGGGAACGAAGACCTCGTTCAGCGCCACGCCCAGGACGGCGGGCTCGTCGGGCGGCTTGCCGGTATAGGTGCTGTGGTACAGGGGATTGCGGCGCATGGTGATGCGGTCGACCGTGAACACCGGAAACCAGTCCTGTTCGTTGTAATAGCCGGTATGGTCGCCGTAAGGCCCTTCCAGGGCCATTTCGTAGTCGTGGCTGGCGGGACCCGGCGAGCCTTCGGGAACGGCGGGCGCTTGCGCCCGGGGATCGCCGGCCGGAAGAATATGGCCTTCGAGCACGATTTCGGCGGTGGCGGGCACCGACAGCGTGCTGCCCAGGGCTTTGGCCACCTGGGTGCGCGAACCGCGCAGCAGGCCGGCGAATTGGTATTCGGACAGGCTGTCGGGCACGGGGGTGACAGCGCCCAGGATGGTGGCGGGGTCGGCCCCCAGCGCGACGGCGATGGGAAAGGGCTGGCCCGGGTTGGCCAGGGCGTGGTCGCGGAAGTCGAGCGCGCCGCCCCGGTGCGACAGCCAGCGCATGATGAGCTTGTTGCGTCCGATGAGCTGCTGGCGGTAGATGCCCAGGTTCTGGCGCCGGGCGTTGGGCCCCCGGGTAATGACCAGGCCCCAGGTAAGCAGGGGGGCGACATCGCCCGGCCAGCAATATTGCAGGGGCAGGGCGCCGAGATCGACGTCGTCGCCTTCCAGGACGATTTCCTGGCAGGCGGGGCTCTTGACGGATTTCGGGCTCATGTCCCACAGGGCCGATTTCAGCATGGAAACCTTGGCGAAAGCGTCGCGCAGGCCGTGCGGCGCTTCGGGTTCGCGCAGGGTTGCCAGCAGCTCGCCGATGTCGCGCAGGGCGCCGACGTCGTCGGCCCCCATACCCATGGCGACACGCTTGGGGGTGCCGAACAGATTGGTCAGAACCGGCATGGCCGCGGCGGCGCCGTTGTGGGTGGCCGCTTCGAATAGAAGAGCGGGGCCGGTGGCGCGCAGCACGCGGTCGCTGATCTCGGTCATTTCCAGGCGTGTCGATACGGGGATGGCGAGGCGTTTCACTTCGCCCTGGCTTTCGAGCTGGGCGAGGAAATCTCGCAGGTCACGGTATTTCAAGGAAAGCTCGCTTAGTGTGCGGTTGGGAGATTCGAACGTCCGGCGCCAGGGCCTGGGCCGGCCGCATGGCCGGTCGAACAGGGCGTCAGCCGGATTTTTCGTGTAAAAGGCTGTCTAAGGTTAACATCGACTATCGTTATTTTATTAGGTATACATTAATGGCCGACAGGAGTTCGGAAAATCTGATCAAGCGTTTCCTGCGCACCGCCCGGCACCAACTGGGCGAAGTCGTGCATGTGGCGGCCGTCTACCTGGGCATAGCCGTGCTGGTCACGATCGTTCTGGGCGTTACGGTGCCGTCGTTGCGCGAACAGTCCCGGCAAATGCATGAGGCGCTGCTGGCCAGCCTGCGCCCTGTGTCGCTGCAGGACGACGATACGCTGAACGGCTACGATCAAGATTTGGCGGAAGTTCCGCAGTCGCCGATCGAGCCCTCGGCCTCCGCCGAAAACGCCACGGAATCCGGGGCGTCGGGAATGCAGGCCGCCGCCGCGGCGGGCGAAGGGGTCAAGGCGGCCGTTGGCGCCACCGCCGCGCCCAGCCGGCGCGGCCTGGCGCCGATTCTGCCGCGAGGCAACGAGACCTTGCAGATTCCAGGCGTTACGCGAGCCCAGGCGCAGGCCTTGCGCAGCTATATCGCCCGCAAGTACAAAATCGCGCGCAGTGTGGCGGGCGTACTGGTGAAAACCGCGTTTTCCGTGGGCAAAGAGATGGGCCTGGATCCGCAACTGCTGCTGGCCGTCATTGCCATCGAATCGCGCTACAACCCTTATGCTGAAAGCCATGTGGGCGCCCAGGGGTTGATGCAGGTCATGGCCGACGTGCACAAGGACAAGTTCGCGCGCTACGGCAATGCGGCCGATGCCGCCATCAATCCTATTGTCAATATCCGCGTCGGCTCGCAGATTCTGGCCGACTGCATCAAGCGGCGCGGTTCGGTTCAGGGCGGCCTGGCCTGCTACGTGGGTGCCTCGGGAGTCGACGACAACGGCTACGGCAACAAGGTGCTGGCCGAGCGCCGGCGCATCGCCCTGGCGTCGGGCATTCCGTTGCGCTGATAACTTTCGCCCGGCTGGCGTATATGGCTTGCCGCATACGCGGAAGGGCGTCGGTGTCGCCGCCCACGCTGGCCGTCCCTAGGCCAGCTTCGCCAGGAAGTTTTCCATCCGGCCTACGGCCTCTTGCAGCCGATCCAGGCCGGTGGCATACGAGAAACGCATGGTGTGGCGGGCATGGGCCGGCCCGAAGTCGCGCCCGGGCACGGCCGCCACGCTGGCTTCGTGCAGCAGCCGGTGGGAAAACGCATCGCTGTCGTTGCTGTAGCGGCTGATGTCGGCGTATATATAGAAAGCGCCGTCGGGCGCCACCGGCACATGCAGGCCCAGGCGTTCGAATTCCGGCAGCAGGTAGTCGCGCCGCTGCTTGAACGACAGGCGCCGGTTTTCGTAGATGCGCATGACGTCGGGCTCGAAGCAGGTCACCGCCGCGTGCTGGGCCAGCGTCGGAGCGCAGATGGCCATGCTGGCGGCCAGCTTTTCGATGGCCGGAATCATGTTGGCCGGCGCGATCAGCCAGCCCAGCCGCCATCCCGTCATGTGGAAGTACTTGGAAAAGCTGTTGATGATGACGATGTCGTCGTCGATGGTCAGCGCGCTGCGCGGGGCGTCGCCGTAGTACAGGCCCAGGTAGATTTCGTCCATGATGATGAAACCGCCGCGCTGCCGTACCTCGGCCACCAGTTCCTTCAGGTCTTCGTAGGCGATCGTGGTGCCGGTGGGGTTGCTGGGCGACGCGATGAGCACGCCCCGGGTGGCCGGCCCCCAGTGCTCGCGGATGTGCTGGGCGGAAAGCTGGAAGCGCTGCTCGGCCGAGCAGGGAATGAGCCGGGGGATGCCGCCCGCGCCCAGGATGAAATTCTGGTTGGCGGGGTACGAGGGATCCGGCATCAGGATTTCGTCGCCCGGGTTGATCAGGGCCATGGTGGCCAATAGCAGGGCACCTGACGCGCCGCTGGTGATGATGACCCGTTCCGGGTCGACCGAGGCGGAAAAATGGTCTTTGTAGTAGAGTGCGATGGCTTCGCGCAGGACGGCCAGGCCGGCCGGCGAGGTATAGCCGCTGAGGCTGGCCTTGGCCGCGCGGGCCAGTGTCTCGACCACTTGCGGGGGCGCCGTGAAATCCGGCTCGCCGATTCCCAGGCTGATGACGTCGCGTCCCAGCGCGTTGAGCTGGTTGGCTTGTTTGAAGACTTCCACAGCGTAGAATGGCACCACATGATCGGTGCGTGAGGCAAGGCGGGACATAGGCAGGGTTGGCAAGGTTGCAACGAAACATGCATTGTAGAGCCGCCGCGCCGGTATCGTTGGTTTTAATGGATGATGGTCATGCAGTTTTCCTCTCGCCGTGCGTTTCTCATGGGGCGCCGTTCGTCGAAAAGCCCATGGGCGGCCTTCTGCCAGGGCCTGCAGCGCCGGGTGGCGGGCAGTTTCCTCGATTACGGCCTGTCCGACGGGGTCGGCAGCGCCCGGCTTACTCCGTTGAATGCCGCCGACCTGCACCATGCGCGCGCGCTGTGCGCCGAGCATGGCGTGGTGCTGGCGCTGGACGGCATCAATCAGGCGGCCAGCCAGTCGCATCAATCCGTGCTTTGGATAGAGCTGGGGAGCCACCTGACGCAATGCCAGCGCCTGCCCAACGACGCCTCGAAGTGGTTCGTGCAGCCGGGCTGCCTGCTTGGGGACCTGGAAGCTGCCGGGCTCAAGGAGTTTGCCGGACTGCCAGGCTACCTCACGGTAGCGGCGTGGCTGGCCGACCGCTCGTTGCAGGCCTGGGAGTCGGGCGCTACGCATCGGTCGGGCATTGCGCATGCCTGCGTCCTGCTGGCCGACGGCACCCAGGCCACGCTGGGGCCCTTCGGCGAGCACAATCGCCAGCCGCTGGACGGCCTGGCGCTGCAAACGCTGGTTTCGGGGCTTTTCACGCTGACGGGCTCCACCGAGGCCCAGGCCTGCCGCCAGGAGCCCCACTGGGCAGCGCGCTATCGCCTGGACGCGCTGATGCCGCAACCGGGCCACATCGTCAATCTGTCGCATCTGCTGCTGGGCCATGGCGGCGACCTGGGCTGGCTGGAATGGGTGGTGCTGGACGAAACGGCGCTGTCCGAGGCGGCCGTTGCGGATCCCATGGGTTTTTCGCTGGGCCGCCAGGCGCCTCACGATGTGCTGTGGGCGCAGGCCATCGAGCTGGACGTCCGGGTCAAAGCTCTGTTCGATCCGAACGACGTTTTCCCACACCCCGGGCAGGATCTTTAATTCTTGCCGTATTCCCATGACCGGAAGGACACGACGAGATAGAATGACTACCTATTTCACTTTCTTACTGTAGAAGTCACCATGGACGAGAATCTTCGCAAAGCCGCGCTCGAGTATCACGAGTCTGGGCGCCCCGGAAAAATTGCGGTCACGCCAACCAAGCAGCTTTCCAACCAACGGGATCTGGCGTTGGCTTATTCGCCGGGTGTGGCTGCGGCGTGCGAAGAAATCGTCAGCGATCCGCAAAATGCATTCCGCTACACCGGCCGGGGCAATCTGGTTGGCGTCATCACCAACGGCACGGCGGTGCTTGGCCTGGGCAATATCGGCCCCCTGGCCTCCAAGCCGGTCATGGAAGGCAAGGCCGTCCTGTTCAAGAAGTTCTCGGGCCTCGACGTCTTCGACATCGAAATCAACGAAACCGACCCCGACAAACTGGTTGAAATCATCGCCGGCCTGGAACCTACCTTCGGCGGCATCAACCTGGAAGATATCAAGGCGCCTGAGTGTTTCACGGTTGAACGCAAGCTGCGCGAACGCCTGAAAATTCCCGTATTCCACGACGACCAGCACGGCACGGCCATTTGCGTGGCATCGGCATTCCTCAGCGGCCTCAAGGTGGCCGGCAAGGACATCAAGTCGGTCAAGCTGGCGGTTTCGGGCGCCGGCGCGGCCGCGCTGGCCTGTCTGGATCTGCTGGTCGACCTGGGCCTGCCCATCGAGCATATCTGGGTATCCGACATCGAGGGTGTGGTGTACAAGGGCCGCACCGTGCTCATGGATCCCGAAAAATCGCGTTTCGCGCAAGACACGACGGCCCGCAAGCTGGCCGAAATCGTCGACGGCGCCGACGTTTTCCTGGGCCTGTCGGCCGGCGGCGTGCTGAAGCCCGAAATGGTGGCCACCATGGCGGCCCGGCCCGTCATCCTGGCCCTGGCCAATCCGTCGCCCGAAATCCTGCCCGAAGACGCCCACGCGGTGCGCGACGACATCATCATGGCGACGGGGCGTTCCGACTACCCCAACCAGGTCAACAATGTCCTGTGCTTCCCGTACATTTTCCGCGGTGCGCTCGACGTCGGGGCCACCACCATCACCCGGGGTATGGAAAAAGCGGCCGTCAACGCCATCTCGCAATTGGCCCAGGAAGAACAGAACGACGTGGTCGCCGCCGCCTACGGCACGTACGGCGTATCGTTCGGCCCTGAATATCTCATTCCCAAGCCTTTCGATCCGCGCCTCATCGTGCGCATTGCGCCCGCCGTGGCGCGCGCGGCCATGGACGACGGCGTGGCCACGCGTCCGCTCAAGGATTTCGGCGCCTACGCCGAAGAGCTGCAGCAATTCATGTACCGCTCGGGCTCGTTCATGAAGCCCCTGTTCTCCACCGCCAAGAGCATGGTTCGCGAGGGCGGCAAGTCGCGCATCGTGTTCAGCGAAGGCGAGGACGAGCGCGTCCTGCGGGCGGTGCAGATCGTCGTCGACGAAAAACTGGCCCGGCCCATCCTCATCGGCCGGCCTTCGGTGCTGGCCGATCGCATCAAGAAGTTCGGCCTGCGCATTCGTCTTGGCGAGGATGTGGATGTCACCAATCCCGATTACGACGAGCGTTTTCATCAATACTGGACCACGTACTGGGAAATCATGTGCCGCCGCGGCATCAGCAAGGAGATGGCGCGCGTCGAAATGCGCCGCCGCCTGACGCTGATCGGCGCCATGATGGTGCATCTGGGCGATGCCGACGGCATGATATGCGGCACCGTCGGCTCGTACCTGGATCACCTGCGTTTCGTCGACGAAGTGCTGGGCAAGGCCCCGGGCGTCAAGACATACGGCGCCATGAACATTCTGCTGCTGGCCGAGCGCACCATTGCCCTGGCCGATACCCACGTCAACGACAACCCCTCCGCCGAGGAAATCGCCGAAATCACCATCCTGGCCGCCGCCGAAATGCGCCGCCTGAATATCGAGCCCAAGATCGCCTTGCTGTCGCGCTCCAATTTCGGCACCGACAGTGCATCGTCGGGCCCCAAAATGCGCGAGGCGTTGCGCCTCGTCCGCGCCCAGGCTCCCGAGCTCGAAGTCGACGGCGAAATGCATGGCGATTGTGCGCTCGACGAGGCCCTGCGCGAACGCATCCTGCCTTCCACCACGCTCAAGGGGGCGGCCAACCTGCTCATCTGCCCCAACGTGGATGCCGGCAACATCGCCTACAACCTGCTTAAAACGGGGGCGGGCGGCAATATAGCGGTCGGCCCCTTCCTGCTTGGCCTGAATGCGCCCGTGCATATTCTGACTTCAAGCTCCACCGTGCGGCGCATCGTGAACATGGCCGCGCTGACCGTGCTTGACGCCAATATGCCGCGCAATAACTAGCACGTTGCCTATGGACGCCCGGAAGCCGTCGATAGGCCTGATTCTTACCGGTGGAGGGGCGCGGGCCGCCTATCAGGTCGGCGTGCTGTCCGGGGTGCTGGATATTCTCGATCCACAACGCCATCATGGGTTTCCGAATCCTTTTCCCATTATTTGCGGCACGTCGGCGGGCGCCATCAATGCGGCGGCGCTGGCCTGCCGCGCCAACGCGCCGCACGAGGCCGCCGAGCGGCTGCGTCATCTGTGGGAAAACATCCACACCGAAATGGTGTACCGGGCCGATCCCGCCTCCTTGTTCCGGACCGGCCTGCAGTGGCTGGGCATGCTGGCGCTGGGCTGGGTGATGCCCGAGCGTCGGGGCCAGCAGCCCCATTCTTTGCTCGACAATCAGCCATTGAACGAGCTGTTGACGAAATCGCTGGATTTCGACCGGCTGGGCCAGAACCTGGAGCGCGGCTGCCTGGATGCGCTGGCCATCACCGCGGCGGCCTACATCAGCGGCGAGCATCTTATTTTTTATCAATCCAATACCCCGTTGCTGCCCTGGACCCGTTCGCTCAGGCGCGCCATTCCCAGCCGCATCGGCGTCGACCATCTGCTGGCGTCCAGCGCCATTCCTTTCGTCTTTCCGGCGCAGGCCTTGCTGGTGCAAGGCGCCTGCGAGTGGTGCGGCGACGGATCCATGCGGCAATTGGCGCCGCTCAGCCCGGCCATCCACCTGGGCGCCACCAAGGTGTTCGTCATCGGCACCGGGCATCGGGACGATACGCACGCCGAGTCGCGCCGGCTGAACTCCCCTTATCCCAGCCTGGCGCAAATCAGCGGCAACGCCTTATCGAACATTTTCCTGGATGGGCTGTCTATGGATGTAGAGCGGCTCGAACGCATCAACGAGCTTTTATACTTGCTGCCTTCGGATACCATGCTGTCCCAGTCATTGCGGCCGATTTCCACGTTCGCCATCACGCCCAGCCGTTCGCTGGACGAGCTGGCTCTCGAGCATCTGGACGAAATGCCCCGGGCTGCCCGTACACTTTTTCGCGTTCTCGGTGTATCGTCGGGTTCGGGCAATGAAACAGGAGGGGCGCTGGTATCGTATTTATTGTTTGAAGCCAGCTATACACAGGCATTAATTCAGTTGGGAAGAACCGACAGCATGAAGCGTACGGAAGAAGTCAAAGCGTTTTTCAAGGAGACGCAATAATGACCCAGGCACAAGCGTTACAAAAAAAAATACAGAAAGGCGGTTTGCTCGACGCTTCCCGAACCAACAAGGACGAGGCCTTTCAGCACGCGCAAGAATTGGGCATGACGGCTTTTAGCGTCGAGTGCGATCGAGCGCGCAGCCGCTCGGCGGTTCTGCGGGCCGTCGTCAAGGCCATCGATTACCCCGAGTTCTTCGGCGGCGATCTCGACGCTTTGTACGATTGTCTTTGCGATACCGTGCTCGACCAGAAAAACGGATTATTCCTGTGGTTTCATAACCTGCATTCCGGCGACCCGGCCCTGGCCGACGATGCGCAGGCCATCGTCAGCGTTTGCGACGACGTGGCCGAATTCGCCAAGAATAACGGGCGGTGCTTTGCCTTTGCGGTCGAACATGCGGGCAAACACCCCGATCCCGAACCCGGCGTGGCGCCGACCCCTTACTCGGGCGGCGAAACCGAATAGGCCGCGCCCGCGGCTTTGCCTTCGTGCATCGAGCCAGGCATGGCACGTGCCGAGGGGGAGGTTTAGTGCGGGCGCCACCCGCTTTATCCGGTCAGATCCAGCGTTTCAGGGCGGATACGGCCGAAATCAGCGCCAGCCCGGCGGTTTCCGTGCGCAGAACTCGGTTGCCGAATCGAACCGGCACTATCGCCGGCCGGCGGGCGGCCTCGGCTTGTTCCTCGTCGGACCATCCGCCTTCCGGCCCCACCAGCAAGGCAATGGGGCCTTGGCGGGCCGACAGCGCGGTTTCCAGGGTTTGCGGCGCGTCGGGCTGGCACAGCAGCGTCAGTTGCGCCGCCTGGTCGGCCCGGGTTAGATAATCCCGCAGCGAAAGCGGCGGATCGACCACCATGACGCGGTTGCGCCCGCATTGCTCGCTGGCCGATTGCGCAACGCGCTGCCAATGAAGCAGGCGTTTGGCCAGTCGTTCCGCGCCCAGTTGCAGCACGCTGCGCTGGGCGGCAATGGGAGTGAGCCGGGCGGCGCCCAGCTCCACGGCTTTTTCCACGATCCAGTCCATTTTGTCGCCCGAGGGCAGGCCTTGCGCCAGCCTGATTTCGCCAGGCAGTTCCGCCTCGATGGCCTGGTGGGCGCCGGTTTGGGCATAGCCCTTTTTGCCTTCGGCAATCAATTGGGCCGGATACTGGCCGCCCCGGCCGTCGAACAGCACGATGGCGGAGCCCGGCTTCAGACGCAGCACGCGCAAGGCGTGATGGGCCAGTTCCTGCGGCAATTCGATGAGCTGGTCGGCGTGCAGTGGAACAGGGCAGAAGAAGCGTGGTGCGGCCATAGGCGGATCTGGATGTCGAAGTGGGAGTAGTGTAAGGGTTTTGGCCCGTTTTGCAGAGGTTTGCCCCGGTGACAGGGGAATGTCAGCTCAGGTGGTAAAATTCAAGGCTTTGCAATCCTTATTGTCGGGGTTCACGCCGGCGGCGTGCTTCAGCCCCCTTTGTGAGTTTTCAATGAGCCAATCGCCCGTCCAAGATTCATCCATGGCCAATGCCATACGCGCACTTGCCATGGATGCGGTTCAACAAGCCAATTCGGGGCATCCCGGAGCCCCCATGGGCATGGCCGATATCGCCGAAGCGCTGTGGACGCGCCACTTGCGGCACAATCCCGCCGATCCCGCCTGGGCCAACCGCGACCGTTTCGTTTTGTCGAACGGCCATGGTTCGATGCTTCTGTACGCCTTGCTGCATCTTAGCGGCTACGACCTGCCCATCGAGGAACTCAAGAATTTCCGGCAATTGCATTCGCGCACGCCGGGCCACCCCGAGGTCGGCATCACCCCCGGCGTCGAAACCACCACCGGCCCGCTGGGCCAGGGTCTGGCCAATGCCGTCGGCATGGCGCTGGCCGAGGCGCTGTTGGCCCGCGAATTCAATCGCGACGGCCATGGCATTGTCGACCACTTCACCTATGCATTCGTGGGCGACGGCTGCCTGATGGAAGGCATTTCGCACGAGGCCAGTTCTTTGGCCGGCACGCTTAAGCTGTCCAAGCTTATCGTTTTCTACGACGACAACGGCATTTCCATCGACGGCGAGGTCAAGAACTGGTTCGCCGACGACACCCCCGCGCGTTTCGAGGCCTATGGCTGGAACGTGATACGCAACGTGGACGGCCACAATGTGGCGGCGGTCGATCAGGCCATCCAGCAGGCCAGGGATGCGGCCGCCGAGCACAAGGGCCCCACGCTCATCTGCTGCCGCACCGTCATCGGCAAGGGCGCGCCCCATGCCGCCGGCTCCGAAAAAGTGCACGGCTCGCCCCTGGGCGCCGACGAAATCGCCGCCACGCGCGCCGCCCTGGGCTGGACCAGCGCGCCGTTCGAAATTCCCCAACACATCTACCAGCGCTGGGATGCCCGCATCAAGGGCAAACTGTGGCAGGCCGAATGGCAGGAAAGCTTCAAGGCCTATGCCCAGGCGTATCCCGAGCAGGCCGCCGAATTCATGCGCCGCATGCGGGGCGAACTGCCGGCGGATTTCGCCGAGCAGGCGGCCGCCTTCATTTCCGCCACGGCCGGCAAGGCCGAAACCGTGGCAAGCCGCAAGGCTTCGCAATTCGCCATCACCGCTTTCGCCGAACTGCTGCCCGAACTCCTGGGCGGCTCGGCCGACCTGACCGGCTCCAACTTCACCGACTGGAAGGGCGTGGCGCCCTTGCGGGCCGGCGACGGCGGCGTGCAGTTCGGGCGCCATATCAATTACGGCGTGCGCGAATTCGGCATGGCGGCCATCATGAACGGCATTGCGCTGCATGGCGGCTATCTGCCTTTCGGCGGCACCTTCCTCACTTTTTCCGACTACTCGCGCAATGCCATCCGCATGGCGGCGCTCATGAAGCAGCGCGTCGTCCACGTGTTCACGCACGATTCCATCGGGCTTGGCGAGGACGGCCCCACGCACCAGTCCATCGAGCACGCGGCCAGCCTGCGCCTCATTCCCAACCTGCACGTCTGGCGTCCCTGCGACACCACCGAAACCGCGGTGGCCTGGCAGCAGGCGGTGCAACGCCCGGCCAGCCTGGGCATGCAGGTGCAAGACGGCGGGCCAAGCGCCTTGCTGCTGTCGCGCCAGAACCTGCCCTTCGTTACTCGCGACGAAACCGCCACTGCCGCGATCGCGCGCGGCGGCTATGTGCTGCGCGACGCCGCGAACGCCAAGGCCGTCGTCATCGCCACCGGCTCCGAAGTCGGCCTGGCCCTGGCGGCCCAGGAGCAATTGGCCGAACGCGGCATTGCCGTGCGCGTGGTGTCCATGCCTTGCACCAATGTCTTCGACGCCCAGGACGCGCAATGGCGCGAATCGGTGCTGCCCAAGGGCTTGCCGCGTGTCGCGGTCGAAGCCGGCGCGACAGGGGGTTGGTACAAGTATGTGGGCCTGGACGGCGCGGTGGTGGGCATCGATACCTACGGCGAGTCCGCCCCGGCCGGAGTCCTATTCAAGCATTTCGGACTGACCGCCGAGCATGTGGCGCAAGCCGTCGAACAGATTTTGTAAAACAGGAGAGTAATCATGGCAATTCGCGTAGCAATCAACGGCTATGGCCGTATCGGACGCAACGTCCTGCGCGCTCACTACGAAGACGGCAAGAAGCACGATATTGAAATCGTGGCCATCAACGACCTGGGCGACCCCAAGACCAATGTCCACCTTACCCGCTACGACACGGCGCACGGCAAGTTCCCGGGCACGGTCGAGGTCGACGGCGACTACATGGTGGTCAATGGCGACCGCATTCGCGTCCTGGCCAACCGCAATCCGGCCGAATTGCCTTGGGGCGAACTGGGCGTCGATGTCGTGCTCGAGTGCACGGGTTTCTTCACCAGCAAGGAAAAGGCCGGCGCGCACCTGAAGGGCGGCGCCAAGAAAGTCATTATCTCGGCCCCCGGCGGCAAGGACGTCGACGCCACGGTTGTTTACGGCGTCAACCACAATGTGCTCAAGGCCAGCGACACCGTCATCTCCAACGCTTCGTGCACGACCAACTGCCTGGCTCCGCTGGTTCAGCCCCTGCATGAAAAACTGGGCTTGCTGAACGGCTTGATGACCACCATCCACGCCTACACCAACGACCAGGTGCTTACCGACGTGTATCACTCCGATCTGCGCCGCGCGCGTTCGGCCACGCAAAACATGATCCCCACCAAGACCGGCGCGGCTTCGGCCGTCGGCCTGGTGCTGCCCGAGCTCAACGGCAAGCTCGACGGCTATGCCATGCGCGTGCCCACCATCAACGTTTCCATCGTCGACCTGACCTTCGTGGCGAGCCGTGAAACGTCGGTGGAGGAAGTCAACGGCATTCTCAAGCAAGCTGCCAGCGCGGGCGCCCTGAAAGGCATCCTCGACTACAGCGAAGAGCCTCTGGTGTCGTCCGACTACAACCACACCACGGTGTCCAGCACCGTGGACGCCGGCCTTACCAAAGTGTCGGGCAATCTGGTCAAGGTGTGCTCGTGGTACGACAACGAGTGGGGCTTCTCCAACCGCATGCTGGATACCACCGTGGCGCTGATGTCCGCCAAGTAATTCCGGTTCAGTGCAAGACAAGGGCGGGGTATCCCGCCCTTGTCGTATCGCCGCGGTTTGCATCGTGTCCGGCAAGCCCGCGCATCCGGGCCAACCGCAAGCACTGGTCAAACCAATCGCCAGCGGCATTTTGTTGTCATTCTTTTCATTTTTTCGGTTCGATCTTTATGTCTACAGTCAAAACCCTTAGCGCCCTGGCCAAGTCCGACGCCCTGGCCGGCAAGCGCGTGTTCATCCGCTCCGACCTGAACGTTCCGTTCGACGATGCAGGCCGGATCTCCGAAGACACGCGCATCCGCGCGTCGGTGCCGGCCATACGCATGGCGCTGGACGCCGGCGCCGCCGTGATGGTCACTTCCCATCTTGGACGCCCGACCGAGGGCACGGTTGCCGATGCCGATACCCTGGCTCCGGTGGCCGCCCGGCTTTCGCAATTGCTGGGGCAGCCCGTGCCGGTGGTCAAGAACTGGGTCGATGGGGGCTTTACCGTCGATCCCGGGCAGGTCGTGCTGCTGGAAAACTGCCGCTGCAATGTGGGCGAGAAAAAAGACGACGATGCGCTGTCGCGCAAGATGGCCGCGTTGTGCGATGTATACGTGAACGATGCGTTCGGCACGGCGCATCGCGCCGAAGCCACCACACACGGCATCGCCCGCTACGCGACGGTGGCGTGCGCAGGCCCCTTGCTGGAGGCCGAGCTCGACGCCTTGGGCCGTGCCCTGGAGGAACCCAAGCGTCCCATGGTGGCCATTGTGGCCGGCTCCAAGGTGTCGACCAAGCTGTCCATCTTGCGCGCGCTGGCCGACAAGGTCGACCAGCTTGTGGTGGGCGGCGGCATTGCCAACACCTTCATGCTGGCCAAGGGCCTGGGCATCGGCAAGTCGCTGGCCGAGCCCGACCAGGTCGACCAGGCCGCGGCCGTCATCGACGTCATGCAGCAGCGCGGGGCCGGCGTGCCGATTCCCGTCGACGTCGTGTGCGCCAAGTCGTTCGGCGCCGATGCCGAAGCCACCATCAAGCCCGCAGCGGACGTGGCTGCTGACGACATGATTCTGGATATCGGCCCGCAGACCGCCGAGCAACTGGCCGGCATCCTGGAAAAGGCCGGCACCATCGTCTGGAACGGCCCGGTGGGCGTGTTCGAATTCGATGCCTTCGCCAACGGCACCAAGGTCATCGCCCAGGCTATCGCCCAATCGTCGGCGTTTTCCATTGCGGGGGGCGGCGATACCCTGGCGGCCATCGCCAAATACAATATCTCGGACAAGGTCGGCTATATCTCGACCGGCGGCGGCGCGTTCCTGGAGTTCCTGGAGGGCAAGACCCTGCCCGCCGTCGATATCCTGCAGCAGCGCGCCAATGGTTGAGTCGGCTTTGCGGGCTTTGGTTGCGTTCGCGCAGAGCCGGGGCCGCGCAGAGTCGGCATCCAGGCGTTGCTTTTCAGGCTTAGGAAAGGGTAAATCATGACTGAGTCACCCCGTTTGGTTCGTCGTCATCCCGACGATTTGCTGGTCGGCCTGGTGTCGGTTTCCGACCGGGCCTCCAGCGGCGTTTACCAAGACCAGGGCATCCCGGCCTTGCAGGAGTGGTTGAACGGGGCCCTGGTTCAGGCGCCGCAATTCGTCACGCGGCTCATCCCCGACGAGGCGCCCGCCATTTCGGCGGCTTTGGCCGAACTGGTCGACCAGCTTGGCTGCGACCTGGTGCTGACCACTGGAGGCACGGGGCCGGCGCGGCGCGATGTGACGCCCGAGGCCACGCTGGCGGTCGCCACCAAGGAAATGCCCGGATTCGGCGAGCAGATGCGCCAGATCAGCCTGAAGTTCGTGCCCACGGCCATTTTGTCGCGGCAGGTGGCGGTCATCCGCGAAACCCCGGATCACGCCGCGCTCATCATCAATTTGCCTGGCCAGCCCAAAGCCATCCGCGAAACCCTGGAAGGCCTGAAGGACGCCGAAGGCAAGCCGCTGGTGCCGGGCATTTTCGCCGCCGTGCCGTATTGCATCGACCTCATCGGCGGCCCCTACATTGAAACCCGCGACGAGGTCGTCAAGGCCTTCCGGCCCAAATCGGCCATCCGCGGCGCCAGCTAGCCTGAACGTCTTGTGACCACGCGCCAAAGCGCAGGCCCCGGACTTCAGTCCGAGGTCAAGCGAGGCCATGCCGATGCGGCGCCGAAGGCGCCCCCGCATTGTGGCGGAGAAGCTCCGGCCCTTGGGCCGGAGTGCTTCACAGGAATTCATCGTACGTTCAGGTAAAATGGCAGGTATTCCTAATTAGCTATTCCTTATCAATCATTGCTTCCTGGAGGCCCACTCATGGCCCTTGTTTCTATGCGCCAGCTGCTCGATCACGCAGCTGAAAATGGCTATGGCATTCCCGCGTTCAACGTCAACAACCTGGAGCAGGTTCAGGCCATCATGGAAGCCGCGGCCGAAACCGACAGTCCGGTCATCATGCAGGCCTCGGCCGGCGCGCGCAAGTACGCGGGCGAGGGCTTCCTTAAATTGCTCATCCAGGCCGCGGTCGATACCTACCCGCACCTGCCCGTCGTCATGCACCAGGATCACGGCCAATCGCCCGCCATTTGCCAGGGCGCCATCGACCTGGGCTTTTCCAGCGTCATGATGGACGGCTCCCTGAAGGAAGACGGCAAGACCATCGCCGACTACGAATACAACCTGGACGTTACCCGCAAGGTCGTCGGCATGGCCCACAAGCTGGGCGTGACCGTCGAAGGCGAGCTGGGCTGCCTGGGCTCGCTCGAAACCATGCAGGGCGACAAGGAAGACGGCCATGGCGCCGACGGCAAGCTCACCATGGATCAACTGCTTACCGACCCTGAACAGGCTGCCGATTTCGTGCGCCAGACCCAGCTCGACGCCCTGGCCATCGCCATCGGCACCAGCCACGGCGCCTACAAGTTCTCGCGCAAGCCCACCGGCGATATTCTCTCCATTTCCCGCATCAAGGAAATCCACCAGCGCCTGCCCAATACGCATCTGGTCATGCACGGCAGCTCCAGCGTGCCGCAGGAACTGCTGGCTGAGATCCGCCAGTTCGGCGGCGACATGAAGGAAACCTACGGCGTGCCCGTCGAGGAAATCCAGGAAGCCATCAAGTTCGGCGTGCGCAAGGTCAATATCGATACTGATATCCGCCTGGCCATGACCGGGGCCATCCGCCGCTTCATGGCCGAAAATCCTTCCAAGTTCGACCCGCGCGAATACCTCAAGCCGGCCCGTCTGGCAGCCAAGGAAGTCTGCAAGCAGCGCTACGAACAGTTCGGTACGGCCGGCAACGCCAGCAAGATCAAACCGGTGCCACTTGGCGACATGGCTCAAAAATACGCCGCGGGCGAACTCAAGCAGGTGGTGCAATAAATGCCTGCCTTGCATGAATCAGGCATCAAGTCCCTGCCTTTGCTGGGGCGCGGCAAGGTGCGCGATATGTATGCCGTCGGCGACGACAAGCTGCTTATCGTGGCGTCCGACCGTATTTCCGCGTTCGACGTCATTCTGGACGACCCCATTCCCGGCAAAGGCCAGGTGCTGACCGAACTCACCGAGTTCTGGCTTGAAAAGCTGGCCCATGTCGTGCCCAACCATGCCACGGGCATCGATCCGTGCGACGTCGTCGCTGCCGACGAGCGCGAGCAGGTCAAGGGACGCGCCATGGTGGTCAAGCGCCTGAAGCCTGTGCTGGTGGAAGCCGTGGCGCGTGGCTACCTTATCGGGTCGGGCTGGAAAGACTACCAGGCCAGCGGCTCGGTGTGCGGCGTGGCCTTGCCGGCCGGCCTACGCCAGGCCAGCCGCCTGCCCGAACCCATCTTCACGCCGGCCGCCAAGGCCGAGTTCGGCTCGCACGACGAGAACGTGGACTTCGCCCACGTGGTGCGCGAAGTCGGCCAGGAAATGGCCGAGCGCATACGCGCGGTCACCTTGCAGCTTTACATCGAAGCTTCGGC
>CALMPB010000374.1 GCA_937871985.1 uncultured Burkholderiaceae bacterium
CGGCTTGTTGCCCCCCGAGGGGGACTTCCCCTGCCTTGGGGCGGCCCGGCGGCAGGGGAGGAGGGTCTTCACGTTTTCAATGGCTGAATTGCGGCTGGAGCAGGATGAGGATGGCGGCGGCGGCCAGGGCGACGCCGGCGAGGTTGGGCCCGGAGGGCTTTTCCTTGAAGAAGGCCATGCCGGCCAGCGTGCCCAGCGCGATGACGCCGAGGTTCATGGCGGTGAAGACCAGGGCCGGATTGGCGGGGAAGCTCTGGTGCGCCCGGATGTAGAAATAGATATTGCTGAAATTCAGCAGGCCCAGGATGAGGCCGGCGGCCAGGTTGCGCGGGCGCCAGGTGGTGCGTGTCGCGAACAGTCCCGCGAACATGACGAGGCCGGCCAGGCTGAAGGCAATGAGCAGGCCGGCCGGGAAGGCCGTGCCGCTTTTCGCCAGTTGCTTGAACAGGATGTCGATGGCGCCGTAGCCGGCCCAGACCGCCAGGAGCAGCGCCACGCCGGCGTTTGCGAGGATACCGCGACCGTGTTGCCGGGGTTCGCGGTCGCGTGGTTTGAACAGCAGGCAGCATAGCGCGGCCAGGGCCACGCCCACGCCGGCCAGGGTGGTGGGAACAGGCGTTTCTCCGAACAGGAGGAAGGAGGCCATGAGCGGCAGGAACAGCGAAAGCCGCTGCGCCGCGTCGCTGAGCACGATGCCCGTGTGCCGGATCGATGCCGCCATGGCCAGGAACACGGTCGGCAGCAGCAGGCCCAGCAAGGCCAAGGTGAGCCAGGCGCCAACGCCTTGCGGCAGCAACTGTTGGGCGGAAGGCGGCAACATCAGCAGGCACAGCGCCGTGGCAACGAGATAATTGACGGCGATGGCCTGGCCGGCATGCAGTTCGTAGCGGCGAACCAGCTTGAGCAGCACGGACACTGCCACGCTGCAGCCAATGCTGATGGCCAGGGTCAGCATGCAAGCGTGGCGACGGGGACGGCTTCGGACGGAAAGCGGTGCGAAGCGCCAGGCCGGGAGCGCCGCACCCGGCTTTCAGTCGGCGTGCGGCCGGCCGATGAGATGGGCATGCGCCGCCTCAGGCGTGATAGTGCGTGGACCCGCCGGGTTCGCTGCTGGGATGCAGGCCGAGTTTTTCGAACAGGGCGCGATCGGCCATGTATTGCGGATTGCCGGTGGTAAGCAGCTTGTCGCCATAGAAAATGGAGCTGGCGCCGGCCATGAAGCACATGGCCTGCATGACGTCGCTCATGGCTTCGCGTCCGGCCGACAGGCGCACGACGGCCTTGGGCATGGTGATGCGGGCCACGGCGATGGTGCGCACGAATTCCAGAGGATCGATGTCGGGCGTGTCTTGCAGCGGCGTGCCTTCCACCTTGACCAGGTTGTTGACGGGCACCGAGTCGGGGTAGGGGTCGAGATTGGCCAGTTGGGCGATCAGCCCGGCGCGTTCGCGGCGCGATTCCCCCAGGCCGACGATGCCGCCGCAGCAAACATTGATGCCGGCGTTGCGTACCCGCTCCAGGGTGTCCAGCCTGTCCTGATAGGTGCGCGTGGTGATGATCTGGCCGTAGAACTCGGGCGAGGTGTCCAGGTTGTGGTTGTAGTAGTCCAGGCCGGCGTCTTTCAGTTGTTCCGCCTGTCCTTCCTTGAGCATGCCAAGGGTTACGCAGGTTTCCAGCCCCATGGCCTTGATGGCGCGCACCATTTCGGCCACGGCCTCGATGTGGTGTTCCTTGGGCGAGCGCCAGGCCGCGCCCATGCAAAAGCGCTGCGCGCCGCCCGCCTTGGCTTCGCGGGCCGCTTTCAGCACTTCCTCCAGTTCCATCAGGCGTTCTTTTTCCACCCCGGTGTCGTAGCGCGAGGATTGCGGGCAATAGGAACAATCTTCCGGACAGCCGCCGGTCTTGATGGACAGCAGGCTGGAAAGCTGGACGGCATTGGCTTCGTGATGCTGGCGATGCACGGTTTGCGCCCGATACAGCAGATCCAGCATCGGCAATTCGTATAGTTCGAGAATGGCTTCCACCGGCCAGCGGGCCAGCGTTGCGGGTTTCTTGCGGCTGATTTCAAGGGCGATGGTTTCGGACATGGCAGTGGCTTTGAATGAGGATTGCGCAAATAGTAGGAGCTTGGAGCCGGCCGTGCAAATGGATTGATGCTGGCAATTTGGCTGAACTTCAGGGAAGATCGGTGTTTATTCTTTTAAAATCCAGCATTTCTTGGGATTGTTGCCGGTTGTGCGGTGGATTCCCGGGCGATGTGAACATGTATCAAAATGCAAAACCAGGGTGATGGATCAAAAAAGGACAGTTTTGATGCCGGCTTTGTATAACGGCTATGCGTCGGGCTTTTTGAGTTGGCCGTGTTTTTAGGGCTATGATCGAATCTTTATTTGTGGAGAAAGGCGGCAATGGAGCATTTCAAGCGGGACTTGACGATAGAGTGGGGTAATTGCGACGAAGCCGGCATCGTGTTTTATCCCAATTTTTTTCATTGGTTCGACAGCACTTATCAAGGCTTGTTGCGCAGCAAGGGCCTGAGCCAGCGCAAAATCCGCGCCCAGTTCGGCACGGTCACGCCCTTGGTCGATTGCGGCGCCACGTTCCGTTCGCCTGTTACCTATGACGACGTCATTACCATTGCCGCGGAAATCGAGTGGGTCGAGCGCCGCATGCGCGTCAACTACACCGTGACTTGCGGCGAACGCCTGGTTGCCACCGGCTTCGAGTTGCGAGCGTGGGCGCAGGTGGTGGGCGAGGGGCGCCTGAAAGGCGCGTCCATTCCCGACGAATTCAAGGCTTTCTTCAACTAAGCTGCCGCTATTGTGCAAGAGGCCGCGTCCGAGGCCATGACGGCGCGGGCGTCTTGCCGAGTCAAGAGACTGCTGGGCCGTGCTTGAAAGCGCGGGGGTTTCCTAAACGGTTTCGAAAGCCGCTTCCATGTGCAGCGGCTCCGCCTTTATGACCGCCATGAGATGGCGCGATTCGGGCAGCAGGTGCGAATAATAAAAACGCGCCGTCGTCAGCTTCGCGGCGAACCAGGCATCGTCATGGGCTTTCGGCTGGGCCGCCGCGGCTGCCTTCGCCCATAGTAAGGCCAGCACCACGTGCCCCATCAACCTCAGGTAGTGCGTGCTGACCGCCAGCGACAAGTCCGTGCCGTTTTGCTTGCGCTCGCCGAGCAGCGCCGTGGCGGCGTTCAGATCTTGCAAAGCCGTGGCCAGCGGGTCGGAGAATTCCCGCATCCATGGGTCTGCGGGGCATGTGGACAGCCAGTTCTTGATCGTCGTATTCAGCAGTCCCAGCCGCCGGCCGTCGTCGGCCAGCACTTTGCGCTGCAGGAGATCTTGCGCCTGGATGCCGGTGGTGCCTTCGTAGATGGTGGTGATGCGGGCATCGCGCGCCAATTGCTCGATGCCGGTTTCCACGATGTAGCCGTGGCCGCCGTGGATCTGCAGGGCCAGGCTGATGGACTGCTGCGCGTTTTCGGTAATGAAGCCTTTGATCAATGGGGTCAGCAGGCTGATCAGGTCGGCCGTATCGTTGCGTGTTTGCGCATCGGGATGCCATTGCGCCACGTCCAGCAGCATTGCCGTCCAATGCGTGAAGGCGCGCGCGCCCTCCGTCCAGGCTTTCTGGACAAGCAGCATGCGCTGCACGTCGGGGTGCTGGATAATGGGGCAGGGCTGCTGGCCCGAGGGCGAGCGCCCCTGGCGCCGTTCCCGGGCGTATTCCAGCGAGTTCTGCAACGCGAGCTCGCTCAGCCCCAATGCCTGCAGCCCCGAGAGCAGCCGGGCTTCGTTCATCATGGGGAACATGGCGCGCAACCCCTGGTGGGGTTCGCCGACCAGCCAGCCCCGGGCCTGCTCGAAACGCATCGTGCAGGTAGCGCTGCCGTGCAAACCCATCTTGTGTTCGATGCCGTCGCACACGACCTGGTTCGGCGTGCCGTCCTCCAGCACCTTGGGCACCAGGAACAGGCTCAGCCCGCGCGAACCGGCCGGGGCATCGGGCAGGCGAGCCAGCACCAGGTGCATGATGTTTGGCGTGAGGTCTTGCTCGGCGCCGCTGGCGAAGATTTTGGCGCCGGTGACCAGGTAGGCGCCGTCCTCGGTCTCCACCGCCTTGGTCGTCAGCAGCCCGATGTCCGACCCCGCCTGGGGCTCGGTCATGCACATGGATGCAATGACCTGCCCGCTGGCCAGGCGGGGCAGCCATTGCCGGCGCAGGGTCTGGCTGGCCGAATGGCGCAGGCACGATGCCGCGCAGTGATTCACCGCCGCATACATGGCGAAGGCGTGGCTGCAGGTGGAAAGCATTTCGCCCACCAGGCTGAAGACCAGGCGGGGCAGGGCCTGCCCGCCGTCGTCTATGTCGGCGCACATGGAGGGCCAGCCCAGTTCGCGAAATTCGCCGTAGGCCTGGGCGAAACCGGGCGGCGTCGTTACCGCACCGTTATGCCATTGGCAGCCTATCTGGTCGGCGCCGGCGTTCAGCGGCAGGATTTCCTCGGCGGCGAACCTGCCGGCTTCGGCGGCGATCTGGCCGATGGTTTCGGCATCGATGCCGGCGTGGCAGGGCAAGGCGTTCAGCATGCCCTGCGCGTCGAACATCTCGTGCAGGATGAACTCCAGATCCCGCAAGGGAGGGCGGTACTGCAGCATGGATCAGCGGGGAGCCAGGCGCACGGCGCCATCCAGGCGGATGACCTCGCCGTTGAGGTAGGGGTTGGTGGCGATGTGCCCGACCAGGTCGGCGAATTCTTCCGGCTTGCCCAGGCGCTGGGGGAAGGGAATGGAGGTGGCCAGCGATTCCTGCACCTCGGGCGAGGCCGTGTAGAGCAGGGGCGTCAGGAAAATGCCCGGGGCGATGGCCATGACGCGCACGCCGAATTGCGAGAATTCGCGCGCCAGCTGGATGGTCAGCGAAGCCAGCGCGCCTTTGGCGGCCGAGTACGAAGCCTGCCCGATCTGGCCTTCATAGGCGGCGACCGAGGTGGTGAACAGGACGAGGCCTCGCTCTTCGCCCAGCGGATCGGCGGCGATCATTTCGGCGGCGGCCAGGCGCGTCATGTTGAAGCTGCCGAACAGGTTCAGGTTGACGACCTTGGTGAAGTCCTCGAGCGGCATCGGGCCGTTCTTGCCGACCACGCGCTTGCCGACCGCGCCGCCGGCGCAGTTGACCAGGATGCGCGCGACACCGTGCGCTTCGCGGGCCTTGGCGATGGCGTTCTCGGCGCTGGCCGGATCGGTAACGTCGCAGTGGACGGCGATGCCGCCGATGCGCTGCGCCACGGCGGCGGCTTTTTCGTCCTGGATGTCCAGGACGGCGACTTTCGCGCCCTGCGCGGCCAGATGCACGGCCGTGGCTTCACCCAGCCCGGACGCGCCGCCCGTGACCAGCACTGCGGTATTTTTCAGTTCCATTCAATTCACCATTGATTCAGGTTGATTAGCAAATAACAAGTGCGCAGCTCGTGCTTCGGAGCGCGCGGTCGATGGCGCTCCGGGCCGCGCTTCGAGGCTTAGCAGCAGTCGCCCTGGGCGGGCGGCGCCAGGCGCACATAGCGCCCGAATACGGGGTCTTTGTCCAGGCCCAGCAGGCGCACCGCGTTGTCGCGCAGGATCAGCGGCTTGACTTCGGGCCGGATGTCTATTTTCTCGAAGTCCGCCAGCCAGCGATCGGGCGTGATGACGGGGAAGTCCGAACCGAACAGCATTTTGTCCTTGAGGATGGAGTTGGCGTACTGGATGAGCAGCGGCGAAAAGTATTTGGGCGACCAGCCCGACAGGTCGATATACACCTGGGGCTTGTGGGTGGCTACGGCCAGGGCGTTTTCCTGCCAGGGGAAGGACGGGTGGGCGATGACGATGGGCATGTCGGGAAAGTCGACGGCCACGTCGTCCAGGAACATGGGGTCGGAGTACTTCAGGCGGATTCCGCCGCCGCCGCGCATCTTGGCGCCGACCCCGGTCTGGCCGCTATGGAAAATGGCGGGCAGCCCGGCTTCGGCAATGACCTCGTACAGGTCGTAGGCGGCGCGCTCGTTGGGGTAGAACTCTTGCGCCGAAGGGTGGAACTTGAAGCCGCGCACGCCATAGTCCTTGATGAGGCGGCGCGCTTCGCGCACGCCCATCTTGCCGCGCAAAGGGTCGATGCTGGCGAAGGGAATCAGGACGTCCTGGTGCTGCGCGGCTTCTTCGGCGACTTCTTCGTTGGTGATGCGCACCTGGCCGTTGGCTCTTTCGGTGTCCACCGTGAAAATCACGGCCATCATGTTGCGCTCGCGGTAGTAGGTGGCGGTTTCGGCGATGGTGGGCCGGGGCATTTTTTCCTTGAAGTAGGCCGCCATGGCCGCGTCGAAAGCAATGGCGACTTCGTCCGGCGCGTTGCGCGTGGAAACCGTTGCATGAGTGTGGATGTCGATGGCGACAACCTTGTTCAAACCCGTCATGATTTTCCTTCTTGCCAGGAAGCGGCCCACGAAGGTCGTGGCCAGCCCCGCTCGGCTTGCTGTGGTTGCGTTGAATTAAAGCGTAAGTACCAAGTCGATTTTACGTGCTTATGCGACCCTGGCCGGGATGTTCGCATGGAGCACGGCGGCGTCGGGTTGCGCGGCGTAAAGCCGTTCCACCAATTGCGCGCGGGTCTTGAGCATGGTGCGCTGGTTGATGGAGCCCTTGTCCGTCATTTCGCCCAGTTCCATCAGCGGAGGTTCCGAAAGCACCATGGCGCGCACGATGCGGTGCGAGCTGCCGGTGGCTTTGGCGGCCAGGCGATCCATCAGGGCCTGGGCCCAGGCGCGCACGGCCGGATCGCGGGCGATGTCGGCCAGGCCGGCATTGTCGGGCAGCGTGGTCGACAGTTCGGCTGCGGCCGGCAGCAGCACCATGAGCATGCCCAGGTCTTCGCGGTCATGGCCGGTAATGACCACGTCGTGGATGTAGGGGGCGCCCGCGGCGATGACTTCGAGGCGCAGCGCGCCCACATTGACCCAGGTTCCGCTGATGAGCTTGAAGTCTTCGGCGATGCGTCCATCGAATCGCAGTCCGCGTTCGGGCGCGCTTTCGTCGACGAAGCGGGCGGCATCGCCGCTGCGGAAATAACCCTCGTCGTCGAACGCGTCGCGGGTAAGCTCGGGCTGGCGCCAGTAGCCGGGCGTAATGTTGGGCCCGCGGTAGCGCACCTCGAGCTTGTCTCCGTTGGGCACCAGCTTTACCTCGACGCCGGGCGCGGGAATGCCGATGACGCCCGCCTGCCAGTCGGGGATGTGGGCGGAGATGGCGAAGGGGGCGGTTTCGGTCATGCCCAGGCCCATGGTCATGGGAATGCGGGCGCCGCAGGCGGCGATGGCCAGCTCGTCGATGGCTTGCTTGAGCGGGCCGGGCAGCGCCGCGCCGCAGGGAAAGATAAGGCGCAGGCGGCTGAAGAAGCAGTCGCGCAGGACGGTGTCGCGCTTCATTTCCTGCACCAGCGTTTCCAGGCCCTTGGGCACCGAATAGTAGATGGTGGAGGGCACTTCGCGCAGGTTCCGGATGGTCTCGGCCATTCCGTCGGGCGTGGGCTTGCCCCTGTCGATGTACAGGGTTCCGCCGTTGTACAGAATGACGCCGAAGTTGTTGTTGCCGGCGGCCGTATGGTGCCAGGGCATCCAGTCGACCAGGACCGGCGGTTCTTCGGCCAGGAAGGGATAGCACTGCAAATACATCTGCTGGTTGCACATCATCATGCCGTGTGTGTTGACCACAGCTTTGGGCAGTTTGGTGGAGCCGGATGTGAACAGGAATTTGGCGATGGTGTCGTTGCCGACGGCTTCGTGCGCGGCCTCGACCTGCGCGGTGGGCTGGGTGTTGAGCAGTTCCTGGTACGGCGTGCTGCGTCGGCCCGGAATGCCGCCTTCGACGAAAATCAGCTCGACGTCGTCGGGTACGGCGATCTGGATGGCGCGGGCGTAGCGTTCGGCATCGAAGGCGAACACCACACCCGGGGTAAGGAGTTCGACAGCGTGGCTGACGCGTTCCGCGGATTGCGACAGCAGCGAGTAGGCCGGCGAGATGGGCGCATACGGTATGCCGACATGCATGGCGGCAAGCGCCATCAGCGCATGCTCGATGCTGTTTTCCGACAGCACCATGAGCGGCCGTTCCACGCCAAGTCCTCGGTCCAGCAGCGCCTGCCCCAGGTACTGAATGGCTTCCAGCGCCTGGCTGTAGCTGAGGAATTGCCACTCGCCGTTTTCGCCGCGCTCGGCGATCAGCGGTGCGTCGGGCTTTTCCTTGGCCCAGCGGATCAGCGGATCGGTGTAGCGGGAAGGGCTGGGGCCCAGCTTGTCCGTCGAGCGCAGGATCAACGCGCCGTCCTCCCGCCTCTCGGCGGTGCCCTCGTAGGGGCCGAGGGCGATGGATCGGAATTTGGCGCTGCCGGCTGTGGTTGCTGTCGTCATGGTTGTCTCGGGGATACTGTTGCCGCTGTGGTTTTATGGTGTGCGGTGATGTTTACAGGCTGACCTTGCCAGCCCGTTTTTCCAGGAAGGCATTGACGCGCTCCTTGGCTTCGGGCGCGCTTTGGGTAATGGAGGCCATCAGGGCTTCGGTCAGCAAGCCGTGCGACATGGGCTGCTCGGCGATAAGCGGCAGCGCGTTCATGATGGCGAAATTGGAAAGCGGGGCGTTGCTGGCGATGCGGGCGGCCAGCTCGCGCGCCTTTTGCATGGCCTGCCCTTCGGGCGTGACATAGTGCGCCAGATTGATGGCCTTGCCTTCCTGGGCGTCGAGCACATGGCCGGTAAGCATCATTTCGGTAACGCGCGAAAAGCCGATGAGCTTGGAGACGCGCACCGAGCCGCCGCCGCCCAGGAAAATTCCCCGCTGGCCTTCGGGCAGCCCGAAATAGGTGGTTTCGTCGGCCACGCGGACATGGGCGGCCGAGGCCAGCTCCAGGCCGCCGCCCACCACCGCGCCCTGCATGGCGCATACGACCGGCACTTTGCCGAACTGGATTTTCGAGAAAGCCTCATACCACTTGAACGAATGCTGCACGCCTTCGCCGGCCGTGGTTTCCTTGAGTTCGGACAGGTCCAGGCCGGCGCAAAAATGCGTGCCCTGGCCAGCCAGGATGGCCACGCGCACGGTGTCGGGCAGCGATTCGAACGCCGCGCGCAGTTGCTCCACGACGCGCAGGCTGAGCGCATTGCGCTTGTCGGGACGGTTGAGCGTGATGACGGCGATCTTGTCTTCGATGTCGAGCGTTACGAGCTTTTCGGTTTGCGTTGAAGTGGACATGTCTCTTTTTCAGATGATGGTTGACGTTGATGCGTTGTGCAGGCCTTGCCGAAGAATGCCGCCGGCAAGGCCTGCCTTGGTTTGCAAGGGCCGGCTTGACGCATGCGCCATGCAAGCCGCCGGCTTCGGTAGAGGGCGGGCGCTAGTCTGCGAGCTTCCAGTCGTTGCCATCGGGAGTCAGGATGACGCGGGCGTCGGGGCCGAATCCCCAGTGGTCTTCCGGTGTGTAATGCAGCACGCCCTTGGTGACGGTGATGCCGCCGTAGTTTTCCAACGCGTCGCGCAGGGCCTGGCGGAATTCCTGGGTACCGGGCTTGGCCTTTTTCAGCGCGACGGGAATGATATGTTGCAGCACAATGGAGAAGTCGTAGATGTGGGCGGCGAATTGGGTGCGCGAGCCGGGGCCGTACTTGGCCTCGTAGGCTTTCACGAATTTAAGCGCGTTTTGTTTGCCGGGATGGCTGTCGGGCAGTTGTTCGGGAACCTGTTCCGGGCCCGAGCTGACCAGCGCTCCTTTGGCGTCCTTGCCGGCCAGGCGCAGGAAGTCGGGCGATACCGAGGCGGCTGTATGGTAGATTTTTCCTTTGTAGCCGCGATCCACCAGCGCTTTTTGCGGCATGGCGGCGCCGGCGCCGACAGCCACCACGATGACGGCATCGGGCTTGGACGCGATGACGCTTAGCGCCTGGCCGGCTATGCTGGTGTCGGCACGGGCAAAGCGTTCGATGGTGGTGATCTTGATGCCGGCCGCGGCGGCTTTTTCCTTGAACGCCTGGAGATACGATTCGCCGTAGGCATCGGAAAGCCCCAGGAAAGCCAGGGTTTTGACACCGTGCTTTTTCATGTGCTCGATAAGCCCGTCGGTGTAGTAGCGCGCGTTCATGACCACACGGAATGTCCAGTAGTCCTGGCCCGGAGGCAGCTCGGCGGGCGAGGGGGACAACTGCATGATTTTGGCTTCACGCGCCACCTGCGCCAGGGCGATGGTGGCCGGCGTGTTGGCCGAGCCGACCATGAGGTCGGCGCCTTCCTCGGCGAAGCGCCGGCCGTTCTTGGTGGCGGCCGTTGGCTCGCCGCCATCGTCCAGCACCTGCACGACCAGTTTCTGCCCGGCGATTTCCGTGGGCCATAGCGTAATGGCGTTGCGCACCGGAATGCCGATGGAGGCGCCGGGCCCGGTCAGCGACGTGGTGACGCCGACATGGATGTCGGCAAAGGCTGCTTGGGCTGCCGTTGCCGCAAAAAGGCCGGCGACGAGTGCGTACTTGAGTTTCATGGGTTGTCTCCACAATAAGGTTGTATTGTTTTTACCGAGGCTGAAACGGGCTTGTTTATTACGCTGAAACGGGTATATTGTTAACTGGTTAACAATCAATCTATATTATATTTTTTGTTGAATCTGCTTCTATAAGGGCAAACCCTTGAATATGTCATCGTCATCCGGGGAAGAAGGGCTGGCCGGGCCGGACGTCAAGCCGTCCGACGCGACCGGCGACCGACCATTAGGTTTTGCGGATCTGCAGAACGATTCGCTGGGCTATGCCATCAAGCGGGCCCAACTGCGCACCTACGAGATCCTGTTCAGCATGCTGGGCCCCGACTCGCTGTCGCCCGGCCGCATGACGGCTCTGAGCATCGTGGCAACCCAGCCAGGCGTGAACCAGTCGGTGCTGGCGGAAATGCTGGGCATTACGCGGGCGGGCGTGGTCAAGGTCGTCGACACGCTGGAGTCGCTGGGTTACGTAGAGCGGCAGATCGTTCCCGACAACCGGCGCAGCTATGCGCTGCGGGTCACCGAGCGCGGCCTCGATCAATTGCGCCATTTAAGCGCCCTGACGCAGCGCTATGAGGAACGCATCGCCGCCCGCATCACCAAGGCCGAGCGCCGGCAATTGATGAACCTGCTGGAGAAGATCGCAACCTGAGTCCGGCGCGCTGCCTGGCGTATCCGGCCGCCCGGCTTCCGGCGGTGGCCGTTGCTGTTGCGTTATTTGCGCGCCGGGGTATCCGATATGAGCTGGATGCCGGGCAGTATCTTGGCGGCCAGCTCGGGCTTGTCGAGCGCGTAGTCCAGGTTCTGCCGGGCGATTTCCACGTGTTCCTCGCCCAGCGCCTGGGCGCGCGAGCCTTGGCCGTTTTCAATGGCGTTCACGATGGCGTGGTGCGTGCGATGCGCGTGCTTCATCCATTCCTGGCCTTCGACCATGGAGGACTGCATGGGCAGGGTGGCGCTGGGCGCGCCGAAGGCCTGGCCGTTCAGCATGTCCATGGTTCGCTCTACCGCGCGGTTGCCGCAGCTTGTCACCAGAATGTGATGGAAGCGGTCGTTCATGTCGACGTAGGCGGCGTAGTCGTCCAGATCCATGCTGGGCTTGTTGACGATTTTGTCGCCGTCGTCCAGGCACTCGCGCAGCAGGCGCAAGGTGCGCCGCGATGCCCCGTTTTCGGCCAGCAGCCTTGCCGCGAAGCCTTCGATGACGCCCCGAAAGCGTATGGCGTCGGACACGTCCTGCATGGTGAAGCCGCGCATTTGATAGCCGCCGCTGGGCGATGGTTCGATCAGGCCTTCGTGCTCGAGGCTGACCAGGGCCTGGCGCACCGGAGTGCGCGAGGCCTTGAGGCGTTCGGCCAGCGGAATCTCGGCCAGGCGTTCGCCCGGAGCGAAGGTTCCGTTGAGGATGAGACCGCGTAATTGGACGAGGACGCGAGATTGCAGTGACGACATGGCGGATTGAAGGTTGGCGGCGCGGCACTGGCAGTGCATTGCCAAGAGTTTATCGTAAGCCGTGATCTGGCATGATCAAAGGCTTTATGTATACAATAAAAATAATAAAATAACTATTAAAATCAATATATTAAAATACTTTTTTTGGAAATTTAAAGAAAATTCAAGGAATATTTGAGTTTTATGGGTAGGATTTGTACATTTTCAGCTATGAAAATAACATTGAACGAATCCATACCTATGCATTGCTTTACAGTAGGAGTTTTTTGTTTTTTTATAATTATTTGATTTATATATAAAAATAATTTTAATGGACTCTCGGGAAGAAAATTCCGGCTCGAAAATTAAGGGTAAACGAGTATGGTTAAAATAAAAACAGTATAAATACAATTGTATTCAATGTGCTGTTTTCTTGAGGATCTCCATCATGCTTAGCAAAGAACGAAACGATTTGATCACGCGGGTCGGCCCCGAGGCTCCCGCCGGCAAGCTGCTGCGCCGCTACTGGCAGCCCGTCGCGCTGGTCGACGAGCTGGAAGGCAAAAGGCCTGTGCGGGCCGTCAAAATCATGGGGCAAGACTACGTTTTGTTCCGCGACGAAAACGGCAAGCTGGGCATGCTGGACCGTGATTGCCCGCATCGGGGCGCCGACCTTTCCATGGCGCGCATCGAGGGCGGCGGTTTGCGCTGCCTGTTCCACGGCTGGCTGTTCGACGTAAAGGGCGCCTGTCTTGAAACCCCGGCCGAGCCCGAGGGCAGCAAGCTGTGCACGCACATCCGCCAGGGCGCCTACCCTGTGGTCGAGCGCAGCGGCATCATCTTCGCCTACCTGGGCGAAGGCGAGCCTCCCGCTTTTCCCGAATTCGACTGTTTCGTGGCGCCCGGCACGCATACCTTCGCGTTCAAGGGGCTGTTCGAGTGCAACTGGCTGCAGGCCCTGGAGGTCGGCATGGATCCGGCGCACGCCTCGTTCCTGCATCGTTTCTTCGAAGACGAAGATCCCTCGGGCAGCTATGGCAAGCAGTTCCGCGGCGCATCGGCCGATTCCGAGCTGCCCATCACCAAGGTTCTGCGCGAATACGACCGTCCCGATATTTCGGTCGAAACCACTGACTACGGCATGCGCCTGACGGCGTTGCGCAAGCTGCCGCAAGAGCAAACCCACGTGCGCGTCACTAACGTGGTGTTCCCGCAGGCGTTCGTCATTCCCATGAGCGCCGAAATGACGATCACGCAATGGCATGTGCCGGTCGACGACTACAACAACTATTGGTATGCCATTTTCACCAGCTTTACGGGGCCTGTGAACAAGCAGCAAATGCGCGAACAGCGCCTGGAGCTCTACGAATTGCCCGACTACATTTCACGCCGCAACAAGAGCAACAACTACGGCTACAGCGTCGACGAGCAGCTTACCCAAACCTATACGGGCCTGGGCAGCGACATCAACGTCCATGACCAATGGGCGTGCGAATCGCTGGGACCCATCCAGGATCGCACCCGCGAGAACCTCGGCACCACCGACAAAGGCATTGCCATATTCCGGCGCATGCTGGTCCAGGCCATTGAAGACTCCCAGGCGGGCAAGCCTACGCCCATGCTCATCGATGCCGAACAGGCTGGCGCCCTGAGTGGTCCTCCCGCCATCGACGGCATCAACAAGGCTGGAGTGAGCCCGCAGGCCTACTGGCAGGAAGCCGACCTGCTGCGCCGCAGCCAGTCCGATTGGGCCAGCGCCCGTCTTGCCAAACGCGCGGAAGAAAACGCATGATGAACTCTTTTGTCGACCGCCATGGCTTGTGGTCGGACGAGCAGCAGCGCCAGGCTCGAGAGCTTGTGGGCCGCATCGATGCGGGCGAAATCGAAACCCTGCGTTTCATGTTTCCCGATCAGCACGGTGTCTTGCGCGGCAAGACCCTGGTGGCCGCCGAGGCGCGCGGCGCCCTGTGGAGCGGCGTCAATCTTACCTCCACCTTGCTGCTGAAGGACACCTCGCATAAAACCGTGTTTCCTGTTTTCAATAGCGGGGGCTATCAGCTCGACGGCCTGCGCGGCGGGTCGGACTTCACCGTGGTGGCCGACCCGGCCACGTTCAAGGTGCTGCCGTGGGCGCATAAAACGGGCTGGGTGTTGTGCGACGCCTACCTGGGCGACGGCCGTCCCTGGCCGTTCGCCTCGCGGCACATCATGCAGCGGGCCATACAAAAGCTCGATGGGCATGGGCTGGATTTCATCGCCGGCCTGGAAGTCGAGTTTCATGTTTTCAAACTGGACGACGCGCGCATGGCGCTGGCCGACTCCGGCCAGCCGGGCAACCCGCCCGAGGTTTCCCTGCTTACCCACGGCTACCAGTACCTGACCGAGCTGCGCTACGACCGGGTTGATGCGCTGATGGAGCTGCTGCGCATCAACCTGCAGGCCCTGGGCCTGCCTCTGCATTCTCTGGAAATCGAGTTTGGGCCCAGCCAGTTCGAGCTTACCTTCAGTCCAAGCTGCGGCGTGGCGGCGGCCGATCTCATGATCCTGCTGCGCAGCGCCATCAAGCAGGTCTGCCAGCGCAACGGCTATCACGCCACCTTCATGTGCCGCCCGCACATCCCGAATGTCATGTCCAGCGGCTGGCATCTGCATCAGTCTTTGCGCCGTAAAAGCGACGGCGTCAATGTGTTCATGCCTGCAGCGGACAACGACGAGGCTTTGTCGGGGCTTGGAATGGCCTATCTGGGCGGGCTCAAGGAACATGCCTGCGGCGCCGCTTTTTTTGCAAGCCCCACAATAAACGGTTACCGCCGCTATCGCCCGTTCTCGCTGGCGCCCGACCGGGCAAGCTGGGCGCGCGACAATCGCGCCGCCATGCTGCGCGTGCTGGGCGGGCCGGGCATCGCGGCCAGCCGCATCGAGAACCGCATTGGCGAGCCCACGGCCAATCCTTATTTGTACATGGCGTCGCAACTGTTCTCGGGCTTGCACGGCATGGAAAGCCATATCGACCCCGGCCCTTCGGCCGACGCGCCTTACGAGACCCCGGCGGCATCGCTGCCCCGCTCGCTGGCCGAGGCGCTGCAGCACCTGCGCCAGGACGAATACCTGTGCGGGCAGATGGGCCAGCCGTTCATCGACTACCTGTGCTTCATCAAAGAGGCGGAAATCGCTCGCTTCAACCTCGAAGTCACCGAATGGGAGCACCGCGAGTATTTCGATATGTTCTAAAGAGAGATGCATCGCCGGGAATAAACCATCCCCGGCACAACGCATGCCCGACACCGGGCTGTGTTCAATTTTTTCAAAATTTTCTGCAGTAAGTTCAGCAACATCCATCAAACGAGTTACTTAACCAGGAAGATCATGATAAAGAAGAAATACGCATTGACGGCCATTGCCTTGGCCTGTGTTGGTGTGTTGGGTTCGGCCCATGCCGAAGATGGCAAACTGCGCATCGGCCTCATTGCCACCTATACCGGGCCCTACGCCGATTACGGCCGGCAGTTCGATGCGGGCATCGCCCTGTATTTGAAGGAGCATGGCGGCAAGATCGACGGCAAGGAAGTCGAGATCATCCGCAAGGACACCGCCGGCCCCGCACCCGACGTCGCCAAGCGCTTGGCGCAGGAACTGGTGGTGCGCGACAAGGTCAGCTTCATTACCGGGCTGGACTTCAGCCCCAACGCCTATGCGGTGGCGGCGGTTTCCACCCAGTCCAAGACGCCCACCATCATCATGAACGCCGCCTCGTCGGGCATCACGAAAAGCTCGCCCTATATTGCGCGCCTGTCGTTTACCGTACAACAGGTCAGCGCGCCCATGGCCTCGTGGATGCTGAAGCAAGGCATCAAGAATGTCTATACGGTCGTGGCCGACTACGCCTCGGGAGTCGACGCCGAAAAAGCGTTCTCGAAGGAATTCACCCAAGGCGGCGGCGCCATCGTGCATAGCGTGCGCACGCCCATGAGCACACCCGACTTCTCGGCCTATGTCCAGCACATCAAGGACACCAAGCCGGAAGCCGTGTTTTTCTTCTTCCCGTCCGGCGTCATGCCCCAGGCCTTCCTCAAGGCCTGGAAGGAGCGCGGCCTGGACAAAACCGGCATCAAGCTGTTCGCCACCGGCGAAGCCACCGACGACAGCTTCCTCGAAGCGACCGGCGACGTGGCGCTGGGGCTCATTACCAGCCACCATTACTCGTACGCCCATCCGTCGGCAAAGAACAAGAAGTTCATCCAGGACTTCGCCACCCAGTTCGGCACCAACCTGCGCCCCAACTATTTTTCCGTCACGGCCTACGACGGCATGACCGCCATTGCCGAAGCGCTTAAAAAGACCAAGGGCAATCTGCAGGGCGACAAGATCATGGCCGCCTTGAAGGGCATGCAAATCGAAAGCCCGCGCGGGCCGATCGAGATCGACCCGGTGACACGCGACATCGTCCAAACCGTCTATATCCGCAAGACGGAACGTGTCGATGGCAAGCTCGTCAATGTCGAGTTCGACAAGTTCGACAAGGTCAAGGATCCCGCCAAAGAAGGGTCGTAATCTCCAGGCCGCCGGCACCCTGACGGCCAGGTATTGAAATTCGGCAGCGTTGTAGAGGGCTTGTTAAAATCATGGACATGAAACCCATTGCCGTATTCCAACACACTGAAGTCGGGGCGCCCGGTTCGGTCATCCCCATTCTTGAAAGCCTGGGCATGCGCTGCGAGCTGATCAAGGTGGTCGATGGCCAGGCCGTGCCCGAACACGCCGGCGATTACGCCGGCCTGGTATTCATGGGCGGCTACATGAGCGTGCATGACCCCTTGCCCTGGATAGCCCAGGAATGCGCGCTCATACGGCATGCCGACCTGCTGGATATTCCGGTTGCCGGCCATTGCCTGGGCAGCCAGTTGGTGGCCTTTGCCTTCGGTGCGAACGTCCACAAGAATGTCCGCAGCGAAATCGGCTGGCAGGAGGTCGTGGTCGAAGGCGGCCCCTTGGGGCTGGACTGGTGGGGCGAGCCCGAGGGCTCGGTGATTCCCGCTTTTCAATGGCATGGCGACACCTTCGATCTGCCGGTCGGCGCGCAGCGCATCGCCACCGGCGCGCATTGCGCCAACCAGGCCTTTGTGCTGCGTGACATGCACCTGGCCATGCAATCGCATTTTGAAATGACCCCGGAGCTTGTCGAGCTATCGTTGGAGCGCAATGGCGCCCAGCTCGAGCGCGAATACGCGCGCGGCAATCCGGCGGTGACGTCCATGGAAGAAACCCGTCACAACGTGCCCGAGCGCACGCAGGCCATGGCTCAGATCTTGACCCAGCTTTACAGCCGCTGGGTCGTCAATTGCAAGCCTTGAGTGCCGGCCGCCGGCGGATGCCCATGCGCAATCTGCGCCTGGCGTGATCTAAAGGCTGAAAGCCGGCTGATGTGTGGTTGAGATGCAGGTGGAGTTGCTAGGCCCGGGATTTTAAGGTAGTTTTAAAAGAAAATAGCCGAATACGCCAGAGCTTCCGGCTTATTGAACCAACAACAAGGGCCGGTAATGCAAAGTTTTATAAAAAGACTGCAATGGGGTTTGTTGATCGCCGGCCTTACATTGATGCTCGGGGCATGCCAGGATTCCAACGATCAGGATGCCGGCTTACCGCCCGTGGATGTCGGCGGCAACCCTGCGCTGGTGTCGGTGCAGCCGGATTCTCAGACCTTGACGATGCCGCCGACTAAAGTGGTGGCTACTTTCGACGTTGCGGTGAGCAAGCTGGGGCCGAAGTTCTTCCAGGTCGGCGGCACATGCTCAACGCTTCCGGCGGCGAGCTCTTCAATCGATCCAGGCGGAAAGGTCGTCACGGTGACGCTCAGCGGCGCCCATTGTCTTGGGGCGCAAAGCGTGACGCTCACACTGGACCCCGGCGCCGCGGAATTTGCCGGCCCTGTGCTGGATCCGGGCGGCATCTGGACACGCACCTACACCATTCCGCTGGGCGCGCAGAGCCTGGGCGGCACGGTTACCGGTCTCGCCGGCACACTCGTGCTGGTGAACAACGGCGGCGATCCTTTGTCGCTGGGCGGCGACGGTCATTTCGAGTTTCCCACGCTGGTTACGGAACACGCCCCGTACGCGGTAACCGTGCAGACGCAGCCGGCCGCGCAACTGTGTTCGGTCACCAACGGCAGCGGCACCATGGGAACGGCGGCCGTCCAGGACGTACAAGTGGTGTGCTCGACGAACACGCGCACGCTGGGCGGTACGATTTCAGGCCTTGCGGGAGGAGAGTCGCTCACCTTGCACGACAGCGCGGGCGGCAGCCTTGCGCAGACCGTGAACGGGTCGTTCACGTTGCCGCAGCGCATCGCGCAGGGCAGCGCCTACTCGGTAACGGTGGCCGCACAGCCCGCCACGCAGACTTGTACGGTCAGCAATGGCACAGGCATTGTTGGCGGTACGGACGTCAGCAATGTGCAGGTTGTGTGCTCAATCAACGCCTACACGGTGGGCGGCACAGTCTCGGGTTTGGTCGGTACGGTGACACTGCAGAACAACGGCGGCGATAATCTGTCGATAAGCAGCGACGGCTCGTTCACTTTTTCGGCGCCCGTTGCCCAAGGTTCGTCCTACAACGTCACGGTGCTGACCCAACCGCTAGCCCAGACCTGCACTGTGACCAATGGTTTCGGCACGATGGGGGCGAGCAACGTTTCGAACGTCGGCGTCAATTGTGTCGCAAATACGACCACGCTGAGCGTTTCTTCCACGGGCGTGATTCCCGTGGGGAGCGGGACGGGGAGCTTGACCGTGACCAATACAGGCACCCTTTACACCGCCACGAACGTCCATGTCGAGCTGCCGGCCGGATGGACGGCCGTCACACAGGACAGCAGCAACTGCACGAGCATTGCGCCGAATAATGGCACCTGCACTCTGTCTTTCTCGTCGACGGCGCCATACGTGGCCAAAAGTAATATACCGATTACGGCGGATAATGTTTCGTCGCCTCCAACTACTGTCCTGGCGTTTAGCGTTGACGGCTACCTGGTTTTCGCCGTGGATTCTGGTTCGTCCGCGACGGTCGTCGATTCCGCCGATATAAGCACGGCCATCACGTGGGGCAATGATGGCACTGTGACCAATTGCAATAGCGAGGTCGATGGAGCCGTCAACACAGCCTGTCTGGTGATGGCTGGCAATGCGCCGGCTGCCGCCGCGTGCCATGACAGCACAGGCGGCGGCGTTTCACCAGGTACTTGGTATTTGCCGGCGATCTGCCAGCTTGGAAGTGACGGTTGCGCCCCAGGCTTGCCTAATTTGCAAGACAACTTGATCCAATACGGCTTTGCAAATCTAGCATCCAGCTTCTATTGGAGTTCGACGGAATCCAACGCTACGCCTGGCATGGCCTCCGAGGCGTACTCGCCAAGCTCTCAGTTGCGTTTCTTAATGGCCAAGATAAATGCCTTCTCCGCGCGTTGCGTACGCGAAATCACGTACTGAAGGGCGCGCCTGGTACAAGGGCGGTATCAGGCGCAGGCAGCAAGCCGTGTTGGAGCCCGGTGGATCAAGCCTTTGCAATGGCGGGCAGCACCTTGCCCGTGCAGCTTCCGAAGCCCACCCGGTACCCTTCGCCCTGGCACCAGCCCTTAAGAATGAGCTCGTCGCCGTCCTCGATGAAGCTGCGGGTTTGCCCGTCGGCAAGCGGCAGCGGCGTCTTGCCGTTCCAGGTCAGTTCCAGCAGGCTGCCCAGCGAGTCCCGCGTGGGGCCGCTGATGGTGCCCGAGCCCATCAGGTCGCCCACATTGGTGTTGCAGCCCGAAACCGTGTGGTGGGCCAGTTGCTGCGCCATGCTCCAGTACATGTACCGGAAGTTGGTATGCGAAAGGCGAGTGGCTTCGGCGGATTTTTCGGGCTTCAGGTAGACCTCGAGCTGGATGTCGAAAGCATGCTTGCCCGCGTGCCGCAAATAAGAAAGAGGTTCGGGCGACTGCGCCGGCTGTTGAACCCGGAAAGGTTCCAGGGCCGCCATGGTGACGACCCAGGGAGAAATGGTGGTGGCGAAAGTCTTGGCGTTGAACGGGCCGAGGGGCACGTATTCCCAGGCCTGCAGATCGCGCGCCGACCAGTCGTTCAGCAGCACCATGCCGAAAATATGGCTTTCGGCGTTTTCGCAGGCAATGGGCGAACCCAGCTTCGAGGGCTGGCCGATGATGAAGCCGGTCTCCAGCTCGAAATCCAGCTTGCGGCAGGCTGAGAAAATGGGCCGTTCCTGGTCGGGCAGCTTGATCTGGCCGTTGGGCCGCAGCACCGGAGTGCCGCTGACCACGACGGACGACGCCCGCCCGTTGTAGCCGATGGGGATTTCCTTCCAGTTGGGCAGTAAAGCGTTGTTGGGATCCCGGAACATGGCGCCGACGTTGGTGGCGTGTTCTTTCGAGGAGTAAAAGTCGGTATAGCCCGGAATATGGACGGGCAGGTGCATAGTGGCATCCGACTGCTTGCTGAGCGCGCGGGCGCGCAACACGGTGTCGTCGCGCAGGGTGGCGCAGCCCGAGTCCAGCAGCTCGGCAAGCCGCGCGCGCGCCGCCGCCCAGGCCTGCTTACCCAGGGCGATGAAGCCGTTCAGCGTGGGTTGGGCGAAAACCGCCGGCTCGGCGCCCGGAATCTTCAACAAGCCGCTGGCCGCCAGCACCGATAAGTCCAGAATCTGGTCGCCGATGGCAACGCCCACGCGTGGAGCCGGATTGGCCGCATTGCTGAATATTCCGTATGGAAGATTCTGTATCGGAAAGTCGCAGTGCGCTGCGTTGGCGCTTTCTAACCAGCTTTGTGCTGTGCCCATGGTGGGATCCTCGTTGTTGGCGGCAAAGGATCTATCTTATGCAAAATCGCCCGCAATGAGAAGTGGCGTCGATATAGCAAGAGCGGTCATGTATCCCAGCCGGGCGTTTTATTCAGCTTTGGAGTGCTTAAATCTTGAATGACTCCAGCGCTTCGGGGGCGAATAGCTCCCGTGGTTGCAACTGCTTTTTCGACAAACCCTGTTCGTATGAATAGCGCAAGAAGGTTGCCAGCGTTTTTTCGTTCTTTTCGAAACCATAAGGCCAGAAGTCGTCTCCCATCTCGGCGCGTACCTGTTCGACATGAGACGTCAGCCAGGGCAGCATGGCTTTCAGCGCGGCGGTGTCGTAGAGGTCTTTATAGGTGTGAAGCTGAGACTCGGTCAGCGCCTTCATCAGCGACTGGGCGACCCAGCGGTTAGCCTCGTATACGTCGCGGCGGATGGCGATGGTGTGCATGATGGGAAATATGCCGGTAGCGCGAAAGTAGTCGCGCTCGACTTTTTCGTAATCCTGAAAGAGACGTTTGACCTTGCCTGCGCCCTTGAGGAAGCTGGACGGCATTCGCGCAGTATAGAGTGCGTCGATTTCACCATCCAGCAGCATTTGGGAGAGTGTCTGCGTAGGCCCTATGCTTTGCACTTTGATATTTGGCGGTAAATCGAGCTTGAGCTTTTCGGGGCGGCCCGGCTCTTCTTCGCCGCCGGTGTAATAGGTCACGCTATCTACGGGTACTCCGTAGTGTTCGGCCAGAATGCCGCGAATCCATGTCGGCGCGGTCATCTGGTATTCGGGGTTGCCGACGCGTTTGCCGATCAAGTCTTTGGGTTCCCGGATGCCGGAATCCGCGTTTACGTAGATGCACGAATGGCGAAACATACGGGACGGGAAAATCGGGATTGCGATGAAGGGCGGGTCGGGCTGAAAACGTGAAACGACATAAGAGGACAGCGACATTTCGCAGGCGTCGAACTCTTTGTGCCGCAGCATTCTGAAGAATGTTTCTTCGACCGGCATGTCCAGATAGTTGAGGTCGATGCCATCAGGCTGCACGGTGCCTAATTGCAGGGCGCGAGTGCGATCGTAGTTCCAGCAGCCGAAGCTGAGTTTGAGTTTGGACATAGGTGATTTCAAAATACGGTTTGGTTGAAGCTTCAATGGCTTTGGTTGCAGCATTCATGTGCGCTTGGAGCGCTCTGATTCAATCGTGCGTGTCAATGATCCTCTGCGAGCAAGCGGTCCAGTATGCGTTTGCAGCGTCCCGGCCCGGCGTCTATGCTTAGCAGCACAGGTTCAAGCCTGGAGGTCGCGCTGTCCATGCGGCGCTGCTGCGCTTCGATGATCGGTGCATCCTGCTTGGCAAAGGCGAAGTCGCGCAGTTCGCTGATCTTCTGGCGAATTTGTTCGTTGTGTTCATCGCCTTGAGTCATGACGTTCCACCTTGCGGCGCTGTATCGATAATGGGTGGTTCGTTCGGTTTCGGGGGTTAGCAAATGAATTCCCCAGTAGCCAGTGCCCGTTTCCTGCGGCTGCCCCGTCTTGCACGAGCCGGTCTTCAGCAAAAGGTTGCTGGGCGCAAACCAGGAAATAGAGGTGAAGGAATCACCGCGTTCGTAGCCTTCGGGAGCCATCATCTTGAACATTCCCGGCGTTTCGACGTCCTTGACGAATCGGCTGACGGTAACCACGTCGCCGTGTGTATCAAGCTTGATGTCGGACCGTTCGAGGCCTGGGCTGCCGAGTATGCCGCCGTGCACGTAGACAACGTGCGACAGATCAAGCAGATTGTTGGCGATCAGTTCATAGCTTGCCTTGATGCACAGATAGCCGGGATCGGTGACGTGCAGGGAAGGGCTGGTGTCCAGACAGCCGTAGTCGGGTATCAGGCTTGGGTCGGCGGGCTTGTCGCCCATCCAGATCCAGATCATGGAATGTTTTTCCACCGTGGGGAAACTTGGCAGGTGGGCCGCGGCCGGAATGGAGCATGGCGGATGCGGATTGTTCATGCAATGGCCGTCCGCGCCGAATTCCAGGCCGTGATAGGGGCACTGAACCCGGTCGCCGGGGACAATGGCGCCCATCGACAGCGGAACAAACCTGTGGGCGCAGCGGTCCAGCAGCGCGGCGGGGGTGCCGTCTTCCTTGCGAAAGAAGACCACGGGTTCGTTGAGGATGGTCTGGGGCACTAATGTTCCCGCAGGCAGCTCGCTGGACCATAGGCCAACATACCACGCGTTTTTGATGAATCGGCCGCCCGCGTTTGCGGGGGCGGCCGCCGAGTTGGAAGAGCTTGGCTCAATATTGCCAATAACGTGATCCATTTTGGAAGCCTCCATGAATAGGGGTTGTGTGCGGGGCCTGCCCGTCATTTATTGCATCTTGCAGGCGACGGCGTAGGGGTCGCCGCGATCCTTGGCAACGGTCTTCACGGTTTTGTAGACGACGTTGCCTTTGCCGTCATCCACGGTTTCCAGCATGTACCAGTCTTGAATCGGAAACTGGTTGGGGCCGAATTTGAAGTTGCCGCGTACACTCTTGAAGTCGGCCTTGCGCAGCGCGGCGCGGAAAGCGTCGGTTTTGCTCATGTCTCCATCCACGGCTTTCAGGGCCGAAGCGATCAGCAACGCCGTATCGTATGATTGGGCCGCCTGCGCGGTGGGAACGCGGTTATAGGTTTTTGTGAAGGATTCCACGAACTTCTTGTTGGCGGCGTTGGGCAGGTCGGCGCTCCAGAGGCTGCTCATGTAGAAACCCTTGCCGGCTTGGCCGACGGCGGCCAGCATGCGCTCGTCCATCGAGTAGATTGGAGTCACCATCTTGAGCTTCTTGTCCAGGCCGGAGCTGGAAAATTGCTTGACCAGATTGATTCCTGTGCCGCCGGGATGGAACTGGAATAGCGTGTCTGCGTCAAGCGCGCGAATACGCGCCAACTCGACCGAGAAATCGGTTTGATCGAGCTTGGTGTAGATTTCACCGACGATCTGGCCTTTGAAGGTTTTCTTGAAGCCTTCGGCCGCATCGCGACCGGCTTGATAGTTGGGTACCATGATTACCGCTTTCTTCGCACCGATCTCGTTGGCGACGAAACCTACCGTGTCCGCAAACGTATCGTTCTGGAAAGCCGCACCGAAGAAATACGGGCTGCAATTCTTGCCTGCGAAGGCTGCGGGACCGGCATTGTTGCTGATATAGAAAGCTTTGGCTCCGATGACCGAGGGGCCGACGGCCATCATCACGTTGGAGAAGTTGATGCCGGTGAAAATTTTGATTCCTTCCTGCAGCATCCTGTCGACGGTTAGCTTGGCGCCGGCTGGCTTGAGCCCGTCGTCTTCAATCCTGACGTCGACGGGAATGCCGCCGAGTTTGCCGCCTTCTTCCTTGACGGCCAGCATGAAGCCGTCGCGTTCGTCCTGGCCAAGATAGCCAGCGGGGGTGGATAGCGTCGTTATGAAACCGATGGGGACGGCTTTTTCCGCCAAAGCGGGAGAGGCTGCAACGGCAGCCAGCGTCAGGGCGCTGAAACAATGCGTAATGAAATGGCGGTGTACTTTCATAGTGTCTCCTTGATGAAATTATGTGGGTGGCGAGGGTAAGCGAAGGTGTCGCCTAACTCTTTCACCCGAGGTTTATGTTCACATTTTTGATCTGTGTGAATTCCAGCAATTCTTCGATGCTTTCTTCGCGTCCGATGCCCGAGCTCTTGTGCCCGCCAAAGGGGGCGCCCAGAAAATGCTGGCTGACGTTGTTGATCCAAACGTAGCCGGATTCGACCCGGGAGGCGGCGCGATGGGCGGTGGTGAGATTGTTCGTCCAGATGGAGGCTGTCAGGCCGTACTCCACGCTATTGGCGATGCGGAACATTTCATCTTCGTCCTTCCAGCGAAACACGGCCATGACGGGACCGAAGATCTCTTCGTTTGCAATGGTCATGCCAGGCCGCATGTCGGCGAAAATGGTCGGTTCGATAAAGTAGCCATTTGCCAGCGCCGGGTTGCTTGGCGTCTTGCCGCCCGTGACAAGACGCGCGCCTTCGCGCTTGCTGGTTTCGATGTAGTCCAACACCCGTTGGTGGTGGGCTTTGCTGATGACCGGTCCCATCGTAGTCGCCCAGTCGGTCGGGATGCCGGGCTTGTGGCGCGAGGCTAGAATCTCGACGACGCGCGCCAGCACCTTGTCGTGAATATCGTCGTGAAGGAAGACGCGGCTGGTGGAGCCGCAAGATTGTCCCGCCCAGGTGAAGTTCATGCCGCGAACGATGCCGTCGGCCAGCTTTTCAAGATCGGCGTCGGGGTAGGCGATGAGAGGGTTCTTGCCGCCCAGCTCCAGCAGCACCTGTTTCAAGGTGTCCGCGCCGCCGCGCAGAATGGCTTTGCCGGTGGCGGTGCTGCCGATCAACGTGATCTTTTTCACTAGTGGGTGCGCGGTCAATGCCTCACCGCATTCACGCGCGCCGGTCAGCACGTTGATCACGCCGGGCGGGAATACGCCGCCGATGAGTTCGGCCATGCGGATAGCCGACAGCGGCGCTTGTTCCGAAGGCTTTATGATGACGGTGTTGCCCGCCGCCAGAGGCGCCCCGAGTTTTTGGGCGGCGAACATCAGCGGGTGGTTGTAGGCCACGACGCGAACGACGACGCCGAGCGGCTCGCGCAGGGTGTAGTTGAGGTTGTTGTCGCCCACGGGGATGGTTTGGCCCTTGGCCTCCATGGCGATGCCTGCGAAGTAATCCAGGTTCGCTGCCGCGATTTTTGCGTCCGCGACCATTTCGGCCACGGGGTTGCCGGTATTGAGCGCGTCGAGCATTGCCAGCTCTTCCGCGTTGTCGCGCAAGATGCCAGCAGCCTTTCTTAGCAGTTCCGCGCGCTCCAGGGGTTTGGTCTTGCGCCATGATTTGAACGCTTGCGATGCGGCATCGACCGCGGCGGCCACGTCTCTGGCCGTGGCTTGCGCGGTTTCGCCGATGGCTTCGCCATTGGCGGGATTGTAAGTCTCGGCAAACCGGCCGCTTTCAGGCGCGTGCCATTGTCCGCCGTAAAACAGATTCTTATTTCCAGGAAGCACTGCCGCCGGACTGAGGTCTTTGCCGTTCTTCAATGTGGCGTTCATGACTCATCCCCCGGTATGCGATGCGCCGCCGTCGATATTCATGACTTGTCCCGTCATGAATTGCGACCCTTCGGAGGCCAGGAACACCACCGCTCCGACTAGGTCCTGAGGCACTTGCGAACGTGGCACGCACTGGCGGGAAACGATGGCTTCGCGCTGCTGCGTCGAAACCGTCTTGCGTGGAATCTCGGTCTGCGTTGCGCCTGGCATCACAGCATTGACGGTGATGTGGTCGTTGCCAAGTTCGCGCGCCATCGAGCGCGTCATGCCGATCAGCGCCGACTTCGATGTGGTGTAGTGGGTGTAGTTGGGCCGCCCCATCAGAATGCTGGCCGAGGAGATGTTGATGATGCGGCCCCATTTGGCTTTTTGCATATAGGGAATGACGGCGCGCGTGGCGAGCATGACGCCAGTGATGTTGACATGCATGACTTTGTCCCACTCATCAAGTGGAATTTCCCAGAACGGGCGCATCTCGAGAGTGGAAAAAATACCTGCATTGTTGATGAGCACATCGATCCGGCCATAAGCGTCAGCCACGGTTTTCGCCATTGCTTGAAGCGAATCGAAATTGCCGATGTCCACCGCCACGGCCATGGCTTTGCCGCCCGATGCCTTGATTTCCTGCGCCACGGCATCGGCCTTGTCTTTGTTCAAGTCCGCCACCACGGCGATGGCGCCGTACGCGGCAAAGGCATGCGCGAAGACGCGGCCTATGCCTTGCCCCGCGCCAGTGATGATGACTACGCGGTCCTGCACACCCAGGAGGGAGTTGAAGTCGAGGGAGGATGATCCCGCATCGTTCGCCGTTGACACATCCGACATTGCTGTCTCCTTTTTGAATCCATGCTTGTTTTCTGGAAGTGATTATTGGTGATACTGTATCTATAAGTCCAATATTTTTTTATTGAAAGATCTATAATCTATACCTTATGGATTTAGGTTCGGACGCTATTCAACTATTCGATATCCATCATGTCTACGACTCGTGTTTCCAAGCTGCTCGTCGGCCCCTTTACATTTCAGAAGCTGGAATTGTTTTGCCGCGTGGTGGCCTTGGGGAGCGTGACCAAGGCGGCCGAGGAATTGCATGTCGCCCAGCCCGCCGTAACGGCGCATATCCGCGACCTCGAGCGCCGCTTGAACATGGCGCTGGTGCATCGAGAAGGCCGCCGGTTGGCGCTGACCGAGGCCGGTATGCATTTTCATGGCTGGTGCGAGGATATCCTGGCCCGTTGCGGCGAACTGTCGGATAGTCTGGACGATATTACGGCTGGTTCCGCAGGCCACGCCACGGTTGCTGCGTCCATGACGGCGGGCACATATCGCCTGAGCGATTTATTGACACAGTACCGGCAAAAGTTTCCCAAGGTGACCGTGACCTTGAGCATTGGCTCGGCGCAAACCGCGACCGAGACGCTACGTACGCGCGCCTGCGATTTCGCCGTGCTGCGGCTCGATCCCAAGCAGAATCTGGATGGGTTGACACTGGAATTGCTGTGGGAGGACAAACTGTTGCTGCTTGGCGCGCCCGACCAAGTCGCGGCACTGCGTTCGTTCACGACGCAAGCCATTGCAAAGCTACCTTTTGTGGCAACGCCGCACTCTACTATCCGCCGTACTTTGGAGGACGACTTGCTTTACTCGGTGGGTGTGGTCAATCGCCAGGTCGTCATGGAATTGGGCCACCCGGAAGCCATCAAACAGGCGGTAAAGAAAGGCATTGGCTATACGTTCATGGAAGCAAGCGCCGCCGTTACAGACATCGCGCG